>NZ_JBANDC010000010.1:0-182514 GCF_038896935.1 Collimonas rhizosphaerae
GTGGAGTACAAGTCGGTGGCCGCCGTGATGGCGTCGGCGCAGCGGCTGGGCGTCACCAAGATCGGCATCGTCGGCAACGAGCAGTTCATGGAGTAATCAATAGCATTTGTTTTTGCACCAGAAAATAGGCAGGGTCATACCCCTGCCTATTTTCGTTTTTTCGATTGAAAGAATAGCTATGTCCAAATTGCGTTTCGCACCAATTTTCGTGTTGTTGGCAGCCGTGGGCCTGACCACGGCACTTCCCATGGCCGGCTTTGCTCCGCTGGCGCATGCCGCGGACGCCAGCGCCAAAGCCGAGACGGTGCGCCCGGAAATCGGCACGCCGCTGCAGGCAGCGCAGGCACTTCTTAAAGAAGAAAAATTCAAGGAAGCGCTGGCCAAGATCGCTGAAACCGATGCTGTCGCCGACAAGACACCGTATGAAATATATGCCATCGACCGCCTGCGCGGGGCTGCTGCCGCGCGCGCCGGCGATACCGACCTGGCAGGCAAATCGTTCGAAGCAGTGATTGCGTCCGGACGCCTGGAGCCGGCGGAAAAAGCCAAGATCGTGCAGGCGTTGGGCAGTTTGTACTACGACGCGGAAAAATATCCCAAAGCCATCGAATGGCTATCGCGCTCGCTGAAGGAAAACGGCAACGATCCGCAAACCCGCACCTTGCTGATCCAGTCCTACTACCTGAGCAACGACATTCCGCGCGCCACCAGCGAGCTGCAGAAAGACATCGCGGCCGATGAAAGCGCAGGCCGTACGCCGACCGAGATCACCTTGAAACTGCTGGTCAGCTGTGCGCTCAAGAGCAACGACAAACAGGCATACCTGAGCTCGCTGGAAAAGCTCAACAGCTACTATCCGAAGAAAGAATACTGGCTCGACTTACTCAGCCGTATCCAGGCCAAGCCGGGCTTCTCTGACCATCTGACGCTGGACTTGTACCGCTTGAAAGCCGCGACAGCGCAGTTGCAGACCAGCGCCGAATTCACCGACGTGGCGCAACTGGCGCTGCTGGCGGGATTCCCGGCAGAAGCGAAGAAAACTCTGGACCAGGGTTTTCAGTCGGGTGTTCTGGGCAGCGGTCCTGACGCCGCCAAGCAAAAGCGCCTGCGCGACCAGGCCAGCAAAGGAATGGCCGACGACCAGAGAACATTAGCGCAAACCGAAGCCTCGGTAAACGCCAGCAAGGAAGGCACCGGCCAGCTCAACCTCGGGTATGCGCTGGTCACCGCCGGCCAGTTTGACAAAGGCTTGGCGCTGATGGAGAACGGCGTGAAGAAGGGCGGCCTCAAGCGTCCAGAGGACGCCAAGCTGCACCTGGGCATTGCTTACCAGCTGGCCGGACAGAAAGACAAGGCGATCCAGGCCTTCAAGTCGGTTCAAGGTACAGATGGCGTTGCCGATTTGGCGCGCTTGTGGGTGATGCAGGCAAACCATCCGATCAATTAATCTGACGCAATGCGGCGCTGAATAGAAAACGTCTCACCTTTCGGTGAGACGTTTTCAGTTAACCGCTGTCAATCATGCCGTAAAAAAGGCGTACTTAATTCCTGGGTGCGTGTGTCGTACCTGTACCAAACAGCCCGCTAGCCTGCTCAGGCGAGAGCGTTTCTACATTCGACTTCTTGTTTTGCCTGGACGGCAGGTTGCTGCCGGTGGTGTAAACGTTTTCCTGGTTGTCGGCGACGTTCTGGTTGCCGGCGTCGACTGCGCATGCAGACAGGACGGGCAGGATAAATGCACAGGCAAATAGTGTTTTCATGGCTGGTTTCTTTGTCTCTGGATGTTGGAGTTGGTAGCCCGCTCGACGTGATGGCTGCGCGCTACATGATGTTACATTTTAGAAATGCACGATAGCATATTTACTTTCGAAAAAGCAACAAGCAACGTGGCAAACAGACATCGCATGCAATCGATGATATTGTGTTTCCCTTACGCCGCAGCCACCAGCCGCCGGCGTATTTTTTCAGCTTTGCTCATCTGATTTCACCCAAATCACAACGGACAAAACATGTACCTAAAACACGCATTGGCCCTATCCGCCATCCTCACCAGCGGCGGCGGCATCGCCCAGCAATGCCCGGCGGGCAACCAGGCCCTGGCTTATCCGGTCAGCAAGAAAATCGACCAGGTAGACGACTATCACGGCGTCAAGGTAGCCGACCCTTACCGCTGGCTGGAAAACGGCAACAGCGACGACACCAAGACGTGGATAGAGGCGCAAAACACACTGACGCAAGGCTTCCTTGAAAAAATTCCTGCACGCGCGGCGATCCGCGAACGGCTGACCAAGCTGTGGAATTTCGAACGCTTCAGCGTGCCCTTCAAGGAAGGCGGCCGTTATTTTTACAGCCGTAACGACGGCCTGCAAAACCAGGCGGTGCTATACACCGTCAAACAACTCGATGAAGAGCCGCGCCTGCTGCTCGATCCCAACAAGCTGGCGGCGGACGGCACGGTGGCGCTGGCCGGCATTGCGGTCAGCCCGAACGGCAAATACCTGGCCTACGGCACCGCTGCCTCCGGCTCCGACTGGAACGAATGGAAGGTGCGCGACATCGAAAGCGGCAAAGACACCGCCGATCATTTGCAGTGGGTAAAATTCTCTGGCGCATCCTGGGCCCACGACAGCTCGGGCTTTTTCTACAGCCGCTACGATGCGCCGAAAGAAGCGACCAAGTTGGCCGACGTGAATTATTTCCAGAAGCTGTATTTCCATAAAATCGGCACTTCCCAGGACAACGATGTCCTGGTCTACGACCGGCCGGATCAAAAGGAATGGGGTTTCGCCGGCCACGTCACCGATGACGGCAAATACCTGGTCGTCAGCATTTCGCAAGGCACGGAACAAAAGAATCGCGTGTACTACAAGGAGCTGGGCAAAAAAGACGCAAAGATGCTACCGCTGCTTGACGGTTTCGATGCTTCTTACGATTTCATCGACAACGATGGCCCGGTGTTCCTGTTCAACTCCAACAAGGACGCGCCAAAGGGCCGCATTATCGCGATCGACACGCGCCACCCCGAGGTTGAAAAATGGCAGGTGATCGTGCCGGAGGCCGAGCAAACCTTGCAAGGCGCGAACGTGGTCGGCCAGCGCCTGGTGCTGGACTACCTGAAAGATGCGCGCAGCCAGGTCAAGGTATTCACGCTGGACGGCAAGCTGGTGCGGGAAGTGGCTTTGCCGGGAATAGGTTCTGCCAGCGGTTTCGGCGGCAAGCGCCATGACAAGGAAACCTTCTATTCGTTTACCGGCTTTACCACGCCAGCGTCCATTTACCGGTATGACCTGGCGAGCGGGAAGAGCAGCCTGTACCGGCAGCCGAAGGTCGATTTCGATCCGAGCGCGTTCGAGACGCGCCAGGTTTTCTACAGCAGCAAGGATGGCACCCGGGTACCGATGTTCATCGTATCGAAAAAGGGCCTGAAGCTCGATGGCAGCAACCCGACTTATCTGTACGGTTATGGCGGCTTCAACATTTCACTGACGCCGGCGTTCTCGGTGCCCAACCTGGCCTGGATGGAAATGGGCGGCGTGTACGCCGTGCCGAACCTGCGCGGCGGCGGCGAGTACGGCAAGGCATGGCATGAAGCCGGCACCAAGCTGCAGAAGCAAAACGTGTTCGACGATTTCATCGGCGCGGCGCAGTGGCTGATCGCCAATAAATATACCTCGCCGCAGAAACTGGCGATCGGCGGCGGCAGCAACGGCGGGCTGCTGGTCGGCGCCACCATGGTGCAACGGCCGGAGCTGTTTGCCGCGGCGATCCCGGCCGTCGGCGTGATGGACATGCTGCGCTTCCATAAATTCACCATCGGCTGGGGCTGGACTTCGGATTACGGCTCTTCCGACAACGCCGATGAATTCAAAGCCTTGTATGCCTATTCGCCGCTGCACAACCTGAAGCCAGGCACCTGCTATCCGGCCACGCTGGTGACCACCGCCGACCATGACGACCGCGTGGTGCCGGCGCACAGCTTCAAGTTTGCGGCCACCGAACAGGCTGACCAGGCAGGCGCGGCGCCGGTGCTGATACGCATCGACACCAAGGCCGGGCATGGCGCCGGCAAGCCGACTTCGAAGCAGATTGAAGAGGTGGCCGATCGCTGGGGCTTTTTGACCAAGGTACTGGACATGCGCCCGGCGCCGGACGTTGGTGCGGTGGCGGGCAATCCACCAGAGCCGTCGGCCGACTGACTGCATCCCGACAGCAGCGGCTGGCCGTCCACCGCAGCCGCTGCGGACTGAATGCAGGGCGATATCCTATGAGGCTTTTTTCTCGCTGAGCGTATCGCGATGATCGTGCTTCAGGTCCGCGTAGCATTCGCAAGCCCTTGCTTCCAGGCCATCCCGGTCCAGCACTGTCAGGTGCCCGCGCGCATATTGGATCAGGCCTTCTTCCTGCAGCTTGCCGGCTGCCTCGGCGATCGATTCGCGCCGCACGCCCAGCATCGCGGCAATCGCGCTTTGCGTGACGCTGATTTCGTTGCCAGGCAAGCGGTCTAGCGTCAGCAGCAGGCAACGGCACAATTGCTGCGGCACGCTGTGATGGCGGTTGCACACGGCGGTTTGCGACATTTGCGCAAGCAGCGTCTGCGTATAGTGCAGCAACAGTTGCTGCAAGGCGCCGCCGCGGGCGAACTCTTCCGCCAGGATGCTGGCCTTCAGGCGAAAGCCATAACCCGCGCTTTTCACGGTGGCCCGGTTCAGGCTCTTGCCGCCGCCCATGAACAGGGTGACTCCCAGCACTCCCTCATTGCCGATCACCGCAGTCTCGGCCGAGCTGCCGTCTTTCATGTCGTGGACCAGAGAAACGATGCTGCTGGTGAGAAAATAAATATGCCGTATCTGGCTATCCGCTTCGCATACCGTCATGCCGAACGGCATCGCGACAAATTCCAGGTGCGGCAGCAGGCGCCGGAAATCTTCTGGCGGCAGGGCGTCGAGTATGTGGTTCTGCAAAGGATTGTGGCCGTACAGGCCGGCAATGCGGAGCGAGGTGAGGTGTTGCGTGCCGGGCTGGATCAGCTCGGCCATGTTTTCTCTCCGAAGGACCGACAGTACCGCGGCGCTATTTTTCGCACTCGTTTTCAGAGTGCCGCAATTGTTCAATACGTAAGCCATCGCCATCTCCTTTGAGGATGTGGTTTGTACTGCTGTGTATTGATGATTGCATTGGAGCGGAGTTTGCGAAATCAGCGCTTGTCTTCTTCTGCTGTAGGAATGCGCTGACACAGGAATCGACGCTGGAGAGGCGTCCTGTCACAAAAAAATGCGGTTGACGCCCTGTGGCGCCAACCGCGGTCTGCTAGCTGCCGCTGGAAGAACTGGCGCCCGATGCAGCCGGTGCGGCCGGTGCAGCGTCGGGGGCCGACGGGGCGGGGGCTGCCGGAGCGGCTGGCGGCATTGCCTGCTGCGTCGCCGGTGGAGTGGCTGTTGCAGGAGCATTAGGGTCATCCGTTTTTTTACATCCGCTGACCGCGATCATGGCAATTGCTGTAACGATAAGTGTGTGCTTAAGTAACATATTCTCTCCATCGGACGGGAGCAGCATGTCAAAACCGCCACCGTCAAAAAATGAAAAATGAACTGCTGACGTTTATATCTTTGTGCAAAATTCCGCGAATGTAAAGTTTGAATCGGTGTTTCAGTAAGGGCCGGTATCCGCCAGACAACAGTCAATCGACCGAAAAGCCGCATGCAGCAAGGGATGCCGGCTATTTTCAGGGGTGACGCGCTAAGTTGCCTAGCGCACAAAACTGATCCGGATTTGCAATTAACCTTGATTCACCATCTTTATAAAGGACTCGACATGAAAAACATTCATATCCTCGTGCTGCCTATTGCGGCGCTGCTGTGCGTCAACCTGGCCCAGGCACAAACCACGGCGCCCGCCGAAGGTGCCGCACCCGCAGCGACCACCAGCGTCGATACCCGCGCCGCCTTGACCGACCCGCTGGTGCAAAAACGGCAAGCCGATAGTGAAGCGAAGGCAGAATACAAGGCCAAGAAAAAAACCGCAAAGGCAAACATGAAAGTAGAAAAAGCGGAGGCGAAATCGGATCTGAAAGAAGAGAAACAGGAATCGACCAAGGCTCGCGACAAAGCCATGGCAGCCGATCCCATGCCTAAATAGACAGCGCTCTCCGCCATCGCGCCGCGGCCGATGGCGCTGCAGGCGTCATGTTGCGGCGAGCGCCCAGTCCGCGGCCTTGCGCGCATGGATGCTGGTGGTGTCGAACAAGGGTACTGCCGAATCCTGGGCGCCGACCAGCAGCGAGATCTCGGTGCAACCCAGGATGACCGCCTGCGCTCCTTGCGCGACCAGGCTCGCAATCACCCTGCGGTATTCCGCGCGCGACGCTTCCTTCACCTGGCCCACGCAAAGCTCGTCGTAGATGATGCGATGGACCGTATCGCGGTCTTCCTGCCCGGGCGTCAATATCTGCAAGCCGTGGCGTTCACGCAGGCGGTCTTTGTAGAACGCCTGCTCCATGGTGAAACGGGTGCCGATCAAACCTATCGTTGACAAGCCTGCCTGCTTGATTTCGTCGGCAGTGGGATCGGCGATATGGAACAAGGGGATGCCGGCCGCGGCTTCGATAGCGGCCGCGACCTTGTGCATGGTGTTAGTGCACAGGACCAGGAAATCGGCGCCGGCCCGTTCCAGCGCCTGCGCCGCTTCAGCCATCCTGGCGCCGGCGGCGTCCCAGTCGCCGGCATGCTGCAGGCGTTCTATCTCGTGGAAATCGACGCTGTAGAGAATGATTTTTGCCGAGTGCAGCCCGCCCAGCTGCTGCTTGACGGTTTCATTGATTTGACGGTAATAGGGCACGGTCGATTCCCAGCTCATGCCGCCGATAAGGCCGATGGTCTTCAAAGAACACTCCTACGGTAGAGATTGATGCGCGCATGCGCAGGGCGCCAATATGACGGTCCACTAGCGCAAAGCGGCGCTTGACATTACTATTCCGGCATCGCAAAGGAATAGATTATGCCGCATCCCACCTCCCTGTCCAGTTTTGCCGCCGGCGCCCGCGACACCATACCGATGATGGTTGGCGCGGCGCCGTTCGGCGTGATTTTCGGCGCGCTGGTCGCCGCCGGGCCGCTGGCGCCCTGGCAAGGCCAGCTGATGTCGCTCGGCGTGTTCGCCGGCTCCAGCCAGTTCATCGCGGTCGGCCTGGCGGCAGGGCAGGTCGGCCTGCTGGTGATCTGGATGGCCACCTTCATCGTCAACCTGCGCCACATGCTGTACGCGGCGACCTTGCTGCCGCACGTCAGCCACTTGCCGGCGCGCTGGCGTTTCCTGCTGGGCTTCCTGCTGACCGATGAAACCTTCGCCGTGATGAATGCCTACTACCTGAAGCACGCCCATACGCCCCGCGGGCACTGGTATTTCCTGGGATCGGGCTTGTCGATGTACGGCAACTGGCAGTTGTGGACACTGCTCGGTTTGCTGTTCGGCACGGCATTCCCGCAATTGCAGACCCTGGGGCTGGATTTTGCGATGGTGGCGACTTTCATCGCGATCGTGGTGCCGCAGCTGTTTCGCTTGCCGCAGCTGGCTGCCGCGCTGGCCGCAGGCGCATTCGCCTGGTTCCTGCGTGACCTGCCTTACAAGCTGGGATTGCTGGCGGCGATCCTGGCCGGCGTCGGCGTCGGCCTGGCGCTGTCGCACTGGCAGGCGCTGCGCCGCGCGGCAAGGAGCAAGGCATGATGTACTACACTTGGATGATCATCGGCATGGCGCTGATCACGGTATTCATCAAGGCGGCGATCTTCATGCTGGGCGAGCGCGCCGCCTTTCCGATCTGGCTCAAGGAAGCGCTGGCCTTTGTGCCGGTCACCGTGCTGACGGCGATCATCGTGCCGATGGTGCTGGCGCCGCACGGCCAGGGTCTTGAATTGAGCTGGCGCAATCCGCAGCTGATCGCCGCCATTGCAGCGGTCCTGGTGTGCGCCGGCACACGGCGCCAGCTGCTGACCATCATGGTTGGACTGCTGGTGTTTTTTGCCTGGCAGTTCGGGGTGCTGGGACGCTAGGGTATTTTTCACTCGGTTTTTTTTTCGGCCGTTGCATCTGACCGACCATCGGCGGGATCTCCGCCACCAGGGCGTCGATCGCCACGCGGGTCTTGGTCGGCAGATAGCGCGACTGCGGCCATACCACATAGATCTCGGTAGGCAGCACGCTTTCGCTGTCGATCACCAGCTCCAGTTCGCCGGCGGCGGCATGTTTCGACATCAGCCAGCAAGGCAGCCAGGCCAGTCCGGCGCCGGCCACCGCGGCATCGGTGATGGCTTGCAGGTCGTCGAACACCAGGCGGATGTTCACTTGCGGCTTGTGCACCTGGCCGGCGCTGTCGCGCACGCGCCAGGGCTCCAGGCGGCCGGCGCGGCCGTAGGCAATTCCGACATGCCGGCTCATCTCCGCCACGCTGCCCGGCTTGCCGTGAGCAGCCAGGTATGACGGCGCGGCGCAGATCGACATGTCTTGCGTAGCCAGCTGGCGCGCTACCAGGGTGGCGCTGTCGGGCAGGCTGCCGATGCGGATCGCCAGGTCGTATTTTTCTTCCACCAGGTCTTCCACCCGGTCGCTGAACGAGATTTCGATCGCCAGCCGCGGATGGCGCCGCGCCAGGGCCAGCAGCACCGGGGCCACGCAGTGGCGGCCGAACAGCACCGGCACGCTGACGCGCAAGCGCCCGATGGCTTCGCTCTTGCCGCTGTCCAGCGCCGATGCGCCGGCGTCCAGTTCCGCCAGCGCGCGCACGCAGCGTTCGTAATAAGCCTGGCCGTCTTCGGTCAGGCTCTGGCTGCGCGTGGTCCGTTGAAACAGGCGCACTCCCAGGCGCTGCTCTAGCCGCGCAATGCTCTTGCCTACCGCCGAGCGGGTCAGGCGCATGCGTTCCGCCGCCAGCGCAAAACTGCCGGCTTCCACCGCCTCGACGAAAGCACTGATGCCATGCAAACGGTCGCTCATTTTATTGTATCCATATACGCTACATACATAGTAAAAAATGCCGCCACTGAGGAAAAATAAGAACCTATATCATAACAGCCAATCCCGCCGCTGACATTGCGGCGGCCAGGCACAGATGATGTGTGAAACGAACAGGAGATTTCCATGCAGGCTTATCAGATTCAGGCAGGGCAAAAGATTGCGGGACTGGAACGGGTGCAGCGCGACAGCGCGCCGCTGGCAGCGCATGAGGTGCGGGTGCGCATGCATGCGGTATCGCTCAATTATCGCGACCTGATGATCGCCGACGGCACATATCTCAGCACTGGCGACAAGCCCGTGATCCCGGGCTCCGACGGCGCCGGCGAAGTGATCGAAGTGGGGGCGGCAGTGAACCGCTTCAGCGTCGGCGACCGTGTTACCGGGTCTTTTTTCCCGGACTGGATCAGCGGCGCGCCGACTCCGCGCAACACCGCCCGCGCGCTCGGCGCGGTGACGGATGGCGTGCTGGCCGACGAGGTGGTGCTGCATGAAGAGTCCTGGGTAGCGATTCCGTCGTACCTGGACTATATCCAGGCCGCGACCTTGCCCTGCGCCGGCGTCACCGCCTGGAACGCCTTGTTCGTCGAGGGCCGGCTCAGGGCCGGCGACAGCGTGCTGCTGCTGGGCACCGGCGGCGTCTCGGTCTGGGCGCTGCAGCTGGCCAAGGCGGCCGGGTTGCGCACCATCATTACCTCGTCCAGCGACGCCAAGCTGGAACGCGCCCGCGCCCTGGGCGCCAGCGCCATCATCAATTACCGCAACACACCCGAATGGCAAGATGAAGTGCTGCGGCTTACCGGCGGCGCCGGGGTCGACCTGGTGCTGGAAGTCGGTGGCCAGGGCACGCTGGCGCGCTCCATCCGCAGCACCAGGATGGGCGGTACGATTGCCATCATCGGCGGCGTCAGCGGTTTCGGCGGCGAGCTCGATCCGTTCGCTTTGATCGGCGGCGCCAAGCGCTTGTCTGGCATCTTCGTCGGCAGCCGCGCGATGCTGGAGGACCTCAACCGGTTCGTTGAAGTGGCGGCGATACAGCCGGTGGTAGACAAGGTGTTCCCGTTCCAGCAGGCGCGCGAAGCTTATGCATACCTGGAACAGGCTGGCCACTTCGGCAAAGTCGTGATCGAAGTCGCCAGGTAAGACAGGTTCAAACGGAAAATGTCAGGCCGGGATCGAAACTGGCGTTTTCCGCGTTGCCGCCGCGTGCGTAACCGCGCGGATTGCACAGCACCCGGGTCGCCCCGATTCGGTAATCCGAGCTGTCATGCATGTGCCCATGCAGCCAGAACGCCGGCTGCCACGCCAGGATGCGTTGTTCCAGCTCGGACGTGAAACAGGCATTCAGCGCCGATCCCGCAAAGCGTTGATGCACGCTTTGCGGGCCAGGGGCGTGATGGCTGACGACGATGGTCGGGCCGTCATGCGGCTGCGCGAACTGCTGCTCCAGCCAGGCAACCGTGTCGTCGAACAGCATTTGCGACAGGGCCGGCGTAAACGTGTCGGGAAAATCCGGCGCCACGCGTATCCGTGAAAAATCCCTGACCAGTTCGGTTGCCTGCTGCAGGCCCAGCTGGCGCTGTTCGGCGCTGCTGAAGAAACGGAAGTCCGTCCACAGGGTGCAGCCAAGGAAGCGCACGCCATCCAGCAGCAGCGCCTGCTTCTGCAATATGTGCACCTGGCTGCCTTGCGCTGCGCTCCTGAGGTCGCGCATGGCGCTGACCAGGTCGCTCCCGTAAAACTCATGATTGCCAGGCACGAAGATCGTCGGCACGGAAAATTGCCTGGCCCACTGCATGGCTTCCACAGGCCGCCAGATGTCGCCGGCCAGCACCACGACGTCGGCATCGGTTGCCGGCGCCGGCATCGGGTGCACGGACAGGTGCAGGTCAGAGATCAATGAAATTTTCATGGCACGGCAAAATGCTCCGGTTATCCACGGGGCGACTCTGCAAGCCGCTGCCCCGCCGTATTGCCAAGCAGCTTACCGAAAGTGCAGGAAGTAAGCAACGCAGGCCATCCATACAGGCCATCAATAGCCAGGATTACTGGCGTCTCCAATCGTTACAGAACGGTCATCGAACCTTCATACGCCTGAAATATTTCGCCGCAATACTTCGATACATTCAAAAGATGCGTGGCGGTAACTACATGGCCGGAATCAACCAACTGTCGATGGCGTCACCAGCCCCGTGTTCCAGCAATCCGCTCTCGCACCGTCTCCCTGCTGCACATTCCCTTCCCAAGCGACGCCTATCCCAATAAGGAAAGAACAGGACCATCATGACCAAGAAGAACCGCCGCCATTTCCTGCGCACCGCCGGCACCGCGCTCGCCGCCACGGCCTATTCCGTCAGCGCCAATGCCGCTTTCCCGGAAGCCATCCGCAGGGCGCTGGCGATCCCCGCCAACAACAAGACCGGCACCATCCGCGACGTCGAACATGTGGTGATCCTGATGCAGGAAAACCGCTCCTTCGACCACTACTTCGGCACGCTCAACGGCGTGCGCGGTTTCGGCGACCGTTTCCCGATCCCGCTGGCCGGCAAGCGCAATGTGATGCAGCAGACGTACACCGACAAGACCACCAAACAATCGCGCGTGATCCTGCCTTATCACCTCGACAGCAAGATCGGCAACGCCCAGCGCGTCAACGGCACCAGCCACTTCTACGATAACGCACAGGATGCCTGGGACCTCGGCCGCATGGCGAACTGGCCGACCTACAAGCAGACCCAGTCGATGGGTTATTACACCTCGGCCGAGCTGGATTTCCAGTTCGCGCTGGCGAACGCGTTTACGGTGTGCGACGCCTACCATTGCTCGTTCCACGGCGGCACCAACCCTAACCGGGTATTCCACTGGACCGGCAACATCGATCCCAAAGGCAAGAACGGCGGCCCGGTCATCGATAACAGCCAGGATCATCTGGAAGCCTCTACCAGCGCTGCCAGCTACAGCTGGAAGACCTACCCGGAACGCCTGCAAAAAGAAGGCGTGTCGTGGAAGGTCTACGAGAACATGCCGGACAATTTCACCGACAATCCGCTGGCAGGTTTCGTTGCCTATCGCCAGGCCAACGAAAAGCGCGGCAACGCCGTCGACGGCGCTCCTTATCCAGCCTACCTGCCTAGCGACGACAGCATCGACCCGCTGCTCAAGGGAGTGGCCAACACCATGCCGGACGGCGGCTTCCTGGCTGCCTTGCGCGAAGATATCGGCGCCGGCACGTTGCCGCAGGTATCCTGGATCGTCGCCCCGGCAGACTACAGCGAACATCCTGGGCCATCCAGCCCGGTGCAGGGCGCCTGGTATATCCAGGAAGTGCTGAATGCCTTGACCGCCAATCCGGCGGTATGGAGCAAGACCGTGTTGCTGGTCAATTTCGACGAGAACGACGGTTTTTTCGACCACGTGCCGCCGCCATGCGCGCCTGGCTACGAAGGCGGCGAGCTGGCCGGCCATTCGTCGGTTTCCACCGACGGCGAATATTTTTCCGCGGCGGCATCGGCTACCTACCAAAACCGTCCCTACGGTCCCGGCCCGCGCGTGCCGATGTATGTGATCTCGCCATGGAGCCGCGGCGGCTGGGTCAATTCGCAGGTGTTCGACCACACCTCGGTGCTGCGTTTCCTGGAAGCCCGCTTCCACGTCAAGGAAGAGAACATCACGCCATTCCGGCGCGCGGTCTGCGGCGATTTGCTGTCGGCTTTCAACTTCGTCAATCCGAACCATGAAGTCTTGCCGACGCTGCCGAAACGCACCCGGGCGGAAGCTGACGCGGTGCGCGCCCAGCAGGAAAAACTGCAGCAGGTCGCCTTGCCGGCCGAAGGCAGCCAGGTGTTTCCGATGCAGGCGGCAGGCGTCCGGCCTTCGCGCGCATTGCCTTACGAGCTGCATGCCAGCGCCCGGGTCGATGCCAGGCACAACAAGATCAACCTGGCTTTCCGCAATACCGGCCGGGCTGCCGCGGTGTTCCATGTCTACGACCGTCTGCACCTGGATCGGGTGCCGCGCCGCTATGCGCTGGAAGCCGGCAGGGAATGGCAAGACAGCTGGGACCTGGAGGCCGACCGCGGCGCCTACGATCTGTGGGTGCTGGGGCCGAACGGCTTCCATCGCGCTTTCCAGGGCAATCTCGCGGTACTTTCAGTGGATGGTTCGGCCGAACCTGAAGTCAAGCTCAGCTACGATATCTTCACCAAGCGCATCTGCCTGACGATGGCGAACCGAGGAGAAGGGGCCTGCATCGTCACTGTCAAGCCGAATGCCTACCGCCAGGCCGGCCCCTGGACTTTCCATGTGCCGGCCCGCATGCAGCTCGACCAGCATTGGCCGATCGGCGGCCAGGGCAACTGGTATGACCTGACGGCGACGGTGCCGGCCGGCGGTTTCAGCCGGCGCTTCGCAGGCCGCATGGAAACCGGCGCGCATGGCGTGAGCGATCCGGCAATGGCTGCCACCTGATTGGACGGCTTGCCGCTTTCGTTGAACAGGAACAGGCTGCGGAAGAGGACGAATGAGAGTGCGGTGAAGGTGACGGCAGGAGAGGGATAGCGGGACATAAAGAAAAAGCGGGCTACAAAAGAAAAGGGCCTACATTGTTGTAGGCCCTTCTTTATTCCGGCTCTCCAGTCCGGTCCGAACTTGCATTTGCGGTGCGAGGAATGTGTGTCCTGCTTCAAATGCGTCGATCAGCCGGATCATGTGTTCCATTCGCTGCTGTTCTTGCGCGGTGGTATTGCGGTTCCATAACATGTCGAACTCGACAATCATCATGTAATACTCGATCTCGCTGATGAGCGGTTCCGCTCCGTTTTGTTTTGTCATGTGTCTCTCTTTCCAATATGTGCATCGCGCCTGATCGCCCGCAGGCCGGCTGGTGAGCCAGTGCGGGCGGGCTTTATTCTACGCTTTTCCGCCGCCGCTTGTCAGCGCACCGAGATTTGGTAAATCGTGGTCTGGCGATACACCTGGCCGGGCCGCAGGATCACGGCTTCGGCATCTGGGCCGTTGATCTGGTTGGGATAGGCTTGCGTCTCCAGGCAGAAGCCGTCGTGTATCGCATAAGGCTGGGCGTTGCGGCCTTGTATGCCTGCCAGGAAATTCCCGCTGTAGAACTGCAAACCGTTCTCGGTGGTCGAGACCGACAGCTGGCGGCCGGAGCCGGGATCGTAGACGGTTGCGACTTCCCGCAGCGGCTGCGCGTTGCGGCCCTGGCCCGGCGCAGGAGCGGCGCCGTCCTGCGGCCTCAGGCAGTAGCAATGGTCGAAGCCGCCGGCCAGCTTGAGCTGGGTGTCGGGCCAGGCCAGGCGCGGCCCGATCGGCGCCGGCTGGCGGAAATCGAAGGCGCTGCCGGCGACATCGGCAGCATCGGTGGGGATCAGCTGGGCGTCGATCTGCAGGTACCGGTCAGCCGCGATCGACAAGATGTGATCGTAGATATCGCTGCCGCCGCCGTTGAGGTTGAAGTAGCCGTGCGAGGTCAGGTTGAGCGGCGTCGGCGCGTCGCTGGCGGCGCTGTAGTCGATGCTCAGGCGGCCGCTGTCGTCCAGGCTGTACAGCACCGAAACCTGCACGTTGCCGGGATAGCCGCCGTCGCCATCCGGCGATTCCAGCGTCAGCCGCAAGCCGTCCGGGCCCGGTTCGGCGCGCCACTGCGCCAGGTGGAAGCCGGTGTCGCCGCCATGCAGGTGGTTGTCGCCGTTGTTGCGGTCGACCAGGTACTCGGCGCCGTCCACGGTGAAGCGGCCCTTGGCGATGCGGTTTCCCCAGCGGCCGACCAGGCTGCCGAAGTAAGATGGATTTGCCTGGTAGCCGCTTTCATCGGGATAGCCGAGCAGGATGTCGGCTACCCGGCCGTAGCGGTCCGGCGCCCACCAGGAGACCAGGGTCGCGCCGTGGTCGCTGATCAGGATCCGCATGTCGTGCGCGTTGCGCAGCGTGTACAGGGTGACGCCATGGTCGGCGGCTGTGCTGGTGATGGAGGTCGGTGTCATCGGTGTCGGCTTCGGTCAGTTGATGGTGTTTGCGGTTGGCGGCGATTGCCCGGCCTGCGCCAGCCGGTCCTGGTATTCGCGCGGAGTGCAGCCCAGTTCGCGCTTGAATACCGCGTGCATGTATTGCACCGAGGTGAAGCCGCAGCTGACGGCAATCTCGGCGATGCTGTGGGCTTCGTGCTGCAGCATGTCCTTCGCCACGCCCAGCTTGAAGCGCAGGATCTCGTCGTGCACGCTGCGTCCCAGCTCGCGGCGGAAATACCATTCCAGCGAAGAGCGCGAGACGCCGACATAATCGGCCACTTGTTCGGTCTTGATGCCTTGGCAGGCGTACTGGCGGATGAAGTGCATGGCTTGCATCACGTGCGGATGGCTGGGCGCTTCGTGGCGGCTCGATGCCAGCACGTTGATGCCGGCCGGCGGCACCAGGATGCGGGTGCCGGCCAGGCGTCCGCCATGCAGCATCTGGTGCAGCAGGTGGGCGGCGGTGCGGCCCATTTCGCGCGTGCCCTGGATCACCGAACTGAGCGGCACCCGGGTCAGGATGCGCGCCAGCGGATCGTTGTCGATGCCGATCAGCGCTACCTGTTCCGGCACCGCGATGCCGGCGCACAGGCAAGCCTGCAGCAGCTGGCGCGCGCGAGCGTCGGTGACGGCGATGATGCCGATCGGCTTGGGCAGCGTCTGCAGCCAGGCGATCTGCTGCTCCACCGCAGTGTCCCAGGAAGGCGCGCTGGTGCCGACGCCGCGGTATATTTCGCCCTGCATGCCGTCGCGCTGCATCAGGCTTGCAAACGCCTTCTCGCGTTCCTGGGCCCAGCGGTTGACGTCGGCTTGCGGCAGGCTGAAGCAGGCAAAGCGCTGCAGGCCGGCTTCGATCAGGTGATCGTAGGCCAGCTTGACCAGCTTGAAATTGTCGGTGGCGACATACGGCGTGTCGCCGGGATAGTCGGCTTGATCGGCATACGAACCGCCCACTGCGACTACCGGCAGGCTGACCCGCGACAAGGCTTCGCAGGCAGCCGGATCGTCGAAGTCGGCGATGATGCCGTGGCCCTGCCAACGCTCTATGCCTTGCAGGCGGCAGCGGAAATCCTCCTCCAGGAACAGATCCCACGAGGCGCGCGTGCTGCTCAGGTATTCGCCGATGCCGGCGATGATGTCGCGGTCGAAGATCTTGTTGCCGTTGAACAGCAGGGCGATGCGGTGCACGGTTCTTGTCATCTTGCAGTCTCCTGGGAGCGCCATGCAACCCGGTTTGTCAATTTGTCATTGCCGCGGACCGATTCCAGTCCGTTGGCCTCGATTGTAGCGAAGCGCGCCGCCAGCGTCAGGCCAAATGCCGTTATGTGCACCTGCAATAGAAAGAATCGCTAGGGCATCTGGTGGATTTCGTAATTGTGGCGCGCCGGGAGCGGTTCTAGTATGGGCCCACATCAACACCGCACCACCACCCTACAGGAGCAAGCATGAGTTATTTCCCTTCCGTGACACCGATCCGCTTCGAGGGCAAGCAGGCGCAGACGCCGCTGGCTTTCCGCCACTACGACGCCGACAAGCTGGTACTGGGCAAGCCGATGCGCGCCCACCTGCGCATGGCGGCCTGCTACTGGCACACTTTCGTCTGGCCCGGGTCCGACGTGTTCGGCGCCGGCACCTTCCGCCGTCCCTGGCAAGAAGGCGGCGACGCCATGGAAATGGCGCACAAGAAGGCCGATGCCGCTTTTGAATTCTTCAGCAAGCTGGGCGTCGACTACTACACCTTCCACGACACCGACGTCGCGCCGGAAGGGACCAGCCTGGCCGAATACCGCAACAACTTCGCGCAGATGCTGGACGTGCTGGAGCGCAAGCAGGAACAGACCGGGGTGCGCCTGCTGTGGGGCACCGCCAACTGCTTCAGCCATCCGCGCTTTGCCTCCGGCGCCGCCAGCAATCCCAATCCCGAACTGTTTGCCTACGCCGCCGCGCAGGTCTGCACCGCCATGAACGCCACCCAGCGCCTGGGCGGCGCCAACTATGTGCTGTGGGGCGGCCGCGAAGGTTATGAAACCTTGCTCAATACCGACCTCAAGCGCGAACGCGAACAGCTGGGCCGTTTCATGCGCCTGGTGGTGGAGCATAAGCACAAGATCGGTTTCAAGGGCACGCTGCTGATCGAACCGAAACCGCAGGAACCGACCAAGCACCAGTACGACTACGACAGCGCCACCGTGCATGGCTTCCTCAAGCAGTACGGCCTGGAGCAAGAGATCAAGGTGAATATCGAAGCCAACCACGCGACCTTGGCCGGGCACAGCTTCCATCATGAAATCGCCACTGCCGCTGCGCTCGGCATCCTCGGCAGCGTCGACGCCAACCGCGGCGATCCGCAAAACGGCTGGGATACCGACCAGTTTCCCAACAGCGTCGAAGAGATGACGCTGGCCACTTACGAAATCCTGAAAGCCGGCGGCTTCACCACCGGCGGTTTCAACTTCGATTCCAAGGTGAGGCGCCAGAGCCTGGACGAAGTCGATTTGTTCCACGGCCACGTCGGCGCCATGGATGTGCTGGCGCTGGCGCTGGAGCGCGCCGCCGGCATGGTCGAGAACGACCTGCTGGCGAATTTCAAGGCCGAGCGTTATGCAGGGTGGGATGGTGCTTTCGGGCAGGATGTGCTGGCCGGAAAGCTCAGCTTGAGCGACATCGCCGAGCATGCGTTTGCCAGGCAGATCAATCCGCAGGCGGTCAGCGGTCGCCAGGAAATGCTGGAGAACCTGGTCAACCGCGCCATATATGGGTGATTAGGGGTGATTCCGGGTGATATCGAGTGTTGCAGAAGTTGAAGTTGGCAGGGCGAGGTTAATGCGTGATCAGCAGTTAAATCAAAACCAATGACAGGAGACACAGCAATGAACAAGATCAAGAGAAAGAGTCTGTTGGCAGTGATGTCGATAGCGGTATTGGCACTGGGCAGCACGGCCGCCATGGCCGATTCCAAGAATCCCAAGATCGGTTTTTCGATCGACGACTTGCGGGTAGAGCGCTGGGCCAGGGACCGCGATTTTTTTGTCGCGGCGGCTGACAAGCTGGGCGCCAAGGTGTTTGTGCAATCGGCCGACGCCAGCGAACAGCGGCAGATCGCCCAGATCGAGAACCTGATCTCGCGCGGCGTGGATGTCATCGTCATCGTGCCGTTCAACGCTACCGTACTGACCAATACCGTCAAGGAAGCCAAGAAGGCCGGCATCAAGGTGGTGTCGTATGACCGCCTGATCCTGAACGCCGATATCGATGCCTATATTTCTTTCAACAATGAAAAGGTCGGCGAGATGCAGGCCGAAGGCGTGCTCAAGGCGCAGCCAAAGGGGAACTACTACCTGCTGGGAGGATCGCCCACCGACAACAACGCCAAGATGCTGCGCGAAGGCCAGCTGAAAGTGCTGAAGCCGTCCATCGACAAGGGCGACATCAAGATCGTCGGCCAGCAATGGGTCAAGGACTGGAGCGCCACCGAAGCCCTGTCCATCGTGGAGAACGCCCTGACTGCCAACAATAACAAGATCGACGCTATCGTCGCTTCCAACGACGGCACCGCCGGCGGCGCGATCCAGGCGCTGGCTTCGCAAAAGATGGCGGGCAAGGTGCCGGTCTCGGGACAGGACGCCGACCTGGCCGCAGTCAAGCGCGTGATCGCGGGCACCCAGGCCATGACGGTCTACAAGCCGCTCAAGCTGATCGCCTCCGAAGCGGCCAAGCTGTCGGTGCAGCTGGCGCGCAACGAAAAACCTTCCTACAACGCCCAGTATGAAAACGGCGTCAAGAAAGTCGATACGATCCTGCTGAAACCGACGCCGCTGACCAGCGCCAACGTCAAGCTGCTGGTGGACGACGGTTTCTATACCGAAGCCCAGATCAGCAGCAAGTAAGCTGCCGCATGAACTGAAACGGCCGCGGCGGCTTTGGTCCGCCGCGTCGCCGTTTTCCCTTCAATCATTGCGGGAGCAAGCATGTCCGACTATTTGCTGGAAATGCGCGGCATCGTCAAGGAATTCGGCGCGGTGCGTGCGCTGGATGGCATAGACATCAAGGTCAAGGCAGGCGAATGCCTTGGCCTGTGCGGCGAAAACGGCGCCGGCAAATCGACCCTGATGAAAGTGCTATCCGGCGTTTATCCGCATGGCAGCTGGCAGGGCGAAATCCTGTGGGAGGACCGGCCGCTGCAATCGCAGTCGATGCGCGATACGGAAGCTGCAGGCATCATCATCATCCATCAGGAGTTGATGCTGGTGCAGGAACTGTCGGTTGCGGAAAACATCTTCATGGGACACGAACTGACCTTGCCGGGCGGGCGCATGAACTATCCAGCCATGTACCGCCGCGCCGCGGAACTCATGCGCGAGCTGAAAATGCCGGATATTAATGTAGCGCTGCCGGTGATGAACTACGGCGGCGGCCACCAGCAGCTGGTGGAAATCGCCAAGGCGCTCAACAAGAAAGCCAGGCTGCTGATCCTGGACGAACCGTCATCATCGCTGACGGCGTCCGAGATCGCGGTGCTGCTGGATATCATCCGCGACCTGAAAGCCAAGGGCGTGGCCTGCGTGTATATCTCGCACAAGCTGGACGAAGTGGCCGCCGTGTGCGACACCATCGCCGTGATCCGCGACGGCAAGCATATCGCCACCACGCCGATGCAGGACATGAACGTCGACCAGATCATCAAGCAGATGGTGGGCCGCGAAATCAGCGCCATGTACCCGGACCAGGAACATGAAATCGGCGAAGTGATATTCGAGGCGCGCAATGTGACCTGCCATGACGCCGACAATCCGCAGCGCAAGCGGGTCGACGACATTTCCTTCTCATTGCGGCGCGGCGAGATCCTCGGCATCGCCGGGCTGGTCGGCGCCGGCCGCACCGAGCTGGTGTCGGCCTTGTTCGGCGCCTATCCCGGGCGCAGCCAGGCCGAGGTCTGGCTGGAAGGCGTGAAGGTCGATACCGGCACGCCGCTGAAAGCGATCCGGCTTGGGCTGTGCATGGTGCCGGAAGATCGCAAGCAGCACGGCATCGTGCCCGATCTCGGCGTCGGCCAGAACATCACCTTGGCGGTGCTCAAGGATTTTTCGCGCCACACCCGCATTGACGCCGAAGCCGAACTGAAAACCGTGCAGGCTGAAATCAGCCGCCTCCAGCTCAAGACATCCAGCCCGTTCCTGCCGATCACCAGCCTGTCCGGCGGCAACCAGCAAAAGGCGGTGCTGGCGAAAATGCTGCTGGCGCGGCCCAAGGTCCTGATCCTGGACGAACCGACGCGCGGCGTCGACGTCGGCGCCAAGGCCGAGATCTACCGGCTAATGGCGGACCTGGCGCGGCAGGGCGTGGCGATCATCATGGTGTCGTCCGAACTGGCGGAAGTGCTGGGCGTATCGGACCGCGTGCTGGTCATCGGCGAGGGCAAGCTGCGCGGCAACTTCGTCAATCGCGGCCTGAGCCAGGAAACCGTGCTGGCGGCGGCGATCGACCAGTCGTCGCAGTACCTGGCGTCGCAGCAGCTGGTCGCCGCCGCATCTGAAACAGGGAATAACGGGAAACTGATATGAGCACCATCAACATCAAGCAGCTGTTCCGGCAATACAAGATCATGGCCTTGCTGATTGCGATTGCCCTCATCTGGGCATTCTTCAGCTGGAAGACCGAAGGCGGTTTTGTGACGCCGCGCAACCTGTCCAACCTGCTGCGCCAGATGTCGATCACCGGCATCCTGGCCTGCGGCATGGTGCTGGTGATTATTGCCGGCGAAATCGACCTCTCGGTCGGCTCCATGCTCGGCTTGCTGGGCGGCGTCGCTGCCGTGCTCAACGTTACCCACCATTTGCCGCTGCCGCTCAACCTGTGCCTGGTCTTGCTGCTGGGCCTGGCGCTGGGCTTGTTCAACGGCTACCTGACGGCTTACATGCGGATTCCTTCGTTCATCGTCGGCCTTGGCGGCATGCTGGCGTTCCGCGGGATTTTGCTGGGCGTCACCGGCGGCTTGACCATCGCGCCGGTTTCCAGCGACCTGGTCTACCTGGGCCAGGGCTACCTGGCGCCGCAGCTCGGCATCGTGCTCGGCATCGGCCTGTTTGCACTGGCGCTGGCGCTCACCTGGCGGCAGCGCCGCAACCGCATGCAGCATGCGCTGCCGGTGCCGCCGCTGTGGCGCGACGCGCTGCGCGTGCTGCTGATCGGCCTGGTGCTGCTGGGATTTGTCTCGACCTTGAATACCTACGACGGGATTCCGGTGCCGGTGCTGCTGTTGCTGGCGCTGCTCGGACTGTTCAGCTACATCACCACCCAGACCGTGTTCGGCCGCCGCATCTATTCGGTCGGCAGCAACATGGAGGCGACCCGGCTGTCCGGCGTCAATGTGCAGGCGGTGAAGCTGTGGATATTCGGCATCATGGGCGTGATGTGCGCGCTGGCGGGCCTGGTCAATACCGCACGCCTGGCGGCGGGTTCGCCTTCGGCCGGCAACATGGGCGAGCTCGATGCGATCGCGGCCTGCTTCATCGGCGGCACTTCCATGCGCGGCGGTTCCGGCACGGTATACGGCGCGCTGATCGGGGCGCTGGTGATGGCCAGCCTGGACAACGGCATGTCGATGCTGGATGTCGACACCTACTGGCAAATGATCGTCAAGGGCAGCATCCTGATGCTGGCGGTGTGGGTCGATGTCAGCACACGGTCTAGCCGTTAGAGTCATATCCCGGCGCTCATGCTGACGCCGGATGGCGTGTCGCGGCCCGTGCAGTCGAGGTCGGGCCGGCCAGTAAAAATCCTTCCTTTGCAGCGGCGCATTCGGCTCGCTTGAAATAGCCGCGGCCAAAGACGGCGGCCGCGGAATGGGCGGGCCATCTTCCCGGCGCTTTCGCGAGCCGCTTCTCTCTGGACCTCCCGCGAAAGACAGGCGTGGCTGCTTCTCCATTCCTTCCCTTGTGGCAATTTTTTTGCTGCGGCCTGAGAGCCTGGCAGCAGCATCCATGACAAAAAAAATGTCTGCTTTCGACAAGCAAAATGGCGGGCTTTGACAAGGTCCGTTTCTTTTTGTCCGTTATCGACAACAAGTTAGATTTTCCCCCCGCTCCTTCCTAGTTGTTTTGTCCTGCCCATCCCTGATTCAGAGAGACAGTCGGTCCTACTCAAATAGGGACCCATCGGTCATATACGTTTTTTTCTGCCTGCCTATACTCATTGCAAGGACGCGAGCATTGCAGTCCGATCGAAACCGGCAGAGTCGAATCATGAGAAACCACTACGGAGAAGAGTATGCGATTAACCGACGATCCATCGCATGCCCTCATGAGTTTCTTCAAGGAAGAGGACGGTGCGTCGCTCATAGAGTTCGCGCTCATCGGAGCGCTTGTTATCGTGGTCTGCACGCTTGCGTTGCTCGCTCTGGTGAAGAGCACATGAGAAATCGCGTTGGACGCATGCCGCAGCTCATTACCGATCACGTTTCATTTGAATGGCAGAGATAGATCATGCAAGCATTTTATTCATTACTCGAACTTCTCGGCATGCTCGTCACCGATCCCCGTACGGGAGTCTTGATTGCATTGCTGATAGTGGCTGCTGCGAGCGATTGGCGGGTCTATCGGATTCCGAACTGGCTGACTGCAAGCGGCACGGCGTTCGGTCTGATTTACAACACGGCAGTTCCGATGTCGACGCACGCCGGCCTTCTATGGGCGTTCGACGGCCTGCTGCTTGGCTTGCTCATGATGCTGCCGCTGTACGCGCTCAAGGCGATGGGGGCAGGCGACGTAAAACTGATAGCGATGGTCGGGGCATTCCTCGGCGTTCCGGGGATATTTTTTGCGGTCATATCCACTTTCATTGTCGGCGGCATCGCTGCCCTGGGGTTTGCCCTGTTTAACAGAGCGCTGGGGCGGATGCTAGGCAATGTAAAGAATATGGTGCAAATCATGATGCTGTCGGCAATTGGAGGTTTCAGGCCGGACGCCCACATAGACGCAAGCAAGTCGGTGGGGAAATTGCCGTACGGCGTCAGCATCGGCATAGGCACCACCGGCTATCTGGTGGCACGGCAACTAGGTTATTTGTAGCTTGCAAAACAAACTTGACTGGAATCGAAAATGAAAAACGTCAAAGCAATCGGATTGCTCGTGCTGGCCTCGGCGATCGGTCTGGGAGCCGCTGTATATGCGGCTGGGTGGGTATCGAAGCAAGGCGGCGTCGCCTCCAACAAAGTCGTGGTGGCCGCGTCAGATATCGAACTGGGAAGCAGGATCAATGTGCAAATGCTGTCGACCGTCGACTGGCCCAGCGGCTCGGTGCCGGCCGGCGCCTTCAAAGAAGTCAAGGACTTGCAGGACCGGGTGGTGAAAGTCGGCGTGCTGCGGGGCGAAGCGATCCTCGACGGCAAGCTGGCGCCGGCAGGCACGCAAGGGGGACTTTCCGCCGTGATTGCGGAGGGCAAGCGGGCCATGACGGTCAGGGTCAACGATGTGGTCGGCGTGGCTGGTTTCGCGCTTCCCGGCAACTATGTAGACGTCATGGTGAATGCGCAGCAGGACAAGAACAAGGGCGAAGAAGGCAAGCAGATCAGCAAGACCGTGCTCGAGCATGTACTGGTGCTGGCGGTGGCGCAGGAAGCTGGCCGCGACGATACCAAACCTCGGGTAGTCAGTGCGGTGACGCTGGAGTTGACGCTGGAGGATTCAGAGAAGCTGGACCTGGCGCGCAGCGTCGGCACGCTATCGCTAGTGCTGCGCAACCAGGTGGACAAGAACACGGTAACAACCGTAGGCATTACCAAGAACCAGCTGTTTGGAGAGCGTGTAGAACCGGAAGCAGCGCCAGCCAAGGTTGCAGCTGTAAAGCCCAGGGTGATGCGCAGCAAACCGATGGTGGCGTCAGCCTCGCAATCGCAGTGTGTCGAGGTAATTCAAAACGGCAGCCGGACGCTCAACTGTTTTTAATTAAAACAATCTAGGGAGCAGTTCAAGTGAACAACAACTACAGAAATGTGATCTTCTTCGCGGCGCTGGCCTTGTCCGATGGAGCACTCGCGGCCAGCGCACCTTTCGCCAATCAAACTCTAGGCTCTTCTGGCCTGAGGCCTTGCGGATCCGTGACGGTTGACCCTGTTACTTACGTCACGCTTGGCAAGTCAAGCGTCATCCGGCTGAATGTTCCCGCCGCGCGCATGCTGGTCGGCGGCCAATCGTCGAACCGTGCCGGCCGGCCGCCTGCAACCAACGACAAGACCGTGCCGCCGGGGCCTGCGAATGCACCTCCAGCCCCGGCGCAAGCGGCTTCGGACGGCGTGGCAGATGTAGATATCACGCTGCTCAGTCCTACCGAACTGTTTTTCCTGGGACGGAAGTCAGGATCGATGAATGTGGTTTTGCAGAGTTCGGATGGACGCTGCGTCATCAAGGACATCATCGTTACCGTCGATCCGGGCACCTTGCAAGCCAAGCTAGGCGAATTGATGCCTGAAGAAACCGGGATCAAGGTGCGCGGCGCGGAAAACTCGCTGGTGCTGACCGGCCAGGTCAGCGACGCCATCAAGCTCGACGAAGCGATAAACCTGGCCAATGCTTACGGCGACGGCAAGAAGGTGGTTAACATGCTGCGCGTCACGGCCCCGCAGCAGGTCATGCTGGAAGTGAAGATCGCCGAAGTCAGCAAGACGCTGCTCGACAGGCTCGGGTCGAACGTCAGCCTGACCCGTCCCAGCAATGGCGGAGGCAATACCTATTCCCTGCTATCCAATTTCCTGAGCGGAGGCAATGCCTTGCTGCAGGCGCTGAGGATCGGCCGGACCTCGGTAAACATCGACGGGCAAAAGAATGACGGCCTGGTGCGGGTGCTGGCTGAACCGAACATCATGGCGATCAGCGGCCAGCAGGCCAGTTTCCTGTCAGGCGGCAAGATCTTCATTCCTGTGTCCCAGACCAACAACGCTGGCCAGGCCACCATCACGCTGGAAGAAAAGGAATTCGGCATCGGCGTGAAGTTCATGCCCACCGTGCTGAACGGCAGCCGGATCAACCTGAAGATGGTTTCGGAAGTATCGGACTTGTCGCAGCTTGGCTCGCCGTTCACCACCGTCGGCGGCGTCACGGCGGTGCTGCCGTCGCTGACGGTGCGCCGGGCGGATACCACCGTCCAGCTTAACGATGGACAAAGCTTCGCGATTGCCGGCCTGATCAAGAACAACGTCACTGAAACCATGAAGCGTTTCCCTGGCTTGGGCGAGGTGCCGGTGCTTGGAGCGCTGTTCAGGAGTTCCGAGTTCCAGACTGACCAGACTGAGCTGCTGTTCGTGATTACGCCGCATCTGGTGAAGCCGCTGGCGGAAGCGCCGACGCTGCCGACGGACAATCATGTCGTGCCTAGCCGTGGCGAGGTTTATTTCAACGGCAGCCTGGAAGGCTCGGCTCCGGCTCCGGCCCCGACTCAAGCTCGAGCTCCAGCTCCAGCTCCAGTCGAAGCTCAAGCTCAAGCTCAAGCTCCAGTTCAAGCTCCAGTCGAAGCTCAAGCTCAAGCTCCAGTTCAAGCTCCAGTCGAAGCTCAAACTCCAGCTCCAGCTCCAGCTCCAGCTCCAGCTCCAGCTCCAGCCATGGCGCCGACAGCCAGTTCTGAAGATGTCGCTGCTACTCCTGAAATCAAATAAAAGGAAAGTCCATGAACAAGCTCGCAATCGCACTGTTGCTCGTCCTGACGGCGGGCTGCTCGACAGTCACTCCCAACTACGACACCAAATTCGGCGACGCCGTGCGCCAGGCCAAGCTCAAGATGATCATCAATCCTGACGCCGGCAAGAATCCCGATCAGGTGGCGGGTATGGACGGTAAAGCGGCCAAGGAGACCATCAATCTCTATCAAGGCAGCTTCAAGGCGCCGCCGCCAGCGGTCAACGTCATCAATATCGGCGGCAGTCTTGGCGCCACCCAGTAACGCAGGAATGATGCATCAAGGATTTTATTGATCAAGGCAGCAGGATAAGCTGCCGGCGAAAAAGGGAGTCATCCTTTCGCAACGTTGTAAGAAGTAGGTAGCAACCGTGCAGTACCAGGGTAGTAAATTTCAATTCAACATTAACCTCAAGAGGTAAAGAAATGAACGCTAATCTTAAATTGGTCAAACAATCCATCGGTTCTTTCGTGCAAGACGAAGACGGCGCTCAAGTTGTCGAATATGCGCTGATCATCGCTGTCGTCTCGATCGCGCTGGTGGTGGCATTGAATGCGCTGACTGCAGCCGGAGGCGGCTTCTCGCAATTCATTACCCGCGTAACAAACTGCCTGAAGACCGGCGGGACATGCGCTTGATCTCAGTTGGTGCCGGCGAGCCGGCCGCATAGCCGGCTCGCCCATTCAGTTAAAAGGAGATTGTCATGCTGCATCGATTCTTGCAAGAGGAAGACGGCGCCCAAGTCGTCGAGTACGCATTGATCATTGCTGTCGTATCGATAGCGCTGGTCGTCGCGCTTCAAGCTTTGACCACGGGAACCAGCTTTTCTGACTTTATTACCCGTGTATCAAATTGCCTGAAGACAGGCGGCACCTGCGCCTGATTTTGCCGCAAAAAAAAACGGAATCTCGAAAAGTCTGTTTGTCATAACTCTAAAAAAGGCGTCATCGTGGACCGTGTTGCTATCCAGCGTCAGTGTCATCGCCAGGACGGGGCAGTGATAGTCACCGTATCGCTCGTCCTGCTATTCTTGATGGGATTCATGGCAATTGCCCTCGACTTTGGCCATCTGTTCGTCGTGAAGACAGAATTGCAGACAGCGATGGACAGTTGCGCGCTGGCTGCAGCGCAAGAGCTCGACGGCGAAAGCAACGCGTTGACGCGCGCCACCAATGCCGGCATTACCGCCGGCAATTTGAATAACGTCAATTTCCAATCTTCCTCATGGAGCAGCCAGGGCAAGATAGTCGCTGCGGATATCACTTTCAAGGATGCCGCCTACGGCGCCACTGCCGCTGCCGCCAACGCCAGATATGCGCAGTGCCAGCACACGCAGTCCGGCTTGAACATGTGGCTGCTGCAATCGATGGGCGCTTTTGCCAACGACGCGACGACCTACACGAATACACAAAATGTCCTGGCAGTCGCGGTGGCGACTCGTGCCAGCGCCCAGACCACCTGTCCGATCCCGATCGGGCTGAAGCCAAAGACGGGCGGGACAGCACCGAATTACGGATTCGCGATCGGCGAGTGGGTCAACATGCTCGGCAACGGCACCCAGGTCAACGGTGAAATGGGCTGGTACAACCTGGATGGCAGCAATAGCGCCAGCGAGACAAAAAATGAACTGGGCGAGCCAGGATATTGCGGCACCAAGCTAGGTGACACACTGGGGACGCCAGGCGCCCAGACTACAGTGGATACTGTCTGGAACTATCGTTTCGGCATTTACAAGAACAGCGATCCCGGTCCTAGCGTCAACCATCCAGATTTCTCAGGTTATGCATATACCTCGGCCAATTGGAAGAACGCATCGCCACAAAATGCGTGGTCTGGAACGCCGGCCGCGGGTTCAGATCCGACTGCAGCCAGCTTCATGGCCAAGCGCGCGGCCTTTGCTTCTTATGACGACACGGGAACCAGCCTGAACGGCGGCGATGGCATCACTGGCTTGAAATTGAACAGCTTCAAGAACTTGGCTACGCCGGGCGCCGGGGGACAGCACAATTTGTACGGCTTCAGCAGAAGGCTGGTAACTGCGCCAATTGTCGATGCCTCGAACAAGGTGATCGATTACGCCTGCATGTTCATGCTGCAGCCGTTAAGCGGACCCACGGTAACCGTGCAATTGGAATTTCGCGGCAATGGCGGCAGCACCAGCAGCCCATGTACGACCAACGGATTGGCGGGCGGCGCGGCCGGTCCGCTGGTGCCGGTTTTAGTGAGATAAGAGGACAACCATGAAAACCAGACAGAAAGGCACGGCGCTCGTTGAATTTGCCTTGATCCTGCCGATGCTGCTGCTGCTCACTTTCATCACGACGGAATTCGGCCGGGCGATATTCCAGTACAACACGATCACCAAGTCGGTGCGGGATGCGGTCCGTTATCTGTCGGTGCAGACGCCGGGAACCCATGTCGCCGAAGCACAGAACCTGGTGGTGTACGGGAACGTTGCCGGGACCGGGACGCCCTTGGCGCCGGGGCTTAGCGTGGCCAACGTGCTGACGCCGACCTGGCAGACCGCCGGCTCCAACCCGCTGATCAACACCGTGCAGGTTACCGTGAGCGGCTATAAATTCGTCCCCCTGTATGGCAGCGTGTTTGGCGTTGCGTTCGCTGATTCGACAGGGAAAATTACATACAGCAATATCAGCGCCACCATGCGGAGTTCGATATGAACATGAACAAGCAATCGCAATCCGGCGCCACCGTGGTGGAGTTCGCCCTGGTGCTGATCGTTTTCCTGACTTTTCTGCTGGGAATCACCGACTTCAGCCGCATGCTCTATAGCTGGAGTGCGGCGACCGAGGCCACGCGCGCCGGAGCACGCTATGCAGTGGTGTGCGACGACACCACCCAGAAGGCGAAAGTCCTGGCGAAGATGCAGGCGCTGCTGCCGCAGATCGTCGACATCAACCTGGCGTGGAGTCCTGCCGCATGCACCGCGGCGACTTGCGAAGGGGTGACGGTAACGATCACCAGCCTCAACTATCAGTGGATCTCGCCCATCGCAGGCAGCGCGGCACTGGCTGCAATCCCGATGCCTGTGTTTTCTACTTATCTGCCGCGGGAAGCCATGCGGCTAGACCCGAACAGCGCCGCAATCTGTTCCTAACACTCAGGGAAAACAAAATGAAGATCGCCGTGATTTCTCCCAATGTCAATAACCTGCAAGAGATGGGGCGGGTCCTGGGTACGTATTCGCACTCGGCCACGCTGATTGAAGGCGGCAAAAGCCGGATGCGTATCGTCGCCGAACAGGAGCAGCCGGACCTGATGCTGGTGGAGGGCATGTGCTGCGATCCGGCCGAACTGGCCCAGGTGGAATACGTTACTACCCACCATCCGAGCATCGCGGTGATTCTGTTGTGCGCTACCCACACGCCGGAATTCCTGATCAATTCGATGCGCGCCGGCGTGCGCGAAGTGCTGCCGTCGCCGGTGACCCCCGCTGCGCTGGAAGCCGCTGTAAGCCGCATCGCGGCCAAACGCATCGGCGGCCCTGCCAGGACACTGGGCAGGATACTGGCGTTCATGCCGTGCAAGGGCGGCAGCGGCGCCACGTTCCTGGCGACCAATCTCGGCTGCCAGCTGGCGCAAACCAAGTCTGTGCTGCTGATCGACCTGAACCTGCAATTCGGCGAAGCGCTGTCGTTCGTGCATGACGGCGAGCCGGCCTCGACCCTGGCCGATGTGGCGCGTGACATCGGCCGGCTGGATGCGTCGTTCCTGACGGCCAGCACGGTTAAGGTGGCGCCGAACTACAGCATACTGGCGGCGCCGGAAGAGCCTTCGCAAGCGATGGAGCTCAAACCGGAACATATCGACGCCATCCTCAACCTGGCGGTAGCGCAGTACGACTTCATATTGCTCGATGTCGGCCGCACCTTGGACGGGCTTGCGATCAAGGCGCTGGATCGGGCTGACCGGATTTTCCCGGTATTGCAGGCGGGGCTGCCCTACCTGCGGAATGCCAGCAAGCTGCTGACGATATTCAAATCCTTGGGCTATCCGATGAACAAGGTCGAACTGATCATCAACCGCTTCGAGAAGAGCAATGAAATCGGCATCGATCGCATGCAGCGTTCTTTAGGGCCGGTGACGCTGCACACCGTCCCCAATTCGTATAAAGAGGTCAATGCATCGATCAACCACGGCGACCCGATGATCGACATGGCGCGTTCCAATGCGGTGACCAAGAATCTGGCGGCGTTCGCGCTGTCGCTGAGCCCCAGGGAAGATGAAAATCGGGGATTTTTAGGACGCTTGTTCAGGCGGGCATAAATGGTGCAAGGGCAGAGCAATAATAGAGCCACCCATTTCCAGCCGGACCCAAGTGCAGGCCAGCAACTCTAACCGGAGCATACGAAAATGTCTTTTCGAGAAAAACTCAACGCCGTCAGGATAGAGCCTGTCGAGCATCCGCAGGGGCAAGTCGCGAGCGACGCATACAAGATATTGAAGGGGCGGATGCATCTCAAGCTGCTGGACAAGTTTGATCTGGCTGCGCTGGAGACCCTGGCTCCCGAAATGCTGCGCCAGGAAATCACCACGATGATCGAACGCCTGCTGAAGGAAGAGCAAGCGGTGGTCAACGACATCGAACGGCGCTCGCTGATCCGCGACATCCAGCACGAAATGCTGGGCTTCGGCCCGCTTGAATTGCTGATGGCCGATCCGACCGTGTCCGATATCCTGGTCAACTCCTACGACCAGATATATGTGGAGCGCAGGGGCAAGCTGGAACTGACCAATGTCACTTTTACCGATGAGAAGCACCTGTTGCGCATCATCGACAAAATCGTGTCGCTGGTAGGCCGGCGGATAGATGAATCCAGCCCCATGGTGGACGCCAGGCTGCCGGACGGATCCCGGGTCAACGCAGTGATTCCGCCGGTAGCGCTGGATGGGCCGATGATGTCGATTCGCCGCTTCGCGCATATCCCCCTCAAGATGAGCAATCTGGTCGAGGAGTACAAGAGCTTGACTGCGGACATGGCGTTCATGCTGGAAGGCTTGAGCAAGGCCAAGGTCAACATGATCATCTCCGGCGGCACCGGTTCCGGCAAGACGACATTGCTGAACATCCTGTCCGGCTACATTCCGGTATCTGAGCGCATCGTCACAATCGAGGACGCGGCCGAGTTGCAGATGCAGCAGCCGCATGTCGTGCGCATGGAAACGCGGCCGATGAATATCGAGGGCAAGGGTGAGATTACCCAGCGCGCATTGGTGCGCAACGCACTGCGCATGCGGCCCGACCGGATCGTGATTGGCGAAGTGCGCGGCCCCGAGGCAGCCGACATGCTGCAGGCGATGAACACCGGCCATGAAGGATCGCTCACGACCATCCATGCCAATACGCCGCGGGATGCGCTGTCCCGGCTCGAAAACATGGTGGGCATGGCAAATCTCAACTTGCCGCACAAGGCTTCCCGGCAGCAAATTGCTTCAGCCATTACGGTCATGATCCAAGCTATCAGGTTGACCGACGGCAAACGGAAAATCACCAGCATCCAGGAACTGACCGGAATGGAGGGCGACATTATCACCATGCAAGAGATATTCGCCTTCAAGCAAACCGGGATTGGCATCGATGGCGATGTCCAGGGCTATTTCCATGCAACAGGCGTGAGGCCGAAGTTTACTGAACGCCTGCGTTCGTTTGGCGTGGTGTTGCCGGACACAATGTTCGATCCCGCTAAACATTACCACTGAAGGAGTGAAAATCATGCTGCAATCAATTGGTGGTAACACCTTCCTGGTTTTTTCAGTGCTTGTTTTCGTTGCGGTGGTCCTGCTTCTGGAAGGCTTCTTTATGATGTGGAAATCATACAGAGGCCCGGAAGCCAAGAAGATTTCGAAGCGGCTGCAGGCACTGTCCGCTTCCCTTGATAAAACCAAGCAGTCGCAGCTGTTGAAACAACGGATGCTGAGCGAAATACCGTTATTCGAGCGCATCTTGCTGAGCCTTCCCAGGGCCCGCAGACTGGACCGGTTCATCCTCCAGGCGGGGCTCGACTGGACCGTATCCAAACTGCTGCTGTCGTGCGTGGCATTGGCAGTGGCGGGTTGCCTGGCGATGACTTTTCTGGTTCATCAATCGCTCCTGCTGGGCGCCGCGCTTGGCATTGCGCTGGCAGCTTTGCCGCTGCTGTATGTGCGTCATAAACGGAGCCGGCGCCTGGCCAGGATTGAGCAACAGCTGCCAGATGTGCTTGATCTGATCACCAGGGCATTGCGTTCCGGGCATGCGTTTTCGTCCGGCCTGCAAATGGTCGGAGACGAAATGGCTGAGCCGATTGCCGGCGAATTCCGCATCGTCCACGATGAAGTCAATTTCGGCGTATCGCTGCAACAGGCATTGACTAACCTGAGCGAGCGCATACCGATTACCGACCTGCGTTACTTCGTGGTGGCGGTGCTGATCCAGCGCGATTCAGGCGGCAACCTGACCGATGTGCTCGGCAATCTGAGCCGCCTGATTCGTGAACGCCTGAAACTGCTTTCGAAGGTGAGGGTGCTGTCGTCCGAGGGGCGGCTGTCGGCCTGGATCCTGGGGCTCATGCCCTTCGCACTGGGGGCCGCCATGAGTTTCCTGAACCCGGATTTCATGAAGCCGTTGTGGCACGATCCTATCGGCATTGCAATCATTAAATACATGCTGGTCTTGATGGTTCTCGGCATTCTGGTCTTAAGAAAAATAATCAGAATCCGGGTATAAGGGAGAACGAAATGCTCATACTTTCCGTACTCGTCTTCTTCGCTGTAACGCTGGGGCTGGCAGGATTGTTCCTGTGGCTGGCGCCAACCAGAGCGGAGCAGCGGCTGCAGGCAATGTCCGATCCGGCCGAGAAGCAGCAATGGACGGAAACCATGGTGAATCTGGTCGGCCCCTTTGCCAATCTGTCTTCACCCACTGGTAACTGGGAGGAATCGCCGCTGCGGCTCAAGTTTTTCAATGCCGGAATCCGGCATAACGATGCGCGGCTGGTTTATTTTGGCATCAAGACCTTGCTGCCGCTGCTCTTTGCCGGGTTGGCATACCTGGCGCTGAGCACAATGACTCACTTTCAGGGCTTGACGTTCCTGCTGTACCTGATGCTGGCAGCCATGATCGGTTGTTACCTGCCTAACGCCCTGTTGCATTGGAAAATAAAAATGCGCAGGCGCGAAATTTTCGAAAGTTTTCCCGACGCCACGGACCTGATGCTGGTTTGCATCGAGGCAGGTTTAGGGCTGGATGCCGGCCTCACCAAGGTAGCTGACGAAATCAGGATCAAAAGCGTCGCCCTGGCAGAAGAACTGCACTTGACCAATCTGGAAATGAGGGCGGGCGGAACACGCGAGAAATCCTTGCGTAACCTGGCGCTGCGCACGGGTGTCGAGGAAATAAGCATATTCGCTACCATGCTGACGCAAGCAGACAAGTTCGGCACAAGCATCGGCGAATCCCTGCGGGTATTTTCCGACGACCTGCGGCACAAGAGGCAGGTGCGGGCCGAGGAAATGGCTGCCAAGGTTCCGACAAAAATGCTGTTCCCTTTGGTGGTCTTCATATTCCCATCGATTATCATGGTCATCATGGGACCGGCCGTGATTCAGATCATCAGGACCATCATGCCAATGCTAAGCGGGGGAATCCATTGAGCTGCAATCAGGAATGCGGGCTCCCCAGCTGGTGCTTGATTGCATAAACGTACAACTCAAGGCGATTGCTCACGCCCAGCTTGTGGTAGATCGATGTCAGGTGGTTGCACAAGGTGTGCTCGGATATGTATAGCCGTTGCGAAAGCGCTTTGTTCGAAGCGCCGCTTCCCTCGACTATCGTGTGAATGATTTTTTGCTCCTTGGCTGTCAGGGTCGCTTTCTTTTTCGTGTCGATGTCCTGCTTTGGCGTCCCGGCCGGCACCATGAGTTCGCCGAATACCCTGCCCAGCGTTTCACGGTCCAGCCACAATTCGCCTTGATGGGTTTTTTCGATCGCCTTCAGCACTTGTTCCGCCGATGCGTCTTTGCGCAATATCCCGCGGGCGCCGCGCAAAACCGCTATATCCAGTGTCGCCTGTTTGCGTTCGCCGGTTAAGATCAGGACGCGCGACACCAGGTTCGACAGCAGGGCGGGGAGGATATCCAGGCCGTTTTTCCCATCCAGGTCAAGGTCCAGCAAAACGACATCCGGAATCAGCTGGTCGATTTTCGCAAGCGCTTCTTCGCAGGTTCTTGCGGTTCCGACCACTTCCATCTTCGGTTTTTCACCGTCGATCAATTTACCCAATCCCCACAGCATCGTCTGGTGATCGTCGATGAGCATTACGCGAATGGTTTCGTCCGCCGGCTTCATGGTGCCACCTTTTTAAACGGGTATTTCGATCAATACAGCGGTGCCGCCGCCAACGCCTTGCTTCACCTGGGCCGTCCCGCCCAGTGCGCTAGCCCGCTCTGTAATCGAACGCGGCATGAAATCGATAGACTGGGTGCCGATGCCTTCATTTTCGATCTGGATCTTGAGCCAGCCGTCTGCGCACTGGAGTTTGACCAGTCCGCGCTGGGCATCGGTGTGTTTGCAGATGTTGCTCAATCCCTCGCGCACCACCTGCAATACCTCTGCAGTCAGGCGGTCGCTGACGTTAAGTTCGCCTTCCATGCTGACTGCGATATCGATTCCGTAGAATTCCCTGACTTGCGCCGCCTGCTGGCGCAGAATGGCCAGGAATATCGGCTCAGTCTTTCCCGATGCGGTTTTAAAGGTGCCGGCATAGCGCCGCAGGTCGCCTATCACCTGTGCCGCCATGCTGATCAATTTATCGAGATCGTCGATCAGAGGATTGTCTGGGGCAGCTTTGTGCCGTAACGCGCTCAATCCCATTTTCAGTCCGATGTATGGCTGGATGGCGGTATCGTGGATATCCAGTGCAATCTTTTTCCGTTCTTGCGAAACCGCCTCCGAGGCCATCCGATCGAGAAGTTCGATGTTATCGAGAACAGGAAACGCCTGTTCAGCGACATGGCTCAAAAACAGGGCGTCCGCTTTGTTGAATCTATTTTTCCGCGAGATGACATAAATGCGGCCGTTGCCTTTTCTCAATGACAAAGGAACACTGATAAAGGAATCTGTCTCCAGCAGCTCGGCCATGTTCTGGCTGGCCTGTTCTTCGCGATTGGTCCATTTGCCGCTCGCACTTTCATATACCTGGGATCCCCCGAGGACGAACATGGCAGGCCCAATGGGGCGGGAGTAGGCAACGATCTGGTCTTGCGAAAAAACCATGAGCCGGGACGCCGCTTCTGCGCGGACTTCCACGGCGTTGATTGATTGCTCTGCGTCGCCTTCCTTTATCGTCCGCAAGGAATAGGTCGCGGAATCCTTGTCCAGGGTCACCAGAATACAGCTGTTGCCCCTGAAAAAAACCAATGTCTTTTTCAGGACAGAGGTAATGGTGTGATCGACCCCAAAACGCGGATTCGACAGCCGGCTGACATCGCGCAGCAGTGCAATCCGGCGCTTCAGTTCCAGTTTCGATTCCCCCCAGCGTGCGCTCATGTAGCCGAATGTCAGCAAGAAGGTGGTGCGCAACAATAAGCGGGGAAGGTCTTGCTGTGCCTCCAGCGTCAAGCCGCATGCGGCAAGCAATACCGCTGAGGCGATGGTGATTCGCGCACCTTCCTCGAAACCCCAGCGGAAAGACGCAGTGAGAATGGCGAAAAAGAAGAACAGGGAAAAAAAGCTGCTGATGCCGCCTGTGAACAGGACGATCAGTGCATACCAGCAGACATCCATCCAGTGAATCAGCTTGCTCTGTGAAAATGACTTGTTAAGCAGGGCAAAAATGTAAAGGACAATGCAGTGGAAGACATACCCGGAAAAGATGAGCCAGGTAGAACGGTCAACGCCGCTTAAGCCTGACGGGTCGATAAAAATCGCCAGCAGGCCGGACACAGCCAGGACCAGTCGCATCCGGCTAACCATTTGGGCGTCAGCAGCGTCCGTGGCCAGGCTCAACGCAATTTCGTTTTTTTTGTCTAGCCTGTAGACACCCATAGTGTTCTCGCGCCAAAACATAGAGCGTGATCCTCCCTTTGTTTCCTAGCGCGTTAGTTTTATGGGGATACCCCTTATGGACGCGCTGATGCCTGGAAACCGCCAAACCAAATTGCTGCTTTTTTGATAATTCCTCTAAATTTTTTTTGAGAAAATGTTTTTAATTGTTAATTTTATTTGGTTACTGATTGTTAATTTATATATTGCCCCTCGGGTATAGCTATGTCAATGCTGGATGTCGACACTGCCGGTAAATGATCGTTACGGACACAACATCTTGATGCTGGCGATATGGGCCGATGTCAGCATATGGTCAGGGCGGCAAGGAGCGGCAATGGTAGCCGCTTGGTCTATGGAAACATCCTGGTTGCGATTCCGCGTATACTTGTGCGGCTAGACAGATCCCGGCTGGCAGGGCGGGGCCATACGACAAATCGCTTGAAAGGCTCCGGCGCGCGATGCATACGCAGACTATCCTCACCTATACCGCCTTCGCGGCGCTGTCCATCCTCAGTCCCGGGCCGTCGATCCTGCTGTCCCTGCGCAACGGCGCCACCTATGGTCCGCGCTCGGTGATGTGGTCCGGCCTCGGCAATATTTCCGGCGTGTTCTGCCTGTCCACCGCGGCGATCCTTGGCCTTGGCGTGTTGCTCAAGTCGTCGGCCATGCTGTTTTTGGCAGTCAAGGTTTGCGGCGCGCTCTACCTGTTTTATATCGGCATCCGGCACCTGTTCGCCGGCTCGGGCGGACTCGCTTATGAATCGGAAGCAGGGCAGGCCGGGATTGCTCCGCCTCCTCGCAAGCTGTATGGCGAAGCCTTCCTGACGGCGGCGACCAATCCCAAGGCAGTATTGTTTTTCACGGCGCTGTTCCCGCAGTTCATCGACGCCCAGGCGGCTCTGCTGCCGCAGTTCCTGGTCCTCATGGCCATCTTCATGAGCTTGTCGTACAGCACCCACCTGAGCTACGCCGTAGTGGCATCCCGCGCCAGGCACCTGCTGGTGAGGCCGCAGTTCGCCAAATGGGTGAACCGGGTGGTGGGGACCGCCTTCATTTCGTTCGGCTCGCTGCTGCTGGCGTTGCGTCGCCAGGCCTCCTGAATCCGTATGTCGAATTGTAATCGTTTGTAAGGGTAGTCAACAGCACCTGCATCGCCCTCGTTATCTGCTCAAGCCCTCGGGATTTTCCTGAGGTAACCAAGATAATGTAAAGGTGCACACATGAACAAATTACTCGCAACCCTGGTCGCTGGCTTGTTTGCTACTTCTGTTTTCGCCCAGGCAGCTGCCCCGGCAACTCCTGCAGCGCCTGCTGCATCGGCAGCAGCAAGCGTAACCGCACCGGCTGCAAAAGCAGACGTGAAGGCGGATGTGAAGGCCCCTAAGGTTGAAACCAAGGCCGTTGCCAAGACCGAATCCAAGGCAGCCGCCACCGAAAAGACCGCTAAGGCAAAAACCCATCACACGCCTTTCAAAGCCACAGGCAAGGTGAAGGCAGATCCGGCTGCAGCCAAGGCCGATACCACGGTAGCCGCACCTAAGTAATCCAAGTAGCGCACAATGCAAGAGACAGGATCATCCTGTCTCTTGCATTTTCATGCGTCGTTTTTTCTGAACATGTCTTAAGGAATAAATCATGGGTATCCTGGAAGAAGTCATTGGCGCGGTGGTCGCAGTCGAGGGTGTGAAGAAGCTGGATCCGAATGCATCCATACTGACCGAAGGCATAGCCGCCATTGCCGGTTACAAGGGTGTCGAAGCGGTGACCGAACATCTCGAGAACAAGGAAGAGGAAAGCAAGGCGGGCGATGACCCTCAGCAGCCTGCTTAAAGTCCTTGATCAATTCAGAAGAGGAATCTTCCCATCCCGGGAGATTCCTCTTTTCCGTTTCAGCGCCCGAGACAAACCGCGAAAAATATGTCACTGTAAGACGCAATCAATCCGAATCGAGGCAGGGAGAAAAGATGAAGCTGACTTACTGGGTAGCTGCAAGCCTGAACGGCGACAAGACCGATGCCATCATTGCCCGGACCAAGCATGACTGCGAACAGAAAATCCTGACTTACGACAATCCTTCGGAGTACGGCCAGCCGGTAAAAAAATCCTTCCTTTACGGCGACGTATTCGACCTGTTTGAAATGGCGACCGCCAAGGACGGCGGGCGCGGCATGGGATAAAACGGCGGCAGCAGCCAGCTGCGCCATGTCGCAGGAATAGCAGATGCGCGGCGATACTCGCCAGCATGCCGAGCGTGCCTGCGGTTTCAAGCAAGGCGGCGAGCATGATTTCCCTCCTTTTGAGCAATGGCCTAAAAGATCGGACGCAGCGCCAGCTGCAGCCCGAGCACGGCAAGGCACATGAAAAACCAGCGCCGGAAAGTCGCAGGACTGACACGCCGGCGGATATGCTGGCCCAGCCACATCCCCAGCAATGCAGGCAGCACCGCAAGGCCGGAGATTCCGATATCGTCCAGCTGGAAGGCGCCTTGCCGCTGCAAGCCGATGGCCAGCGCGATGGTCGACACGGTGAACGACAGGCCCAGCGCCTGCACCAGCTCCTCCTTGTCCAGCCCCAGCGCCTGGATATAGGGCACGGCCGGAATCACGAACACGCCGGTGCCGCCGGTAATCAATCCAGTGACGACACCGACCAGCGGCGACAGAGGTCGTTCCATTCGCGCAGGAAACGACAGCTGGCGCGCAGCCAGCCCGAACAGTGCATAGACCACCAGTACGACGCCGAGCGCTATTGCAGTCCAGCCGGCGCTGTCGTTGGTCATCAGCCAGGCGCCGGCAACGGTGCCGGCGGTGATGCCGGCCACCATGGTCCACAGCCGCCGGGCCAGCGCCAGGAATCCGGGGCCGGTCAGCAGCTGCCAGATGTTGGTGACGAAAGACGGCAGGATCAGGAGCGAGGCTGCCGCTGCCGGCGGCATGGCGATTCCCAGCAGTCCCATGGCGACGGTCGGCAATCCCATGCCGGTCACGCCCTTGACTGTCCCGGCGACAAGGAAGATGAGGCAAACGGCAGACAATCGTGGCAGGTCAAAGTGGAGCATGGCGGAGATCTAGAAACGCGACAGTGGCATTTTTCTCGATCCGGCGCTGCCGCACAATGCGTAAGAATCGTATCCAGCCTTAGGCTATGTCTAAGGCTGGAAGGCTGCTAGCATCGTGCTTATGCGTTTCGACCTGACCGATCTCCGCCTGTTTCTCCTGGTTCTGGAAACCGGCAGCATTACCCATGGCGCGGCGCTGGCCAACATGTCGCTGCCCTCGGCCAGCGCGCGCCTGCGCGGCATGGAGGAGCTGATCGGCTTGCCGCTGCTGGAGCGGCGCCAGCGCGGCGTCGAGCCGACCCCGGCCGGCGATACGCTGGCCCACCATGCGCGGCTGGTGCTGGCGCAAATGGAGCAGCTGAGGGGCGAACTGGGGGAGTATTCAAAGGGACTCAAAGCCCATGTCCGGCTGTGGGTCAACACGGTCGCCATGACCGAATTCTTGCCCAAGGCGCTGGCGCCGTTCCTGGCCGCGCGCCCCAATATCGATATCGACCTGAAAGAACGGCCCAGCACCGACATCGTCAAGGCAGTGTCGCTCGGCACCGCCGACATCGGTATCATTTCGACCACCGCCGACCACGGCAGCCTGCAGCTGTTTCCCTTCGCCACCGACCGCCTGGTGCTGGTGGCGCCGCGCGACGATTCGCTGGTAAAACTCAAGCGCATCGCCTTCCAGCATGCGGCCGGCCGCCAGTTCGTCGGACTGAGCGCCGGCAATCCCTTGCAAAACTATCTCGATGAGCATGCCATGCGGGCCGGCAGCCCGCTTTCATTCCGGGTACGTGTACGCACCCTGGAAGCAATCTGCCACATGGTGGCGTCCGGCGTCGGCCTGGCCATCGTGCCGGAGACAGCGGCACGGCGCTGCCAGCGTTCGATGGCGATCCAGCCGGTGCGGTTGACGGACGCCTGGGCAACCCGGCAGCTGGCCGTCTGTGCGCGCGATGCCGATGCCTTGCCGCAGTATGCGCGGGAACTGCTCGAACACCTTTCTGCCGCCAGCGGCTGATTTTCATCCCTGGGCTCCGTCACACATCTCCATCCTTGACTTCGTCCGGGCGCGAGACTATTATCCATATGTGAAGGTAACCTTTGTAGTTTTCCTTCTTATCCATAAAGGCATAAGCATGAGTGAACGAGCAGGCGATCCCGAAGCTGCGCGCGCATTGGCCGTAGCTGGAGAGATCCGTGTATTGATCGGCCAGCTGCGCCAGCGCCTGCGTGAACAGTCGCACCTGGGAGATTTCAGCCTGACCCAGCTGCAAGTCCTGGTCTGGCTGGAAAGCGAAGGCCCGGCGACCGTGACCAGCATCGCGCGCGCCCAGGGCATGCGTCCGCAATCGATGGGCGAGACGCTGGCCGTGCTGAAGACAGCCGGGCTGGTGAGCGGTATGCCGGATCCGAACGACGGCCGGCAGACCATCCTGTCGCTCACCGCTGACTGCCGGAAAAAGATCAAGGCCGCGCGCGCGGCGAAGGACGACTGGCTGTTCCGGGCGATCCGCAGCAAGCTCACGCAAGCAGAGCAAAAACAGCTCGCAACCGGCGTCGAACTGCTCAAGCGCCTCATCGATTCGTAACCAGAAGGAGAACACCATGGCAGTCACCACGCTTGATCCGAAGACCGCGCTCATCCTTGTCGACCTGCAGAACGGCATCGTCGCTTATCCTACCGTCCATCCAGCCAGCGAAGTAGTACAGCGGGCCGCCGCGCTGGCAGGTGCATTCCGCAGCCACGATTTGCCGGTGGTGCTGGTCAACGTCACCGGCGGCGCGCCGGGCCGCACCGATCAGGGCCGCAGCCTGGGCGACCTTCCCGCCGGCTGGGCCGATATCGTCCCTGAGCTGAACCAGCAGCCGCAAGACCATACAGTGACCAAGCGCACCTGGGGCGCCTTCACCGGCAGCGGCCTCGATGCGCACCTGAAGCAGCTGGGCGTGACGCAAGTAGTGATCGCCGGCGTCTCCACCAGCATCGGGGTCGAGTCGACCGCGCGCCAGGCGTATGAACACGGATTCCACGTCACCCTCGCGGTCGACGCCATGACCGACACCAACCTCGACGCCCACATCAACAGCACCACGCGGATTTTCCCGCGGCTGGGAGAAAGCGGCAGCACCCGGGAGATCATCGATCTCCTTGATAAACGGAGCGCCTGACCATGGAATGGCTGCACGGCGTCTCTTATTTCTTCGGCGGCATTTTCCTCACAAATTGTGTTCCGCACCTGGTGTGCGGCGTGATGGGGCGCCCGTTCCAAAGCCCGTTTGCCAAACCGCCCGGCGAGGGATTGTCTTCTTCCACGGTGAATGTGCTGTGGGGCTTTCTCAACCTGGCGATTGCCTACCTGCTTGTCTGCCGTGTCGGCGATTTTGATTTGCGCTCCACCGCCCATGCAATTGCCATGGGATTGGGCATGCTGCTCGCCGGCGTGATCATGGCGCGCAGGTTCGGACGCTTCAACGGCGGCAATTCGCCCGGAGAAGCATGAGCGCCCTGACGCAAGGCACCTTTCGTTCGCTGAACAATTTCAACTACCGGATCTGGGCCGGCGGCGCACTGGTATCCAATGTCGGGACCTGGATGCAGCGCACCGCCCAGGACTGGCTGGTGCTGACCCAGCTGACCCACAAGAATGCGACCGCGGTCGGCATCGTCATGGCGCTGCAGTTCGGTCCCCATCTCCTGTTGCTGCCGGTGACCGGTTTTGCCGCCGACCACCTGGACCGGCGCAAACTCCTGATCGCTACCCAGGCGGCGATGGGTGCGCTGGCGCTGGGGCTGGGCATCCTTACCGTCAGCGGCCTGGTCCAGCTGTGGCAGGTCTACCTGTTTGCATTCCTGCTCGGCTGCGTCACCGCGTTCGACTCGCCTGCGCGCCAGACGTTTGTCTCGGAACTGGTGGCTGAAACCGAACTGTCGAATGCGGTGGCGCTGAATTCGGCCTCGTTCAACGCCGCACGCATGATAGGGCCGGCGGTCGCCGGCCTGCTCATCGCCGGCGTCGGTTCCGGCTGGGTATTCCTGATCAACGCCGCTTCGTTCGCCGCCGTCATCGGCGCGCTGGGCATGCTGCGCGCCGATCAGCTGCATCTGCGGAGCAGGGCGCCGCACACGCGCGGCAGCCTGTTGCAAGGATTCCGCTACGTCTGGCGCCGGCCCGACATCAAAGCCGTGCTTCTCATGCTGTTCCTGGTCGGCACCTTCGGGCTCAACTTCCCGATCTTCATTTCCACCATGTCGGTCACCGTGTTCCATGCAGGGGCGGACCGCTACGGGCTGCTGACGGCAATCATGGCGGTCGGCTCGGTCGCCGGCGCGCTGCTCTCGGCCAGGCGAGCGCAACCGCGCATCGCGATCCTGCTGGCCGGCGCCGCCGTCTTCGGCTTTGGCTGCGCGCTGGCAGCCTTCATGCCCAGCTACTGGCTGTTTGGCCTGGTGCTGATTCTGATCGGCATATCCGCGCAAACTTTCAACACCACGGCGAACAGCATGGTGCAACTGTCGACCGAACCCGCCATGCGTGGACGTGTGATGGCGATCCTGCTCGCTTTGGCATTGGGCGGAACGGCCGTCGGCGCGCCCGTGGTGGGCTGGGTAGCCGATACCTTCGGCCCGCGCTGGGCGCTCGGCGTCGGCGCCGCTGCGGGGCTTGCCGCAGCAATCGTAGGAATCCATTATCTCGCCAGGTATCGGCACCTGCGAGTACGCATCGACGCCGGCCGCCTGCGCTTCAGCATCGACGATAGCGACCCCATGAATGTGTTGCACCGGCCCGGCCATACAGTCAGTGAACAGAAGATCCAGTAAGCGAGAAGGTGAGTGGGCATATGTCGAGTTGTAATGGTATGTAACACTGGTCAACAGCATCCTTGCGGCCCGCGTTTGTAGCTTAAGACCTCAGGAAATATGAGGAAGTCAACGTAACCTAAAGGTGCCCAAATGAATAAATTAATCGCTACTCTGATCGCTGGTTTGTTTGCTACTTCCGTTTTCGCCCAGACCGCCGCGCCAGCCGCGCCGGCAGCCCCGGCCGCAGCCGCCACCCAGGCAGCCAAAGCCGATGTCAAGGAAAAGAAAGCTGACGTCAAGGCCAATGCAATGGAAGCAAAAACCGCTGCCAAGGCGGATGCCAAAGTGGCGGACGCTAAAGCCGATGCGAAGGAAACCAAGGTAAAGGCACACCACAAGGCTGTAAAAGCGAAAACCAAGGCCAAGGCAAGCGCTACTGAAGCCAAGGTGGATGCGAAAGAAGCCGCACCTGCCGCACCTAAGTAATCGATGCACGTTTAGCAAAAAGACAGGCTGGTCCTGTCTTTTTGCTTTTCCCGGCATCGATGCGCGGGCATGACGACTGCCTGCCTGCGTTTACATCCGGTTACGGAAAAAACATTTCGTATTGTAGGCGGCGTGCTGCGAGCCGGCGTTAATCAAACGCAGCCGCAGTTAATCTGACATCCATACGCCAACTTAGGGGGATACATCATGTTCAAGCTCAATCGCTCAGGAAAAGTAGTTGTTCTCACCGCATTGGTCGCTGTATTTTCCAGCGCCGCCGGCAGCGCAATGGCCGACACCACCTGGCAAAAGAACCACCCGCGCCGCGAGCAGGTCAACAATCGCCTGCATAACCAGAACCAGCGCATCAAGAACGAAGTCAAGGAAGGCGAAATCAGCAAGGCACAAGCCAAGAACCTGCACAAGGAAGACCATGCCATCCGCCAGGAAGAACGCGACATGGCCAAGCAAAACGGCGGCCACATCACCAAGCCGGAACAAGCGGTCTTGAACCAGCAGGAAAACGGCGTCAGCAAGCAGATCGGCAAATAATGACGTAAGCGGGCAGGGCATTGCTGCCGCCCTGTCCGTCGATCCAACGCCAATACAGGCAGGTTGGCGCAGTACCTGACCGGAACTGACGGGTTTTTACAACAAGAGACGGATGGCGGCGCCTACTTCGGATTTGTCATCCTTTTGTCACATGGCTTGTGGAAAATCGTTATTGCAGGGTTTGCCGTGATGAATAAGCGATCGAATCGCAACTTTTTACAAGAGTGCCGACATGAGAACGTTTTTAAAGCTGTATCGCTACTACCGGAAAGGCGGCTACCGCGTGTTTCCAGCCGTGAAACGCGCTAACCGCGCCTGGAACCACGGGTTCTGAAGTTCCGTTTTCTTACTTTTCCTCGTCTTGGCTGAGGTGCTGGCGCCGGCGTTTTCCTCGGGTGGCGCGATAACACGGCGCCGGAATCAATCGCCAAACCTGACCGGCTCCGCGCCGCCATGTTTCCGTCGTACCACAACGGTCCCGGCAAGCTTGTCATGCCATCCCTGCTTGCGCTTGTCGATCCCGACCCAGATCAGCCCGAGACAAAGAGGGAAGGTCGAGACGAAGTAGCCCAGGTAGCGGATCGCTTCCTGCTTGAAGCTCGGCTTGCCTCCTGTCTTGGCGTCGACGATGCGGGCGCCTATCGCCATTTTCCCCGGTGTTGCCTGCCGCGCCTGCCAGAACGCGATGACCACGGCCGCCGGCAGTATGTAGGAAACCAGGATGTTCGCCGGCCCGCTCAGCGTCACGCCGGACGCCAGCTGTTCGCGTCCGTAAATGGCGAACAGTATCGGGAAGATCACGACCAGCATCAGGACCGTGTCAATCAGGCTGGCCCAGACCCTCAGCCAGAATCCGACATATTCGTATTCGATCGGTTCATTCATTTTTTATCCTGTCAGCGATGTCTTGTGGTGGTGCTTCAACCCGAGTCCAGTGTATCCCAAGCCGCATTCGCATATGCGCAATCGGTGGTGCTATATTATTGCTTTGAAAGTTCTCTGCAGTTGCAAATGCCAGCGTCCAGGCAACATCGGGCCATCGGCGTCAATTGAAAGGATCGGCAGCCATGTCCAAACTCTATGTCCGCGCTTTCTCCCTATCCCTTGACGGCTACGGCGCAGGCCCTGGCCAGAATCTCGACAATCCCCTCGGCGTCGGCGGCATGGGGTTGCACCAATGGGCTTTCTCCACGCGGACGTTTCAAAAAATGTTCGGAAACGAAGGCGGCGCGACCGGCGTGGATGACGACTTTGCCGTGCGCAGTTTCGACAACATCGGCGCCTGGATCATGGGGCGCAACATGTTCGGCCCCGTCAGGGGCGCCTGGCCAGACGATGCCTGGAAAGGATGGTGGGGCGACAATCCGCCTTACCATACCCAGGTCTTCGTGCTGACCCACCATGCCCGGCCGTCGATCACGATGGAGGGCGGCACCGTGTTCCACTTCGTTACCGACGATATCCACGTTGCGCTCCAGCGCGCCACCGAAGCTGCCGGCGGCCGCGATGTCCGGATCGGCGGCGGCGTCGCCACGATCCGGCAATATCTGCGCGCAGGACTCGTCGACGAACTGCACCTTGCCATTTCGCCGGTCTTGCTCGGATGTGGAGAAAATCTTCTGGCCGGCATCGACATGCCGAAACTCGGATTTCAGTGCACAGAGTACGTTCCCACGCCGCATGCGGTCCACGTCGTCCTGACGAAAACCTGAGAACGCACGAGATAAAAAAAGAGGCCGGCTTTGACGCCTGGCGCGCTTCTCGTTGATATCGGAGATAATGGAGACCCCCAGTTCGCGCGCGAAGGAAACAGAAAATGGCAGGTCGTGGCTCGTCGTTACCCGAAGGCCGATACAGTGCCTTTCTTTTCGATATGGATGGCACCATCATCAACTCGATAGCCGCGGCAGAACGCATCTGGGGTGCATGGGCGGTGCGCCATGGCCTCGAGCTGGCATCCTTCCTGCCCACCATGCACGGCTCGCGCGCGGTTGACACCATCACCCGATTGGGACTTCCGGGAATAGATCCTGAAGCGGAGGCCTTGAAGATCACCGATGCGGAAATTACCGATGTCGAGGGCATTGTCGAGATACCTGGCGCGGCGGATTTTTTGAGATCGCTGCCGGCGAATGTGTGGGGCGTTGCGACCTCAGCTCCCAGGGACCTGGCGCTCCGGCGCATGAAAGCGGCGGGCATTCCTGTTCCGGCTGTGCTTGTGACGGCTGAAGATGTCGCTGTCGGGAAACCCAGTCCGGATTGCTATCTGCTGGCGGCCCAGAAACTGGGGGTGGATGCCGGCAGCTGTCTGATATTTGAAGATGCGCCGGTCGGCATTGCTGCTGGTGAGGCGGCTGGTGCGACGGTGCTGGTTGTTACTGAAACCCATGGCCATCCAACGGATGCCTCGCACTCAACGATCAAGAACTACGAAAAGATATTTGCCAAGGCTGACGAAGATGGTTTCGTCTCGCTTGAAGAGCGGGCGACCTAGTTAACAAGAAAGCTGAAAAAGCTGGGCTCAGGTCTTGCAATGACACATGGAGAAATTCTGACAGTTGGGGCTCGTGGCGGCTTGCTCCAACAAGCGCCCGCGGGATCAAGAGTCCTCTGCTCTATCAAATTATTCGTGCCATATTTTGGCTCAATTGAGCTAAAATATGGCTCATGAGTAAAATCAGCGAAGCACTTTTCTCCAAGGCAACCAAGGCCATCCTGGTCAGCGTATTTGCACGCCCAGATGGAGTGCATCTCCGCGCGCTCATGAGTCATACCGGACTTGGCTCCGCCTCGGCTCAGCGCGAGTTGGGAAGATTGACGGAGGCGGGGCTCTTAATCAGGCAAGAGCTCGGCAAAGTGATCCTCTACAAGCCCAACACGGACTCTCCAATTTACGCGGAATTAAGCGCGATCATCCGCAAGACCGAGGGCGTGGAACAGGTCCTGAAGGAAATGCTGCTGCCGTTTGAGAGTCATATCGAGTCTGCTTTCATCTATGGCTCAGTTGCCAAAAACGAGGATACGGCTTTCAGCGACGTCGATTTGTTTGTGCTCGCCGATGGGATTGGCAGTGCGGACCTTTATCCGAAACTGGTCGAGGTGGAAGAAAAATTAAGCCGAAAGATAGGACTCACTGTCTATCGCCAGACCGAGTATCGGAGGAAACTGGAAGAGAAAAATCATTTTCTCGTTTCCGTCATGGACGGACCTAAGATCCAGCTGATTACCAAATCTGATGCGCAATAAGGATCCACTGCAAAGTTGGCTGTAAAATTCCTTCCTATACTGGTGCGGTCTAACGCTGTCTAACAATCCTCGTTTTTAAAGTTCAAGAATTACTCTCAAAAAAACCGTTCATGCTGACCAGCCTTCCTTGATCATCATACTCACCGTAACTGATCCCGGTCCCCACCGTGATGTTCTCCTGCGTTTTCATTTCCCAGTTAGCGATGCTTTTTTGATGGTGCGACATGAAAGAGGTCGTGACGAAATGGGCGCCGGGAATCTGCTGATGCAAATTCTCCATGTAATCGATGAGCTCATCCCACGATGCCGCTTGCACCAGCGGGTCTGTGTAAACGGCGTTATCGGCAAGCACCTCTGAAAATGTCGCCAGCCTTTCCGCCTTGCTTGTCATTTTCCAGGCAGAGGTATATTTTTCCCACGTCTTTTCAAGATCTGCATTCATGTTGGCTGCTCCTGTCGTGATCAATTGATTGGGATGGCATAGTGCATGACCGATTCATCCGAGCTGGGGTTATAGCCCGCGCCATAGAACTCCAGATCGGCCGTATTGGAGTGTCTTCTTCCGCTGCGCGGCAGCCAGGTCGAATAAATGTAGTTGATGGTGTTGTCGATCAAGCCGACGGCGCCATTGTGCGTAAATTTGGCATAGGCGCATGCCGGGATTTCAATCGCCAGCATTCCGTCCGGGATATCCGTGAGCGTCGTCACTTCAATCGCACAAAAATATTCCAGCTCATCGCTGTTCTCTGTTATCTGCCTGACGATGCCGTAACATGTGCCGCCAACCGTGTTCTTGATTTCGGATAGCCGTGGAAGGAATTGCTGCCACAGAGGCGGGAGTTTTTCACCGATATTGTTTTTCTCCGAATCGGTGCCAAAGAAGCTTGTCCTTAGCCCCACAAGATGCATTTCCTTTTGCGCATAAATTTCAGGGACGGTATTCATCCTCTTGCTGATATGTTCAAGGTAGTCTTGGTCGAACTTTACCTTCTGCGGAAATGGGCGTCTCTTTCCTGCTTTGCGATATTCGGCCGGCGTAGTGTCAAACGCGGATTTAAACGCCCGCGTAAAGCTTTCCTGGCTTTCAAAATCCGCTTCCATTGCAATGTCGATGATTTTTTTGTCGCTGTTCAAGAGTTGCTCAAGTGCTTTCCCGAGCCTTCTCGAGCGGATGTAGTCCTTGACGGTGTCGCCCGTCAATCCCTTGAAGATGCGTTGAAAATGCCATTGGCTCAGCCCGGTTTCGCGCGCAACGGCACTGATGGAAATCGGCTGCTCAAGATTGGCTTCGATATGGTCGATGCCGCGCTGGATTTGATCGAGATAATTCATCATTTCTCCTTAATGGACGAATGATAAAAGTATTTAAATCCGGGGTTTTGATATTTTGTGCTCGATTTCGATCGGCATGGCAGCCGATGTGCGGTCGTGGATATCGGAGCGTAGCCGAGGCTAGCTCCGCGGTTACTTTGGCTGGAATAAATATCGGCACGGCCAAGATGCGATCGACGTCCGGACCGATGGAAGCTTTTGATGCGCCGTTTGAAAAACGGCGCCGCATCCTGTCAGCTCTGACAGCTACGATGACAATATGATACGAGATACTATTGCCTCGATTTTGATCCAGGAGATCGGCCCCATTCATTGATTTCAAAGGCAGGCAATGGCTAACAACTATTTCAGGAAATACTCCCTCGCGGCGACCTTGAGTTGCGCGGCGATTCTTGTATGCGGCGCATTCGCCAGCCAGCCGGTTGCGGCCGATGAAACCTGCAACTCTCCCTACATGTCCAATCTGATCAAGGGTCAGGAAGACTTTGCCTATGTCTGGACGCTCGGCGTGCGCGGTATGGGAGACGGCTTCGACAAACTGGTGACGGTGGACGTCAATCCAATGTCTAAAAACTACGGCAAAGTGATAGCCAGCATCTCTGTCGGCGCGCGCGGCGAAGCCCACCATACCGGCTTTACCGACGACCGGCGCTTCCTGTGGGCCGGCGGCCTGGACGACAACCAGATCTACGTCTTCGACATCCACAGCGATCCGGCCCGGCCGAAACTGGTCAAGACCATCAGCGACTTTGCCGACAAATCGGGACTGGCGGGGCCGCATACCTTCTATGCGTTGCCGGGCCGCATGCTGGTCGGCGCGCTCTCCAACACCAAGGACCATGGCGGAGCTACCGGCATGGCGCTGTACAACAACAAAGGTGAATTCCTGAGCAAGTACAACATGCCGACCACGCAGGGCGGCGATGGCTACGGCTACGATATCGGCATCAATCCCGCCATGAACGCGCTGCTGACATCCAGCTTTACCGGCTGGAACAACTACATGATGGATTTCGGCAAATTGCTCAAGGACCGGTCAGCCATAAAACACTTCGGCAACACCATGGTGATGTGGAACCTGAAAACCATGCGGCCGGAAAAAATCATGCAGGTGCCGGGCGCCCCGCTGGAGGTGCGCTGGTCGCTGAAGGAGGGCGACAACTGGGCGATTACCGCGACCGCGCTGACCTCGAAGCTGTGGCTGGTGAAGAAAGATGCGCGCGGCGAATGGCAAGCCAGGGACGTGGGGAACATCGGCGACCCGGCCAAGATGCCGCTGCCGGTCGACATCTCGATCAGCGCCGACGGCAAAGGCCTGTGGGTCAACACCTTCATGGATGGCATGACGCGCTACTTCGACCTTCGCAATCCGGAAGCGCCGAAGGAAATCTATGCCAAGCATACCGGGGCGCAAGCGAACATGGTGTCGCAGAGCTGGGATGGCAAGCGCGTCTACATCAGCAGTTCCCTGCTGGCCAACTGGGACAAGAAGGGCGCCGACGACGAACAGTTCCTGAAGCTGTATAGCTGGAACGGCAAGCAGCTGCAGGAACAATGGAAGCTCGATTTCTACAAATTGAAGCTGGGCCGGGCGCACCATATCAAGTTCGGCGCCAGGTCGTCTCAGGACGTTTCTTGAGTTTCGGTATTTCTTCGCATCGCCTATCCCGCAAAAGCAGCGGCCTCCGCGCCGTCCCGCAGCGCTGCCGCTTGCCGGCAACGGCCCTGCTGGCGGTCGCGCTCGCCCTGTCGCTTTGCTCAACCCGCGCGCAGGCAGTGGAGCGCGCCGGCTTTGCGGCGCCTCTAGCCGGCACTTACCGGCTGCAACGGATCATGAACGCGCCCGAGGGATTGGTGCTCGACAGCGACGGCAGTCAGCAAAGGCTGTCGCGCTACGTCACCGGCAGGGTCACACTGTTCTCTTTCATCTACACCTACTGCACGGATGCCCGCGGCTGTCCCCTGGCATATGCCACCTTCCACAACCTGAAAAAATCCATCGAAGACAGTCCAGGCATGCGCGACAAGGTACGCTTTGTCAGCATGAGTTTCGATCCGCAATACGATACTCCGGAGGCGATGCGCAACTATGGCGGCAAAGATGCGCGCGATGCACGGGGCGTGCCGTGGCATTTCCTGACCAGTCGCATGCGCAGCGACTTGCTGCCCTTGCTGGACGGCTTCGGACAAGATGTTTCAGTCGCCTCGGCGCAGCCGGACGGCCAGCGGATTCCGCTGCTGCGCCATATGCTCAAGGTATTTCTGATCGATGCGCGCGGCCAGGTTCGCGAAATATACAGCCCGGCCTTCTTGCAGCATGACATGATGTTCAACGACATCAAGACCTTGCTGATGGAGCAGGGCATCAAAGTCCGATGAAACTCCCGCTGCTGGCGCTCTGCCTGCTGGCAAGCGCCTTGACCGCATGCCGGCGCGCCGATGAAAGCGGTGCAGCGCCTGCGGCGGACGGCACGCTCGGCTTGCCGCCGCTGACTGTGCCGCATGCCGCTGTGCCGTCTCCGGCGCAGGTCGAGCTGGGCCGCAAACTGTTCATGGACCGGCGCCTGTCGTACAACGACACCATGTCTTGCGCCATGTGTCACGTGCCTGAACAAGGATTTACTTCGAATGAACTGGCGACCCCCATCGGCTTCGAGGGGCAAAGCCTGCGCCGCAATGCGCCTACCCTTTTGAATGTCGCTTATGTGCAGCGCCTGTTCCATGACGGGCGGGAAAATAGCCTGGAAAACCAGGCCTGGGGGCCGTTGCTGGCAACAAATGAAATGGCGAATCCGTCCGCCGATCATGTGATCGGAAAGATCAAAGCCTTGCCGGATTATCGGCATATGTTCGAATTCGCATTCAACGGACGGGAAGCCGACCGGGAAACCATAGGCGCCGCCCTCGCTGGCTATGAACGCACGCTGCTGTCGGGTGATTCCCGCTTCGATCGCTGGCACTACGGCCAGGTCAAAACTGCAATGAACAGCAATGAACAGGCCGGCTTCTGCATTTTTTCCGGCAAAGCCAACTGCATCGCCTGCCACAGCATGGACAAGAACAACGCGCTGTTTACCGACGGCCGCTTTCACAACACAGGAGTCGGCTGGCTGGCTGGCACGGAGAAAGCGATGGCGATGCGTGCCGTCCAGCTTGCTCCGGGCTTGCGTGTGACAATGGATGAGCGCACTTTGCAAAGCATCTCCGAAGCTGCGTCAAGCGACGCCGGCCGCTACGAAGTCACGCACAACGCCGCCGACCGCGGCTCCTATCGCACGCCGACCTTGCGCAACATTGCACTCACCGCGCCCTACATGCACGATGGCTCGCTGGCGACACTGGAACAGGTAATCGAATTTTATGAGCGCGGCGGCAAGGACAATCCCGGTAAAGATGCCTTGCTGAAACCGCTGCATCTGAGCACGGGTGAAAAGCGTGATCTGCTCGCCTTTCTCCGCGCGCTCACCGGCGACAATGCAACAAGCTTGGCAGTCCAGGCACGCGCCGCCGCCAGCGGCGGCAATACAATTGAATCGGTTCGGGACCTCGCCATCGAAGAGCGTGGGTTGCTCGGAAAACCTTGATTTTCAACGGGCAAGGGGAGTTTGTTAGGTGCTGTCTGACAAGGCGTCTAAAAAGACAAAAGAAAAGGGGCCACATTTGCATGTGGCCCCTTAGAATCTTGGCTCCCCGAGAGTGCACTACTGCGAACCATTTTCTTAAAAGTAAAATTACCGGAACGACTTGGGATAACTTCATCGATTCATCGCCGTTTATCAGTAACGAACATGAGAAATTCTCGTTAAGGACCGTTATTGCTAGCCATAGAATTATTTGAGACTAACGTTTTTCCATCGCTTCGTTTGCACGACTCGACAATTTGAATAGCTCTTCGCAAGCAGGGTTTATCAGCACGTAGTAATTGGTCCCCCACTGACCGCTAGGTTCCCATCTACTTTAGTGAACCATCGACAGCAGCATTGTCGACTCAAGTGTCAAGTTGTTTATAAAGACTGGAAACGGCGCATACTGTGTGTCAGTATTGTTGTTGATATAACGATATTATTATCTATTGAAATACTGTCAGGCCTCAGTCAACTGAAAGGGAGTCGTATGTGGAAAGTCGAAAAAGAATTTTCAATTCGTCTTGGCGGTAATACTTATATCGATACGCCAAACCTGATTGTTTATCAAGGAACGCCAATCTTTCGTGTTCGTCGTAATGAAGACGATGGCATGCTCGGTATCGATTTTGAGGTCTTCGATTCGATGGGGCAGCGAGTTGCGACTTTCAAAAAGGGAATCGTTGCTCAAGGCGACCAGGCAAATTACGGCATAGACACTGGTCACGAAACTTACTCGGTGACGGAGCGCTCTTCGGGGCGACTTATTGCGCGGGTCCAACGCCGAGGTGTTCAAGAAGCTGAATTAGATGTCCAAGTCCACATGTATTTGCCGAATCGTTTCCTCCTTGACGCCGGACCTCTGGCAACAAATCTTGGCGGGGCTGTAATTGCTGGCAATGTGTTCAAGAGCTGTGATGCAGGCATTGCAATTGGCTGAAAATCTAGACTTGGCTTGGATTCAATGGACCTTGCTTTGGGGCCCGGGGCTCCATTGTTGGACGCGTTGAGGAATTGGACAAAGCAGAATTACTTGGCACCGAAACCTTGAGTTTGGTAGTTCCTGAGCTGGAAACCTGGTTGCACCGTCTCGTCTTGTCATGAGTTAGCGGGGGTGTTCCTGGCTGTGCCAGCATTGAATGGATTATCCTAATAAAGGAGTTGATGAGTAATGGTTATTTTGTCACATTTGTCCGTTGTAACTGGTATTTTGTCCGCAGTGTTTTGGGTTATTTCGAGCCGTATTAAATCGCGCAAGAAGCCAGGTGTTGCAGTTCTTACGATGGGTACGGGCGAAGGTGATGTAGATATGCACAATTTGATCTTGTCTATTAGATTGCAGTCTAAGTGGAATAGTAGAGCCGCAATATTTGCGGCAATCTCAGTTTTATTTCAAGCACTTAGCCAGACTTGTACGCAGGTGGGATGAGGCTGTTGAGGCAGCTTAAGGCATTTATACGCTGCTCAGATATTGGAGGGAGTTCCACAAGTAGGTCAACAGCCAGTTTGGCAACCACATGGCTATAACGTCGGCTCTTTGAATGGCAACGTGGAAAATTCGAGGTCATGACGAAAAAACTTTATAAATACGTTGGATCAAGTTATATCGACAAGATATTCTCGAGCGGCGACAAGATTTCATTGAAGTGTTCATATCCACGGGATTTTAATGACCCATACGAACTCTTCATGACCATCGACTTCGACCAGGAGCCGGACGTTCTCGCCTTTTATGCTGAGGCAGTGGACGAAGTTCCGCAATGGCCAACGACTTGCTTTTCCCGTTCACCGTCAGTGATTCCAATGTGGGCACATTACGCTCAGAGCCTGCAGGGATTTGCCATAGAGCTAGATGAGGAAAAACTTGCGGAGTGTTTTCCCGATAGTTCGTTTGGGGACATGGACTATAGAGATAGCGCGAAAGAGTCGGTAATTGACCACCTGCTTCACGCTTTTGGTACTGGCAAGGGTCGGCATATGTATTTCTTCCACCAAGCACTGTTTAGCGCAGCGTACTTTACGAAGAATTCGTGCTGGAGCTATGAAGTCGAGCGGAGGATGATTGCTAATCCGGCAGAGACACAGCAATCTGATGACCTTATCCTGATTGAAGTCCCACATAACTGCATCACTGCACTTATTTGCGGTCCGCGCGCTTCTAAACAGACGATTGAAACCTTGCGAGCGCGCGCGGAAAAAATTGGGTGTGACTACTATGAAATGAAGGTAGGTAGAAGTTCTGCGACACCATATTTCTCTAATATTCAGAAAATTCCTTATCTATTCGACGACGAGAGATTGGTTAAAAGTTCGGCGTTCTGCCAGAGATGTAATGAGCCAATCAAGATGGGGACCGACGCGTGTTCGTGGTGCCTAATCAATGAATCTCATCAACAGGAGGCTGCTACTCGTAATCCCTATCGAGTCTACGAAAGTGCCGGAATACTGAAATCGTATCTTCAAAGTATGGAGAAGATAAGACATGGCGATGTTGAGGAATGACGCGCGGCATATAACGTTTAAAACAGGGGAAATCATGGGCGCTATTCTTGCGGCATTGATCGCTGTTTCAGGTGCATTGATAGTTGGATACATCACGAATTTTGTAGCAGAAGATTTTCGTCGTTTTCGGGATGGAACTGCGGTTGCGGCATCCTTGGCCGGAGAGTTGAGCTCGCATTTTAAAGCAGTTCCGGCGCTGCGTGAGGGATTGCAGGGGAGAATAAAGCGTATTGAGGATAAGGCAGAGCGTTTCCCATTTCCTGAGATAGATACCCCGACAGATCCTTTATTCGACTCCATTGTCGATAAGTTGGGATTGCTCGAAAGTGAAATGGTAGAGGACATGGTATATACATACCAGCAAATTCGAGCATTTCGTGTATCTGTCAAGATAGTAGGGCAAGGGCATGCTGTCATGACAGACGTAGTATTACTTGGACAGTTGCGCTTGGCTTTGCATTCTATTGATCTTGCTGTGGAGCGCGGAGTGCCATTATTAGATGCGTTGAGAAATCGGACAAGGAAGACTTACGAGGCACCGAAACCTTGGCTCTGGTATCGTTAAATACTCGTCTCTGAGATGGCAAAGACAGTATTCGTGGATGAATTTTGCGTCTAGTCTTTTTTTGTTTTTTTTGAGTCTGCTTTCTTAAATAGATTTTTCTCTATGTGCTTGCGAAATAGCTGAACAAAGATTTCGCTGAGATCGACAATTTCTGCGCCCTCGGGAAGATTGGATCGAACCGTCATTTGCTTGATAGAACTCTCATTCAGAGAAGTTCGCTTTTTCTTCTTTCCTTTTGCGGTGTCGATTTTCATGGGTAACCCCGATCTGGACTCGAACCATAAAAATATCTTAAAAATCGAGATAACTCAAAGACTTACCTCTATTCCTAAATTTAGGACAAAAAAAAATGAGCTACGACTTTCGTCGTAACTCACTGTTTTTATTACTACTAGTATTCTGGCTCCCCGACCTGGACTCGAACCAGGGACCTGCGGATTAACAGTTTGATTAACTCATTGATTTAATTGACTATTGGCTCGCCCTCACTCGTCACGTTTTGTTGATGCTCGCCAAAACTGTCACGCTCTTTTAGGTTCAACTTGGATAGGTATTAATTCCTTTTTATACTTGCTATATAGATATTTTTTCTATATGGATCCCTTTTTACAATATCGGATCGGGATCATTCGTAGATCCGAGGTTGTATTCGCACGATAATATAGTTACATTTGTGCAATAAGCATGAAAATGTTTCAAATAAAGGGAGGACGCAATGGTGAGCAAGATACGGGTGAAGGTGGGTAGCACTGAAATTGAGTTTGAGGGTTCAGAAGACTATATGCGGGAAGAGCTACCTAAACTAATCGAACTTCTTGGCGACATCTCATCTGTGAACGTAAATGATGAGAATGATGAGGTGGCAGATGTTCTCCCCTCTGTTGCCGATCCCGCCGGGAAAACATTGCAAATGACTACAAATACAATTGCATCCAAACTAGGTGTTGGTAGCGGGGCGGAGTTGGTACTGGCGGCGTGCGCACATCTCTGCCTAGTTAAGGGGGCTGATAAATACAGCAGATCAAATATTTTAGGTGAAATGAAACTTGCCTCAAATTTTTATAAAACTACCTACAACAATAATCTAAGTGCGTCCTTAAAGACTTTGGTAAAAGGAGGTAAGCTTTTGGAAACCGCTGCAGATGTATATGCTTTGGATGCCAAAGAGAAAACGAGGATTGAGGCCAAGCTAAGTGGAGCTTGATCTCAAAAATCTTTTGTCTAACAAAAGCTTTTCTCGAAAAGAAAAAATACTTATTTTATTGGCCTCCACGAAGGGGGCAGAAAAGCCCGTTGTAGAGATCCGTGAATTGGCGGTTGCGAATGGACTTCGTGACTCCAAGAATTGGAACATCTCTCAGTTATTGAAAGATCTCGACGGGGCTGTTGTCAGACTTCCGGATGGCTGGGCACTGACTGAGGCGGGGCTATCTTTGCTTGATAGCCTTGGGATACAGACGGGGGGGCCTTCAAAGGTCGTTCAACCAACGCTTCGAAGGTATGCGAGTAGCATCTCAAGCCCAAACGTAAGGGGGTTTGTGGAAGAGGCGATTGCTGCTTTAGAACTGAATCTCTACCGGTCCGCGGTGGTTCTATCTTGGGTAGGAGCTGTCTCTGTTTTCTATGAAGTGATCTTGGTGAATCATTTACCTGAATTTAACGCGGAGGCGATCAGGAGATTTCCTAAGTGGAAAACTGCGAAGACAATAGATGATTTGTCGCAGATGAAGGAGTACGACTTGCTCCAAGTACTCCACGGTCTCTCAGTAATTGGAAAAAATACAAAAGATGAATTGGAGCATTGTCTGAAATTGCGGAATGCCTGCGGTCATCCAAATAATCATAGGCTTGGCGAACACAGGGTAACTTCCCATATAGAAACACTAATTTTAAACGTGTTTTCGAAGCATGCTATCTAGTCACGCAGGGCACGATAGCCAAATTTTCCGGAGTAAATTGAGCGTTGATCCTGTTCACGCGGTGATAGGGTCCATATGGAAGACGAAGTAAAGCGGTTTGGAAAACTTTCTATCGATCAGATCCGCCAGCTAATCCAGTTCGTTCCATTTTTGGAGCAGGCAAGGCCGGAGTTGGCGGCCCTAATGGCAGCGAAACCAGAAAAGGCAGCCCAATTTTTCAAGCCAGGAGTTGCGTGGGGCAACGCGTACGATTATCCAATAGAAGAGCAACTGGCTCTCTTTTTGGCCGTTGCGGGCCTTACAGACTTCGTTGTCCAGGCGGCCAAGGCACCTGATCCGATGGCCGAACTGGCGAAGCTGGATGATCATCCCGAATATCAAGAATGGGCTGGTGGAGCGGGTAAGCAGTTTGAAATTCATGATCTGCTGGGTGCGCTATACGGCCTATTCGGGACGTTCGAATGTCTTATGCTGTACGGCTACTACCTCAATGAGTTGCTCGCGATTGCTAATTCGCAGGGTAATGATGAAGCGTTGTTTAATGCTATTCGCGTTGATCCGGTTGCTATTACCAGTGAGACTGCGGCACACCGTATTAGTCGTGCGGTGGTTCAAGCAGATGCTAAGTTCTTTAGCGGACTTCAGAATGCTCTTCTAGGAAAAACGGGGAAACAGGCCCGATATCTTCAAAAATTCAAGGTTCTAATGCAGATACTTTTGGAGTCAGGGCTTCTGGATCGGCCTAACGCCGAGATTCGATCTCTTGCATTCGAGCTGGATGTCTATGCCGACAATCCAGGCGCAGAGAAAAATCTAAACGAATTGATCCGAAAATTTCGTCACAAGAAAACCATTCCAAAATGACTTTTTAGATGGTCGCTCCACGACTCCTTGATCCATAAAGTTCATATCCGTTGCAGGAAACAAATGTCTGCCTGCCGAAACGGAGAACTTTATGTCAAAGTCATCACGTCACAAATCAGGAAAGCCGAGTCAATCGGACGCAGTTCCAGTAGCCGTCGAGGTTTCCTCTGTGGCCGGCATTGCCGGGCGCGGGGGAAACCTCGACGGAACCCTGGGTACGCCGCCTAGTAACACAGTACCCAATAACAGCAAACCTCCATATTTTCAGGCCTTACGCTGGGGTGTTGATAGCCTGTATTTGTCTTACCCAGGTCAACTATCCGAAACGGTCGATAGTGATTTACGCGCCCTCAAGAAGTTGGCTCAGGATCGTGATGGCCTCGCCGCCAAAGCTCAATACCCTCTAGGGGAGCATATCTTCGAGGTCAAAGATAAAAGCTCGGGTTTGTTTCCCTTCACCATCGAAGACAATACGTTTCAGATTCGGTTGTCGGCTCATCACGCCAAAGCATTGCCGATGGCCTACGCCAAAGTCTCAAGCCATTATCTGTGCCACAAGACGCCCGCAGAGGCAGAAGCGCACCTGCGTAGCCTGCTGTACCAGCTCGGTGAGGTTAACCCGCCCAAGGTCAGCAGAATCGATTTATTCGTCGATTTCTCCTCGTCGGTGGATATGGAAAGCTGGAGCCGCACAGCCTGGGTCACAAAAGCCAGTGGTGTCAGCCAATATGCGCAGGATCAAAATTTTACCGGCTGGCTCATCGGCGCGGGCAGTGCGTTGATGGCACGCCTGTACAACAAGCGCATTGAAATTGAAAAGAGTGGCAAGACCTACCTTGAACCGCTATGGCGGGAAGCAGGATGGGATGCAGTGCAACCGGTGTGGCGACTAGAATTTCAGTTCAAACGGGAGGTGCTGGATCAGCTTGGTTTGAATAGCGTACCTGGCGTCCTCGACAATCTCAACGGCCTGTGGAGTTATGTCACGACCGAATGGCTCAAGCTGACCATGCCAAGCGACACGGACCGAACTCGTAGCCGTTGGCCGATCCATCCGCTCTGGATCGCGCTGTCGTCGATTGATTGGGAATCCCAGGGCGGTTCGCTCTTGCGTGAATACTCGCCGTCACGTGCGCCAAGCAAGGAGTGGGTGGGAAGGCGTGCCTTAAGCGCGATGGCTTCGATTGGCGCATTGAACGGGGTTAAGAACTTCGATGCGGCGTTGGCTGCGTTGGGAGATGCCGCGTTTAACGTGCTAGACAATCAGGCGTATGGGCTTGGACTGAGTCATTGGGACGTATTCCAAGAAAAAGTCGAAGTCCTCCAGCGCAAGTACAACACGGCGTTGAATACGCCAACGCCTGGTGCAACGGAGGATGATCCGATTGCTAAGGAATATCGCAGGCAAACGCAAGGCTATTAATCGTGGATGACACTGGCTTGCCTTTGCCTGCTATTCGTTGCCTGACCAGGGAGCAGGCCGCCCATTATCTTGGCATCGGGGTCACCTTGCTCAATGAGTTGGGAGTCCCCTGCGTAAAATTTGGTCGCCGCTGTGTGTACGATACGGTTGACTTAGATGCTTGGCTGGACGACTATAAGCAGCGAGGGCGAGCCGGAAGGGAAACTTTATGGCTCGAGAAATTGGAGTGTTCAAAAGACCGGATTCCCGGTTCTATTGGATTAACGTTACCCTCCCCAACGGCAAGCGCCTACGCCAAAGCGCTGGGACTGAAAGCCGCGAAGAAGCAGAAGCGTATCTCGCCAAGCTCACCCTTGACGCCTACCGCGAAGCCCATTTCGGCATTAAGCCCGAGCGTTCCTGGCAAGACGCCGTTGTCCGGTATCTCGAATTAAAAGCAAGCTTGCGTAGTTTTAGAGATGTGCAGCGCATTTGCCGCCAGCTTCATCCCTATGTCGGTGGCCTCACCCTGAATCAAATTAGCGGGGATGTGGTGTGGACCATCGCACAAGGAGAGCTGAAGCGGGGCAACAAGCCCGCAACGGTGAATCGCTATCTGGCGCTGATTCGTAACCTGCTGCATATGGCAAGGGACGAATGGCAGTGGATCGACAATTTTCCTAAAATCCGCATGTTGTCAGGCGAAGTTGAGCGGGACCGCTGGTTGACACGCGAAGAAGCTGAGAGGTTGATTCAAGTTTGTCCATCGCATTTGGCTGCACTGGTTCGTTTTGCTTTAGCTACAGGCTTGCGCGCAAGAGAGATTACTGGATTGGAGTGGAACAGGGTGGATTTATCCAGGCGGACCGCTTGGCTGAATCAAACCAAAAATGGCACGCCGCGAGGTGTTCCATTGAATCACGATGCAGTCGTCGTTTTACAGGAGCAAATTGGCCTGCATCCGCAATCTTGTTTTACCTATCGCGGCAAGCCCATAGGGTGGGACGTTACCAACACCGCATGGCATAACGCGATTAAGAAAGCGGAGCTAGAAGATTTCAGATTCCATGATCTCCGGCATACCTGGGCATCATGGCATCGCCAGGCGGGAACGTCTTGTGATGAGCTGAAAGATTTAGGCGGCTGGAAGTCGCGTGTGATGGTGGATCGTTACGCGAAATTTGCAACTGAGCATTTGCAAGCTGCGGCGTCTAGGATCGAAGAAGGGCGGGGTGGGAACGTGGTGAGCCTGTCACGTTTGCGTCACGGTCACAAATAGAAAAGGGGCTGCATTTACATGCAACCCCTTATATATCTTGGCTCCCCGACCTGGACTCGAACCAGGGACCTGCGGATTAACAGGCTCACAGTCTTTCGCGGCTCTAGCCCGCATGGCACATAGGTTTTTGCCGAGATCGGCGTCTAATAAATTGATCTTGTTGACCCCTTGGAGAGCCGCATAAACGCTAGGGGGTAGATCTATGTTTAGACAGTTGTAGTGGCTGTGCGTGAGCGTCTAAAGTCTTTGCTATAACGTCTGCATACGCCATTATGAAATCAGTCAGTGCGTTCAACCGGTTCCAATGCATACCCGAGCCAGTATCCACAAGATGATTTTCAATCAACGAGATGGTGTTTTCATGCTCTCCCGTGTCGAAGAAATTTAACAAAAACTTTACGTGATAGTTCTTCTTCTCGTCGCTGAACGACAAACCGGATTTTTCGAACATCGAGTCAATAAAATTCTGCTTGTTCTGCACAACGCCATCGGTATGGACGATCGCATGTCTGAGATGCTCAACGAAAAATACAATAAGTTTAAGATTTATGCCGAAGTGATTTTCGGACTCTACTTTGGCGATTCTGGGAAATTTTAATCTAAGCTGGTTCAGAATGTTTTCAGGAAAACTGCCTTTTTTCGCTTTTGAGCGTTTCAAGAACCAATCAAATTTCTGCCCGGGCAGTTCATCGAGCGAGATGTTGCCAAAATCGGCAAGTGGCCACAAATTGTTATCGACATAGCCGGCAAATGCGTATATGTCTTTTAGATAGGCCTCGAATGCTTCAAATACATTGACCAGGAACCACTGGTACTGTTTATTTTTATGCAAAATAAATTGACGTCGCCTGTCGTCATTCGTACTTGTGAAATATCCGTACGTTTTCCATTCTCCTTCTTCGGCAGTAAGGAAAGCCATATTGTCCCGGCGCTCACCGTGATTCAGTATGCCGGCCTCGTCGAGAGATTTTACGTAACGTTCAATAGCGGCCAGTTCCTTTTCAACGGTGTCCTTAACGGATCGTTGATATAGATTCGCAATTGAAACTTTGGCGTTTAATTTTTCTACAATTTTGACCAGCTCCATGTGCGATTCCCAAGTGAAAATTATTCGGTTTTATTGATAATATTCTTTGCTATTTTAGCTGACGACGATGTTTATTTTTGATGCGACTAATGGTCCCGAGAGTAGTCGGCCGCCGTTGGAGTTGCTTCCGTCATGTCTACGTCGAGTGGACTCCAACCGCTTTCGTATGAATGTGCGCGTCTTCTCGGCCCCCTAATCGTGCAAAGATCCATTGGCCAGGGGTAATATATGATGTTATGGCGACGGCCAAATGAAAATGTCCAGGTCTATTGGATCGCATAGTTACAAATGAAAGCACAGGAGGACAGATGAAGGGGCAATGGTTCGGCGAATTTCAGAATCCAACAATGAAGGGCTTCTTGCGAATTGATGTTGACGAAACAACGTCGGGATTTGCCGGCCGAGCGGTGGCTTTTGGCCCTGTTGAGCTAACGCCTACTATTGTAGGGAGTTTCGATACGCTATCGCAGTCGAATCCTATTCAATTTTCTGTGCCGCTTGGTCCGGCCGATCCGAATACTGGATTCTTCATGGCTTGGGACGACGTCGCTCCGCGATATCCGGGCACCAAATTTGCGAAAACGCTCCAAGTAACAGCAAGTTGGGATGCGCAGCATCTAACCCTAAAGTGGGTCTCGGACATCGGCAATGAGGGGCAGGCAGTTCTTTCCCGAACAACGGCCGGGACCGAGTCTGAATATGTTCAAAACCCAATAACGTGGGATGAATTCAAACGAATGGTAGCCGGGCTGGAGCCGCGGAGATTTGTGTTTCGAGGTCAAAGCGATCAAAAACGACTACGAACAACGTATCACCGAACTGGCCGGGCAGATCTTACGAGATATGCATATCAAGACATCCCCGCGCTTCATCAATACTTGAGCAGTCGTACGCGTCATTTCTTCAATTTGCAAGACCCCAAGGAATACGGCGCATTTTTACACTTGGCCCAACATCACGGCTACCCAACCCCATTGTTAGATTGGTCGTTCTCGCCGTATGTAGCGTCTTTTTTCGCGTATCGGTCCTCTCGAAATTCTCAAGCCGCGGTCGCAGAAGAGACACAACGAGTGCGAATTTATAAATTTGATAAGCAGGCGTGGCAGGAGACATACGCCGAGGAAACAAAGCTCGACGCGTTGAAATTACATATATCTGCCTATGAATTCCTGGCAATTGACAACGAACGAATGATTCCTCAGCAGGCGATGTCGATCTTAACAAACATTGATGACATCGAACGCTACATCCGTACGCGTGAGAACGACGGGACGCGTAAATATTTGGAGGTCTTTGACCTGTCCATTCGGGACCGCCCATCCATCATGCGGGAACTTAGCATGATGGGCGTAACGGCCGGGTCATTGTTTCCGGGGCTTGACGGAAGCTGTGAAGAATTAAAAGAGCGTTTTTTCTGACTCTGCCAAAGTACAATTTAGCTGCGGCTTGCTTTGAACATGTTCATGCTCCATCTTGACTCGATTGGGCTCTACTGTGCCTCGCCAGCGGCATTTTACATATATCTCTGTTGTCGTCACTGAGTCATGCCCGCACAGCACTTGAATTTGCTCTAGTGGAATTCCGGACAGCCACATGTCGGTGGCTCCTTTCGCCTTTAAATCGTAAAAGCCGAACCCCGCGATCGGCTCCTTCCTCGACTTGCGTTGTTTGTTGTCTGGTGTTTTGCTTACATATCGACGCAACATTGCGCATAGGCCATCGTATGTATAAGGCTCACCATCCATGCGGTGAATCAGTGTCATATCGGAATTTGCAGGCACTCCGTCCATACGCAAGTCTTTGATGATTGCGTCAATATCTGGCGTGATCGCTATATCGACGATTGCACCTGTCTTTCCCTGATCATTGCGAATGACTCGCCGCGTGCTACCGTCAGGTTCGCGTTTGACCACGATATTTTCTGCTGGCGTCCACTGAATGATGTCCTCCGGACGCTGCAGTGTTCGATAGATGAGGTCCATGAGGCCGCGAACCTGGCGAACGGCTAGTTTGCGTACGCCATGAAATTCGTTGTGCTCGACGTATCGCTCCCTGGGGGTTTCTTTGTTCCGTCGAACACCGGAGCATGGGTTTACCTTGATGCTGCCTTCGCCCGTGCGAATTAGCCAGGTAAAGCAAGCCGACAGGCAGGCCTTCTCCCGGTTGGCGCGAACTGGGCGATCATTGTCGACACCGAGATCCAGGTACTGTGCGACGTGTTTAGGTTCGATTCCTGGAGGCGTCATCCTGCCAAAAAATGGTTTCAGAATTTCCACGTTCCGCTTGTAGTCCTCGTACGTGCGCGTCGCCAGGGTGTTTTTTGCAACTCGTTTCTCACAATGGACGATGAACGAATCTAGATAGTACGCCATCGTTCCATATGAACTGTCAGGATCGTTGTATAGATTTCCTTTCCGTTTTGCTTCGGCCAGATCTGTGCCTAGCCGTTCCCATGTTTTATCGCGATGGACATAGTAGAGGGCACCATGTTTTGCGTATACCCTATCCGGGAGACCCAGTGGGTTATTGCTTCGTTTGCGGCCTGTTGTCATATTCTATGCTTTTTGCTGAGACAATTTTTGTTGCGTTCGTTTGCTGAGACTCTTGAGATACCCGGCTACGTCTGGTGCTTCACCATGCGGCTGAGTTCGGGTCGTCGTTGCAATGCCGCCCGTAACTGCGTCGAAGTTCGAGCGAGTGATTAGTGGCATCCCGTTGGGCCGGACCGTGACGTCGAAGCCGCTATTTCTAAACCAGCGTACGATCGCAGCTGGTTGACGCAGTGGGGCGACAATTTCCCGAATTTCCGCCTCGGTAAGATATGGAGGTGGAATTTTCATTTCCCGACCTCGCAGATGTTTTTTGTGACAGCCCCCTCGTTGTCGATAGGTGAATCGAAAGTGAAACTTTGATCAAGGCAAGTATCACGTCGCTCGTGCGTGCGCCGAAAGATTTCCCGTTCAATCTCCACCAGCTCCGTGTAACTAGGCAGGCCGCGTTCGCCAGCGCGGTACTGGGCAAGTATTTCTGATAGCGCGAGGCTCATGCTGATTCCTTATTGTTGTCGTTTCGACAGAACAGCATCATTGCGAAGTTGCCGACATCCACTGGATCACCCTTAGCCACTGCGCGAAGAAGCAATTCATTCAGCGTCGCGTCGCGGAGCGTGCTGATGTCATGCCATCCGCCGAAGCCCTGTAGACGCTTCTTAGCGAGTTTCTCTTTCATCGCCTTAGCGAAAAGGTCAACCGCGTGGTCATCCAGCAGCTGTACCTCATCGACCCGGTTGTTTTGTTGTGTGGTGCTCACTGAGACTCCTTAACGAGTAACGGCCGGCTGCTGCCTGTCCGTAGGTTGACGAATGCGCCGTGCCAGCTAAGCTGGCCGTAGCGGAAAAACTCCCACAAGATGGCCAGCGCCGGCGTCACGACGGCTTGGTTGATAAAAAGCTCCTGGCGCTCCAGCGCCTCGGCCAGGCCGCAACTAGGCGTATCGTCTTCTGGCACAGTGATATCTATCAGCTCTGGAAGTAGTTGATAGGGATCCGGTAAAGGCACATGGCCGGCTGGAGATTTTTTAGGCTGACGGTTCTGTCCACCCCATTCGCCGAAGATTGCCTGGCCGTCAGCTGCTCTGTTGCCGACATCCAAAACATACGAGTGATGCCAGTCGGACTGATAGTCTTCATAAATAAGACGGCGGGCGGCGGCACTATCGACGCAGAGAACGAGTAGCTCTGGCTCAACGTTGCCCTCGAAGCGAACAGGTTCAGATTTCCATGTCGTGCCAAAAAAATGATTGACTCGGGACATCAATACGGCCGCTTTGCTCTGGCCGACATCGGCACGGCTAAACAGCTGGCGACCGATATTGGCCTCGCTGACAACGTCGTCGTCGTACGCGGTGACATGCAAGCCTGGATGGCCAAGCGCGACGAGAGCGTGATTCAGCCTGGCCAGCCCGGTCAACATCTGTGAACCATTACCGCCGCAGCCGGCAAGGACGATGCCGACTTGGTGATCGAGAAAGCCTGATGGCGTAAAGTGCGGCATGGTTACAGCGCCTCCAGTCCGGCAAACACTTTGTCGGCGGGAACAGGGATGGGCAAGTACAGGCCTAATAGGCAGAGTCGGACCGCGATGCTCGGCTGGACTTTGTCGAGGTCGCCAATCACTGCGGAAAGTTTCACGCTGCCGGCGTCGTCCTGGTTGTCCGTGTCACTGAAAAATGCCGGCGCCGCGCCGTGACTGTGGATATCGACGGCAAGCGATTCGTGATCCATTAGCGCGCGTGCTTCGTACGTCAATGAGCCAGGCGTGGCATGAGAGATGGCGACGTTTAGATCCGACAAGGTTTTATCCGTCTGATTCCAGACCAACATGTCAGCATGTTCGTTGGGTAATTCACGGATGGCGGATGCCGCAAATTGCTGAATTTGGGGGACGATGTGACTGATGCGGCCGAACGCCAGTTGTGTGCAGGGTTCAATTTCGCCGAAGGGCATAGTCACGGCTGTTTGTTCGACTAAGCGGTGCACTACGTAGAGCCACGGCCGGCGGACTTCGAGATACATACCGTCGGCAGCCAACAAGAAGCGGTGGCCATTGTTCGCCAATGGAGAAAATGCGGAATACTTGGGTACTACGGCGACTGGTGCCAGCGACAAGAGGGAGGTATCACCGAGAAACATGTCGTCATCATCGGGAGTGTTCGAATCAATCGCCAGAATTTGCGGCCGGCGGGAATAGGCGCGCTGTTCGATCGCATCCTCAAGCGACGAGACGTTTGTAGCGATCGCGTCAAAGTGGTTTTGCATGTTGATCAGGAATTGTTGGCCGTTCATCGTGATTTCTCCGTCGTGGCGCGCGCAATAAACTGCGCAATGGTTTCTTTGGTAGGCTGCAATATGTCGGCGGTTAGCAATATCTGCTCCGGGTCGCGCAGCTGAGCGGACCAGAGCGCGGTCGCGTCGCCGGGATACTTGACCAGCTTGGTTTGATTGGGATGAGTGAAATTGCTGCGGAAGAAGGCATTTTCATATGCCTTGATCGCGTCCGGCGAGGTGTGGCTAGGCAGGCCGACATTCCCGGTGCAGATCTCGTTGCCGTCCCATACATTGAAGTAGGGGGCTTTGTATAGCTTGGTCGTGGCGAGCGGCCGCTTGTTGTCAGCCAAGGCGGCGATATACCATGCATCGTTCGCCACGAGGAAGAATAACGGAGGATGTGTGACGACAGCAGACACGCTGCCGATGGCCGGGTCCGTCGACTTAAACCAGACGCGCCGGGCCTGCGACGGTAACCACCAGGCGATGGCGTTAGGCGCGGTGTATAGCAGCCGCTCGGGAATCATGCCGGTAAATGAAGTCGCGTCGGAGACAGCCGCGGCAAATGCGGCGAGTGCTGACTTGCTCGCAGGAATGCCGGCCCCAAGCAGGCGGCGCTCCGGTTGCTCTGGATGGGTATCGATAGCATGGACCGTTGCATACACGTCACCGCGGCCGGACGAATAGAGCAGGATGGCCGACTGTAGGCTGAGCGATGTGGCATCAGGTTCGATAATTTTGACTGGCGCCGCACTCATGTTGGATCTCCGGCAGAGGCGGGAGTGCTGATCAACAAGAGCAAGTCTTCGGCCGCTTTCGCCATCAGCAGCATCGCTTCAACGTTACTGAAGTATGTGTGAACTGCCTGCGGTGTCGTCGATACGTTGGTTGCCGCAACACATTCCATATATTCGCCGGATTCGTAGGCGCCGTGCATGTAGTCATCGAGGATGCGCACCAGGCTGTCGGCGTCGTTCCAGCGCAGGAAAAGACATGCCTCAGTCGCGTCGGCCTGGACGTCAACAGCGAACGACCAAGGCTCGATAGAAAAACTGGATGAGTGTGCCAGTGCGTGAATGCGGTCGCACGCCGCAATGACGTCTTTACCTAACGTGCTGCAAGCAGCACGTTCTAGATGTTTGCGTCGACAGACGCGTTTTGCCGCAGGCAACCAATCGGGCATGCCGTTCAGCAGCTCTGCCCGTGTAACCAAGGATTCCTTGCCGACGTCATCGAGGAACTCCTCACGCGAGGCGTATTCGCCGCAGCCAATGTTATCCTCGAACCAGCCATTCTCATCTGCATTGCCTCCCCAATAGGCCGATTCCGCCATTCTCATGACATTGATGGGCGACCATACTTCAGGCAAGTAGCTCAGGCTATCGTACAAGACCGCGACTACCGTCTGCCCGAACCCAGTGCATTCGGCTTCGAGTTCCTCCACGCGTAGCGCCAGCGTGCGTTGGGGTATATCGCCTTTTTGCACCGAAATACAAAACACAGGCGTATTTCGGTCGAATTGATAATGCTCGACAATCTGTATATGCAAATTCCATTTGAACAGCCGCAGTGGGGCGGTCATCTCGCGCCACCAACGAGTCAGCACGGTTTCTACCAGGGTTTTTTCGTCGTCATTGCCATGCAGATCGTCTTCGCGGATAAGGCCGGCCCGCAGCATTGCAAGTGCCAACGGCCCTGAAATACGACTGTTTCCATCCGTCCGGAAGCTGGTGGGCAAGTCTGCCGGCAGGAGCGGTAAAGCCGAGGCGGTCATCATGGCAGCACCATCATGAAAGTTGATGGTGCGAACCAGGCTTCATCCTGGCGCTTGCCAGTGCGATGGATGAGTCGATCTGTGGCCAGGGTGACGACACCGTTCATGGCAACGCTGGGCAACACATTATTGGCAGCGGTCGACCGCAGGTTGCCGGTCTCCTCCAGAGTACGGATGGCGTCACGACAGCCCGGGCCGAGATCAACCGCAGCGGGCATCGATTTACCGCGCTTCATGCCTGTGCTCCCGCCGTTTCTCGGCTGCAGTAACGAATATGCAACGCAATCACTGACATGGTTTCGTCGAGGTCTAGCGAGGATTTTTCTTGCAGGGCGCGGACGAACACCGCTTCATGTTCCTCCAACCAGTTGATCTGCACCAGCGTGGCCAGATCGGCGATCATATAGTCCAAGTTTTTTCCGCCCTTGGTGCCTACTGCGCGCCGGAATGAATACACGGTCTTGTTGCCGACCACATCGGGGCCTTCGATGTCGGCACTGATGATTTCAGGGTACACAGTCGAGAAAAAATCCCGCACCTGCATGAGTGTGAACTGTGGATTCGGATCAGCAAGTTTGACGCTGTTGTATTTGAACTCTCGTTGCAATTCTTGAATTTGCATGACGCTTCCTTAGAATAGATCGATGGTGAATTTGTCGTCGGGAGGACCTTGGGTCGCGGATTCTGCCGGCACCACTGGATCTCCTGGAGCATCTGGCGGCATTGCATTGCTGTCGGCCGCACGCGGGGGCATGGCGTTAGGTTCTGCGGATTGAGTGGTACTGATAAACACCCCAGTTGGGGATGGCGTGCTACCTGATCCGACCAGATCACCCGGTGTGACATCGGAAGTGGATGTGCCGTTTGGCGTCGCCGAAGGCGTGCCCTGTGCCGTAACTTCAGGTTCTGCGTGCGGCTTAGCTGTCTTGGCGACTTTGGCCGCCTGTTTTGGCGTCAGTGGCTTGGTTGTCTTCGTTGCGGCTGGCTTCTTGGCTCTATCGTTGTTTTCATCGCTGGCGGCAGCTGCGGCCTCTACCTGCTCGATCAAAGAACGGCGCGGCACCTGCCAGGCGTTCAAGGCTTCCACGAAACCGGCATCCAGTTCCGCCGGTGTGGCCACAAGCGAGATGGGATGCAGCGGCTGGTCAGCATCTTTGCCGGTAATGGTGGGGGTAATGCTGACGCGCAGTAGTTCGCCTTCTGCCGCGACGACGATCAACAGTGTGGCTTTCTGCGTAAGTGCTTGTAATGCTGAGAACATAGCGGTCCTTTGCGTGGTGAAAAATCAGATAGTCGAGAAGGGCTGGTGGAGCCTGTGGCGCTTTGCCCATGAAAGGCAATCGGCCTCGGTGGGATAGCTGCTTTGCATGCCGATCAGGGCGTCCTGCAGGAAAATGCGATAGTGCGTCATTGGCGTACCAGGCAGCGGTTGGCGCTGGACTCGAAAGGCGCCGATGGAGATCGGCGAATAATCCTTGTACTCCCTGGGGTCGTGCGGACTATAAGTACGGACGGCCAGGGTCGTTCCCTCGCGATATTGCGAGGGGAAAAGTGGTGGTTTGGTCATAGGTCGAAAAGGTCGTTAGCTTGTGCACGCTTCCGGTCAAAGCGCTGTTGATCGATGAGTTGCTGGTGGCGGCGCTGGTTGCTGACCGCCTTGTTGCGAATGGCAATGGCGAGGGCCGGTACTGCCATGGCTTCTTTGAAAGATTTGCCGACGATTGCGCATTCACGCCATGCGCGCTGCAATTCGGCGTCTGGGATGGTGTGATTGATCGTCATGAAAGTTGCCTACAGCGGGCCGCAGGCGCGTTTCTTGGCTTGCTTGGCGTTTGGAACGTCGCGCCATTCCTGGCCGCAAAGGTCGGCCAACTGCAAGCCGATGTCGCTGTCGTGAACGTTGATTTCTTCCGCCAATTTCATGCCGCTGAGTAAGCCGGCTTGATATGCCTCAGCGCGCACTTCGTCGTCGTGTTCGAGCGCGGTTACTGCGCAGAACAAAATGACAATCAGCAGACCGCCCTGGAACGGGTGGCGATTGAAATATCGGGCCGTGGCGCTCATGCAGCCGCCTGAACGGCGGTGTCGTGCAATTGACGGCCGTATAAAGTTGTGTTCGCGAGTTGCATTTCGATCTCCATCTACAAGTGGTTTGTTGATGGCGTTATTAAACACTATGTTTAAAAATCACTCAAACAGTTTGTTTAAAACATGATGTTTAAATTAGATCAAATAGTTATATAGAAATGAAAATAAGTACAATTTTCATATATTTAATGCTGCGGGAGAGTGAGATGGATAGAAAACTATCTTATTGCTATAAACAGATAGTTTTCTATCTCGATAAAAAAGCCCGCATGAGGCGGGCTTGATGGGAGAGCGGGGCGGAGGTTAGAAGTTTTCGCGTTGAAGCACAATCACTCGGCCGACAACAATACAAGTGGCGCCGGTACATTCTTGCCGATGGTAGCGCTTCTGGTCGGGATTGTCTGACACTAGGAACCAGCGGCCGTAGTCTTTCACGAGACGTTTGATGATGTCTTCACCATCGTAATTGATGGCATACGTTTCGCCATCTTTCAGCGCGATGTCACCGGTGTTAACAACAACAGTGTCACCGTCCGACATGGTTGGTTCCATGCTTTCGCCCTTCACGCCCAGAGCAATTAATTTCTCTGGGATGTAGCCATTTTTGCGAAACCATTCCTTGCGAAAAACAATCGGACGACCCTGGTCACCCTCCGGCTCAATTGCAAAACCTGTTATTCCTGCTGACAGCTTCAATTTAACTTTTTTAATTTCAATGTAATTATCATTTTCAGGGTCGTACTCTACCACCCGTCGGTAGTCTTTTGGCAAGTACTGAGTGATATTTTCGTCTACGGTGGTGGACTCGTCGGCGGTCATGGGGCCTTCCCCTGTGCGAATCCAGGCTGCCCGGCAACCGATTACCCGTTCGGCGTCAAACATGCCTTGATTGGAGACGCCGCGACTTTCCCAGTTTTTCAAGGTTTGTGGGGACGCGCCGATTAAGCGGGCAACCGAACTCGGGTCCCGCACGTCGCGCAAGGCAGCTGCTGCCTCATAAAGTCTTTTGCTTGTTTCATGCATGCGCGTGATAGTGCCCGATTTAAACAAACTGTTGTTACACAAACTGTTTGCCTCAAATTTAAACATAGTGTTTAATGTCGGCATGACCGATAAAGACGATAAGACTCTCATTCTTGACCTTGGTGGTCCGGCGAAGGTTGCCGAAATCCTTGGATTCGACAAACCAGGGGGCGTGCAGCGCGTCCAAAACTGGATGACCCGCGGAATTCCTGCACAGCAAAAGGTCGATAGACCGGACCTGTTCATGCCTCATTTGAGGCCCACCCCAAATGCGCCCAGGTAGGTCAGAGGCAATACGTGGGGGCGGCGTCTGAGCAACGAAGGTGTAATTTTCCCCAGTTCGGCGCGTGGTCATCATTTTTTTCATGCTTAAAACCCACTTCAAATAATCAGTGTTCCCAGAATATCCGGTGAGCCGAATTGGCGCACCGGTAATAACAAAGGATGTTTACCGTGACAAAACTATATTTGGAAATGAATCAGCACGATGCGCTCTACAAACAAGCGCGTGGCTATCCCGGTGGACTGGAGGCATTGGCCCAGCGCATGGGCATTTCAGTGAATGTCCTGCGCAACAAGCTGAGCCCAGCAATCAGCACGCATTACGCGTCGTTTGAGGAGGTGTCAGAAATCACGGAGTTGTGCCAGGAGGCGCGGCGCGACGATGCGCTGCTTGCGGTTCGTGCTATGAACTGGCGGCTCGGCCTGGTTTCATTTCAAGTGCCTACTGCATCCTGCCTGAGCGACGACGAGCTGGCCTCCAATATCTATCGAGTGGTCAAGGAAATAGGCGAGGTTGCAAATAGCGTCTCTGGCGCGCTGGAAGATAGGAAGATCACACATGTTGAGTTTGACTTGATCGAGCGGGACTTTGCTGAAGCCATGAGCGCGCTGATTGAATGGCGAGAACGCGTTCGCGCCAGAACCGTCGCGGACAGCGGCCCGATTCCCGACGCAGTGCAGTAGGTGATATGGGCGAGACAGCATCGGTAGACACCACGTCTGAAGATTACCTCCTTGATTGCCTAGCGAGACACATCTGCAATCTGCCAACCAAAGAGCGTCGGCACGCATTTCTTGCCCTGATGCGCAAGAAACACCCATCCGAATTCATTGACGATATCGAACGCAGGGTCCGCATCCAATGGCCCCTGCTGCGTCAAAAGTCATAACCGAAAGGAAATACATGTCACATAAGCTGCATTCCACTCATTTGACGCATGGCGCCAGGGAGGCCCATGGCAACGCTTGATCAGGTAATCGACCAAATGGCGGCGGCAAAAATGCCGCCTTTGCCGGCCGGCCATCCACTCTATGATGGCAAGATTCGCCGCTTCGGCCGCGGTAAAAAGGCTTGGTACGTCCTGCATGAAATGCAGTTGAAGAACGGCGAGTTTTCGTACTCCGGCGCCTTCGGCATTTGGCAGGGGCAGGAAAGCAATCCAGTCAAGATTGAAACGGACTGGACCGGTATCAGTGCTGACGAACGTGCCGCGCTGGAAAGGAAGCAACGCGAAACGGAAGAGCGCAACGCGGAAAAAAAAGCGGAACAGGCCCAATGGGCGGCGAACCGTGCTGCCCAGCAATGGCGGGGGGCAGCTGCCGAAGGCATCTCTCCGTATGTTGAGCGCAAGCAGATTAGTGCGCCAGGGATGCGGTATGGCAAGGACGGCGTGTTGCTCATTCCGGCCGTCAAATTCGTGGGCGACGAAGTCAAGCTGGTCGGCTTGCAAAAGATTGACGCGAACGGCGAAAAGCTGTTCAACAAGCACATGGCAATGAAAGCAGCGTGCTGCCCGATAGGGCGTCCGGCTGCTGACGAACGCATTGTCTTTATTGCCGAAGGCTATGCCACGGCCAGGTCCGTCCGCATGGCGATGGAAGATACGCTGCCCGGTTATGTTGCATTCAACGCCGGAAACTTGCTGGATGTGGCGCGCATGGTTCGCGCGCGCCATCCGAAGGCCCATATCCTGTTTTGTGCGGATGACGACTGGCAGCTGGTGCAGCGACTGCATATCGAATTGCAGGAGACCCATGATATCGACGTTGCTATCGAGGTCGACGGCATCGAACGCGAACTGACATCGTCCAAAGGGATTGTTTCCCTGATCAAGGCTGAGTATCTGCACGACCATGCCGGCGTGCAGTTCATTCAGTTGACCGTTGCAGCGGCCGGGAAGACCCGCACCGCCAAGTTTGAAAACGCCGGCATTGCCAGCGCGTTGATGGCTTGCAAAATCGTTGGCAATGCATCTGCGACCTGGCCGCTGTTCGCCGATCGCGACGAGGCCAAGTGGACTGACTTTAACGACCTGCATGTGCAGCAGGGGCTTGCGGCCGTCAAGGATCAGGTCTCGGCAGCGATGATGGCCGGCTTGATACCCGAAGCCGCGCAGCTGACTGCCAAGCGCGAGGAAGACGCTGCTGCATCTTCCAACGTGATCGAGCTCAAGTCCAAGGGCACCGGCAAGAAGAAAAGTAAATCCACCCCTTCCGACGCTGGCGCTGGCGAAGCGCCGATGTCGGATGCCGGTAATCCGCCTGACAGCGATCCGGAAAACAGCATACTGCGGTGGGAAGCGCGCCTGGCGCGCACCGACAAAGGCGCCATCCTTCCAGTGCTGAACAACATTTACGAAATACTCAAAAACAGTGAGGAGTGGGCCGGCGTCATCGCCTATGAGGAGTTTAGCGGGCATGTCGTCAAACTCAAGCCACCGCCATTCGACAAGGGTGAGCTGGGCGAGTGGAGCGATATGGACGACCTACGTACAGCACTGTGGATGCAGCAGAAATACAGCTTTCACCCGCGCGAAGATATCGTCATGAAGGCAGTGTTGCTGGTGGCCGATCTGCAGTCGCATCATGTGGTGCGCGCGTACCTCAATCCGTTGAAATGGGATGGTGTTGAACGCCTGTCGCATTGGATGAGTGACTTCTTGGGGGCCGAGGATAGCGAGTATGTGCGGCGCGTCGGGCGCAAGTGGATGATTGGCGCCGTCGCTCGGATCTACCGACCTGGCTGCAAAGTCGACAACGTGCTAATTCTTGAAGGCTCTCAGGGCTTGTATAAATCGACTGCGCTGAAGGTATTGGGGGGCGAGTGGTTCACCGATGCGCCGTTGCGCTTCGGAGACAAGGACAGTTACGCGATTATGCAGGGCCGCTGGGTGATCGAACTGGCCGAGATGGATTCGTTCAACAAGGCCGAATCGGAAGCCGCCAAGCAGTTCTTTGGACAATACATCGACCGCTATCGGAATTTCTATGGCAAGCGTGCCAGCGACGTGCCGCGCCAGCAAGTATTCGCGGGCACCACCAATAAATACGTCTATCTGAAGGATGAGACCGGGAATCGGCGCTATTGGCCAGTCCGGGCTATCGAGATCAACCTGTATGGGCTACGCGCAGCGCGTGATCAGCTATGGGCCGAGGCAGTTACCGCATTCAAGGGCGGTGAAGCATGGTGGGAAACGCCGGCAGATGTTGAGATGTTCCGCGGCGAACAGGAATCGCGCTTCATCAACGATGCATATACCGATGAAATTACCAAGGGGTTGCTGGGACGCAAGCAGGTCACTATTACTGAGATCCTGCGCGACATATTGAAACTGGATATTTCCAAGTGGACGATGCCGGAGCAGCAGCGCGTCGGCCGAAGCATGACGCAGCTCGGGTGGTTACGTAAGCGAGGATCGGGTGCAGGAGGCACCAAACGTGAGTGGATGTATGTGAAGCCGGAGAGTGCTAGCGATACGCCGGAACCTGACGACGGACCGTTGTAGCGTACTTGATCTGATAGAGGGCAATAGGAGGAACATGATAAATATGCTGGATGATGCCGCAGAAGCGGTGACGCTTGAGAAGCGGCTCAATAATTGGCGCCGAACTGTGCTGTACGTGCGCGGTAGAGGTGGCAGCGCTTGCGCGTTCTGGGCCGAGTTGTACTTGAAATCGCGTATCAGTGAGAAAGAGGCGGCCGTGGCGCCAGCGCCGCCGCGTGCCGACATTACAGTCGAGGAGCTGGATGGCTGGATGGTTGAAGCGGCCTGGAAGGCAATGTTGGATTTTGACGAAAAGCAGGCGCTGAAGTTTTGGTTCGTGTACCAGTATCCGGAGCATTGGATCAAGCGCAAGCTTGGCCTGCGACGATTGGGTGTGCCGTTGCTGCTGGCCCGCGCGAAGGTGAGCCTGAAAAAGAATCTTGATACGTTTTCTGATTCCACTACAATCGGCGGTACGCATTCACGCGACCCTGTAGCGCGTCCTTGAGATGTGATCGCCGAACGCTTCCCCCTTGAACAAATTGCGCCAGATGCTGAATTTCAGCGTCTGGCAATATGCGCTTGATGTCGCTTAGATGCGATGTCCTGTGGATAAAAACGAGTGCTATCGACACACAAAAATTTGATGATGACCAGTCCTACAACATGCTCCGTCCCATTGTCCCAGTGTCTCCGTCCAACGGCACGGACCTGGGGCGCACGTCATTTTGACGGGGTGAATGCATTGGTTCGTCAAAACAGCTACGGCCTTATAAACATTGGGTTCGTCCCATTGTCCCAGTGCTTCCGTCCAATGGGACGGACATGGGACGGACGCCATATTTTCAGGGTAAAAAGGTTCGTCCCATTGTCCCAGTTGTCCCAGTGTTTTCCTCATGTGTACGTGTGTGTGCGTACACATGCGCGTGCACACGCGTACGCGCGTATACGCGCACACGCATCATCTTTCTTTTTTACTGGGACAACTGGGACAATAGGACATAGAGGATAAGCAAGAGAGTTACTCTGAAAATTCTGATGAGCCACCGTCAGATTTGACTTGCCTAACTTCAAAATCGGAACCAGAAAAAAACGCTTGATAATTTTTTTGATTGCAACGAAAATTGCATCAACAATTTACGTGCCGCCGTAGCGCGCCCTTGAGATGATGCCAGATGGCGGTCATCTCACGGGTAAAGAAAACAGAGCCTCAATCGAGAAATCGATTGGGGCTTTTTCATTTGGCTTTTCGATGGCAAAAATTTCGTACAAACATCTCTACAACACCAAGCGCTGGTATCGGTTGCGGTGGCATCAGTTGAACGACCACCCGCTATGTGCGATGCACCAGGCACTCGGGCAAGTAGTTGAAGCAACGGTCGCCGATCACATCACGCCGCATCGCGGCGATGAAGCATTGTTCTTCGACGAAGAGAACTTGCAGTCACTGTGCAAGCCGTGCCACGACGGCGCCAAGCAGCAGCTTGAGAAGAGCGGCACGCTGCGGGGCTGCGACGTCAACGGCTTGCCGCTCGACGCGAATCACCACTGGCGCTCGCCGCGTCCCTGATGCACCAAATAGGGGCGGGGGCGGGTCAAAAGCTTGCAGCATTTTTCTCCCAGACCGATTGCCTCTCTTTCTTTGTGTGAGCGGGAAATATCAGAGGGGGGTATCTCAAGGAGTTTCATATGGCAGGAAACAATAATTCTGGCCGCAAGGCCTTGCCCGCGGCTTTGCATCTGATCGGCGGTAACAAAAGCAAAAAATCGGCCTCTGAATTGGCTGCCGCCGGCATGGCGCCGGCTGCGCCGATCGCGCCGCCTACATGCCCCGACTTTCTCACGCCTGACGCGAAGACCGAATGGAAGCGCATTGTCAGCGACCTGACGGTAATGGGCGTGCTGTCGCGGATCGACCGGGCTGAGCTGGCGGTGTATTGCCAGGCCTGGGGCGACTGGAAGATGGCGCGCCAAAAAATGAGCGTGCTGAAGGACGCCGGCTTCGAGGAAATCACGCCGAGCGGCTATAAGCAAATGTCGGTGTGGATGCAGATTGCGAATCGCGCCGAAGACCGGATGCGCACGGCGGGCGCCTCATTCGGGCTGAACCCTTCCGCGCGTTCACGCCTGCAAGTGCAGGCGCCACAAGCGGAGCTGTTCCCTAATGAGCAAAAAGAAGCAGCAAACAAGTTCTTCGGCGCCTGATCGCGTCACCGCATACGCCCTGGATGTCACAGCTGGGCTGATCGTTGCAGGACCTGACGTACGCGCGGCGTGCAAGCGCCATTTGAATGACCTGGAGCAGGGCCCCTCGCGCGGCCTGACATGGGACCTGGCTGCTGCGCAGCGTGCCATCGAATTCTTCGAAGAGGTTCTGCGCCTCAATGGCGGTAAATTTGAAGGCAAACCATTCCTGCTGCTTGGCTGGCAGGCGTTCATCGTCGGCAGCCTGTTTGGCTGGATGGGAGCGGATGGCCTGCGGCGTTTCCGTGTGGCGTACGTGGAAACCGGGAAGGGTAGTGGCAAGTCGCCGCTAGCGGCTGGTGTTGGGTTGTTCGGTTTGACGGCCGACCGTGAGTCGCGCGCCGAGATCTACGCGGCAGCGACCAAGAAAGACCAGGCGCAGATTCTCTTTCGGGATGCAGTAGCGATGAAAGAACAGTCGCCGCAGCTCGAAGCGCGCCTGGTCGCATCGGGCAGTCGCGGCAAGGAATTCAACCTGGCCTATCACGCGACGTCCAGTTTCTTTCGGACCATTAGCGCTGACGATGGCCAGTCCGGCCCGCGGCCACACATTGCACTGATCGATGAGGTGCATGAACACAAAACGCCGCACGTCATCGAGATGATGCGTGCCGGCACCAAGAGCCGGGAGCAGGCGCTGATCTTCATGATCACCAATTCCGGCACTGACAAGCGGACCGTGTGCTGGGACTACCACGACTACGGCAGCAAAGTGTCGGCCGGCCAGCTGGTGGATGACAGTTTTTTTGCATTCATCTGTTCGTTGGACATCGGCGACGACCCGTTCAAGGATGAATCGTGCTGGTTGAAGGCGAATCCTAGTCTTAACGACGGCGTACCTGGTCTGAAATATCTGCGCGAGCAGGTAACGCAGGCGCGCGGCATGCCATCGAAGGAATCGATGGTGCGGCGTCTCAACTTTTGCGAGTGGACCGAGGCCGAGTCGCCATGGATTTCCGCCGATGTGTGGTTCGGCTGTGAGGCCGATCCGCCGGTGCCGATTGAAAGCCTGTATGGCCGTACCGGGACCGCAGGACTGGATTTGTCGAGTACCCAGGATTTGACCGCGCTTGTTGTGGCCCTGGACCCGACCGAAGACGATCCGGTGACGCGGCTGATTCCGTATTTTTGGCTACCTGGCGACGGTTTGCACGACAAAGCCGACAAAGACCGCGTGCCTTACCTGGCATGGCGCGACGCCGGCCACCTGGAGGCGCTGCCGGGGCGCGCCGTGGACAAGTTGGCGGTGTTGAATCGCGCTTCCGTCCTGGCGTCCCAGTTCGACATCCGGGAAATCGCCTGTGACCGCTGGCGGCTGGAAGATTTCCAGCAGCTGGTCGAGCGCGAGGGCGTGCCGTTGCCGCCGCTGGTGCCGTTCGGCCAAGGGTTCAAGGACATGGCGCCAGCCATTGACGAGCTGGAGCGCATGCTGCTGGACCGCCGCGTTGCGCACAACGGCAACCCGGTCATGACCTGGTGCGCGGCTAACGCGGTGCTGATGACGGACCCGGCGGGAAACCGCAAGATTGCCAAAGAGCGTGCCACCGGCCGCGTGGACGGTATGGTTGCTGCCGTTATGGCGATAGGCCGCTCTGGTAGCGGTGAAACCGAAGAAGATATAAGCGAGTTCTTGTCCAACCCCATCATTGTATAAAAATGACAAAACCAATCCTGATTATGATTTTTGCCGCAGTGATAGGCGTGAGCATGGTGGCGGCCGGCGTGTATGTGCTGGCCGGACTCGGCTGGGCACTGCTTATCGGCGCCGTGCCGTTCCTGGCGCTTAGTGCGGTGCTGATGCGAGGACTGACCGGTGCAAAATAAAACACTTGCGGCCGTGCTGAGCCATGGCATGCGTCCTCTGGAGCTCAAGAGTACCGGCAGCATCAGCTTGACGGATGGCGCGTTTTGGTCGCGCTGGCTGGGCATGTCGAATTTCTCTGGCAAGTCGGTCACCGTCAACTCTGCTCTGCAGATCGGCACCGTCATGGCATGTGTGCGCCTCATCTCCGAGGTGCTGTCCACGCTTCCCTTCGGTTTGTTCTACAAGGACGCCAAGGGGGCGCAGATACCGGCGACCGATCACCAGCTCTACTATCTGCTGCATACCCAGCCAAACGCGACCATGACGGCGGCGGTCTTCTGGCAGGTGCTGCTGCTGAGTCTACTGTTGCATGGCAATTCTTACGTCGAAAAGAGGATGAGTGCCGGTGTGATCACGTCGCTGGAATTCTTGCGACCCGAATTTGTAACCCGCAGGAGATTGAAATCTGGCGCCATCCTATGGCGCTACAACGATCCGCTGACAGGTGAGACTCGCACCATTCCAGAGAATCGCATGTGGCACGTTCCCGCGTTCACGATCGATGGCGAGACGGGCCTGTCGCCGGTGGCATACGGCGCCAACGTGTTCGGCGCCGCGATGGCTGCAGATGAAGCGAGCGCCGAGACGTTCACCAATGGCATGAAAGCGTCCGGCCTGGTCACGATGGATGTGGTGCTCAAGCCGGATCAGCGCGCGGACATCCGGAAGCACGTCAAGCAAGTCTCCGACAGCGGCGGCGTGATGGTGCTGGAGAAGGGCAGTGAGTTCCAGCAGATGCGAATGAATCCGCAGGATGCCGAGCTGCTGTCGACGCGGATCTTCAATATCGAAGAGATGTGCCGCTGGTTCCGGGTGGACCCGGCGCTGATCGGCCACGGCGGCAAGGACAGCAACTGGGGCACCGGCCTCGAAGAGAAAATGATCTGGCTGGTCACGCTGACCCTGCGTCCCTGGGCGGTGCGGTTGGAACAGGGCATCCGCAAGGATTTGCTCACGCCTGCCGAGCGTCAGCGCTATTCGGCGGAAGTCGCGCTGGAAGGACTGCTGCGCGGCGACAGTGCGGCGCGTGCCGCGTTCTACAGCGTGATGACGCAAAACGGGATCATGACCCGCGACGATTGCCGCCAGAAAGAGAACCTGCCGGCGCTGGGCGGCAATGCTGCTGTCCTGACGGTGCAATCGAACATGCTGCCCATCGACAAGCTGGGCGAGGGCGGTGGCGCCGGTACAACGGCCAAAAACGCCTTGCTTGCATGGCTCGATAACGGGGAAAAGGACCAGAAATGAGAACAAAAAATGCTCTTGTGGGCATGAAACACAAACAATTCGGCTTCAAGGCCGATGCGGTCAACGAGGACGGTACCTTCTCTGGCTACGGTTCGGTGTTCGGGAACGTCGATAGTTACCGCGAAATTGTCGCACCTGGTGCCTTCGCGGACAGTTTGAAGGCGATCAAGGCATCCGGCGACCCTTTGCCGGCGCTGTGGCAGCACAATTTCTCTCAGCCAATTGGCGGCTACGACATTCTGGAAGAGGATGCGCGCGGCCTGCGGGTGGAAGGCTGGTTGCTGAAAGACCAGATACCGCTGGCGGCGCAGGCACATGCCTTGATGTTGCGCCGGGTCGTCAAAGGGCTGTCGATTGGCTATTACGTGCTGGAAGACAGCTGGAACGAGAAAGACCGCGTACGGACGCTAACCAAGCTGGACCTGCAGGAGATCAGCATCGTCACTTTTCCGGCCAATGTCGAGGCGCAGATCGATGCGGTCAAGTCCAAGCTGCTGCTGGGCGACAAGCCCACAATTCGCGAGTTCGAGGAACTGCTTCGGGAGAAGGGTTTTGCGCGCTCGGATGCCGAGCATATCGCTGTGCACGGCTTCAAGCATTGGCAGGCACGGGAGTGCGGGGCCGGAATCAGCGAAACGTTGCGCCTTTTGAATGCATTCAACCTGTAGTTTTTTATCCATCTCAGCAATCCGGCCGCTTATGCGGCTTTTTTTATTTCCGAAAGGTTTTACATATGAAACGTTCTATCCTCGTAGTTGCAGTCCTCGGCTTGTCGGTTTTCTCCCTGGCCGCTCAGGCCATGGGTGTCGATGTACATGCGTTTGTCACGTCGCATGCCGATGTCCTCGCAGGCTTGTCCTTGATCGGTTTTGCCGGCGAGACGACCTTGGTCAACCCCGCTGAAATCAAGGCTGCGCTCGACAAGATCAGCGACCAGACCAAGGAACTCGGCGAGAAAGCCCTCGCCGAAGCGAAGAAATCCGGTGACATGTCGATTGAAACCAAAGGCAAGATCGATGAAATGCTGGTGAAGCAGGGCGAACTGCAGGCTCGCCTGCAGGAAGCCGAGCAAAAATTGGACCGTCGTGCCGGCGGTGACGACGACCAGGGCGTGAAATCGGTCGGTGACGTGGTGACCGGTTCCAAGGAATTCAAGGATTATGTGGCTGCCGGCGACTATCGCAAGGGATTTTCTTTCCCAATCAAGGCAGTGGTCAGCATTACCTCGGACCCGGCCAGCGCTGGCGCCACCATCGCGCCAGACCGCCGTGCCGGCATCGTGGCGCCACCGGATCGCCGCCTGACGGTGCGCGACTTGCTGACGCCCGGCACCACTAACTCGAATCTGATCCAGTACGTCAAGGAAACTGGCTTCCAAAATATGGCGGCGACCGTTGCCGAAGGCGCTGCAAAGCCAAAATCGGATATCACGTTCGACCTGGTCGCCCAGGCGGTGGTGAAAGTGGCGCACTACGTCAAGGCGTCGACAGAAATCTTGGCGGATGCGCCGATGATGCAGAGCTACATTGACGGCCGCCTGCGCTACGGCTTGGCGCTGAAGGAAGAAGGGCAGCTGCTCAATGGGTCCGGCGTCGGCAACAACCTGAACGGCATTTTTACCCAGGCGTCGCAGTATGCCGCTCCGATTCCTGTGGACGGCGCCACCCGTATCGATATTTTGCGTCTGGCGCTGCTGCAGGCCGAGTTGGCTGAATACCCGTCGACTGGGATTGTCCTGAACCCGATCGACTGGGCCGCGATTGAATTACAGAAAGACAGTACTGGCGCCTACATTTTTGCCAATCCGCAGAGCATATCTCAGCCGGCATTGTGGGGCCGGCCGGTTGTTGCGACCCAGGCCATGAGCTTCAACGACTTCCTGGTCGGCGCGTTCAAGCTGGGTGCGCAGATCTTCGATCGCCTGCAGGCCAGCATCGCTGTCGCTACCGAGAATGAGGATGACTTCATCAAGAACATGGTGGCGATCCTGATCGAGGAGCGACTGGGCCTGGCGGTCTATCGTCCGGAAGCCTTCATCAAGGGCAAGCTGGTCGTCATTGCCTAGTCATGGCCGTCCCGGTAGTAGTCGGGGCGCACTAACAGATAGATGGAGAGAATGATGACTGTAACAATCATCGCAAAACAACGTTTCATCCACTGCTCCCATGACCTCGCCGTCGGCGATGAGATTGTCGTGCACGAAACTTTGGCAAACGAGCTGGCCTTGTGCGGTCTGGTCGAGATCAAAGCAGACAAGGCGCCAGCTGCCCAGTCGGACGGCAAAGCCGCGCCGGCGCCGGAGAACAAGATGGCAAGAGAGCCGAAGAACAAAGCCGGCAACAAGCAATGATCGTGTCCTTGCCAATAGCGCTCAAGCATTTGCGCGTTGAAGCTGATGGTGACGATGTCGACCTGATCGAGGTTTACCTCGGCGGCGCGGCCGAGTCTGCCTGTGAGTTTATGAATCGCAGGGTATTCGAAGATCAGGCCGCGCTGGACGCTGCGGTGGTAGCTGGTGTTGCCGGCGACTATCCGATGGTGGCGAACGATGCCATCCGGGCCGCGGTGCTGCTGATTCTCGGCATGCTGTACGAGAATCGGGAAGACGTGGTGATTGGCCTGACCGCTGAAAACCTCCCGCGAGGCTCACGCGCATTGCTGCAGCCGTACCGGGTCAATATGGGAGTGTAATGCCATGCAAACGGTATTCAAGACGCCGACCATTGGCAAGTTACGCCATCGGATTCATATCCGCTTGCGCGTCGATCTGCCTGCGGCGGACATGGGAGTGGATCAGATCTTTCCCTACGATAAGCCTCGGTGGGCGCGGATCGAACCCGTTGGCGGCGCGATCTACGCCGGCACTGCGCAGACGGATCGCGCGACCACGCATCGTATTTTCATACGTTTCCTGCCCGGCATCCAGTCTGGATCGCAGGAGGTAGTGCATGGGGATACGGTGTACCGGATTCGACGCATTGCCGACTTGAAGGGCGAGAGCCGCTTTACGATACTTGACGTTGAGGAGATAGGAAATGGCCAAGCCAGCCATGTATCTGCATATTGAAGGCTTCGAAGGCTTTGATAAACGGATCGATTTCGACAAGAAACGGGTGCGCAAGGGCATGCAAAAGGTAGGGCGGATCGTGCAGCGGGAAGGGCGCAAGCTGGCCGTTTCCGGCGGCGACTACCCAAAGCGGAAGGCTGGCCTGTTGGCTAGGTCGATCAAGGTAAAGGTCAGCCGCTCCGGCTTCCTGGTGCGGATTGCGCCTCAAAAAATTGCCGGCATGCGGGATTTTTACCCGGCGTATCTCAACTACGGCGTAAAAAACAAGCACGGCGGCTGGCGTATCCGGCCCAAGGGCAATTACATGGCCGACGCCCTGGAGCGCAAGCAGGACGATGTAAGGCACGAGCTTACCGGCGCGCTGGACGGTGCATTGTCCATCAAGTAACACCAGGTCTTTTCCAACTCTTTACCACGCCGCCTAGTGCGGCTTTTTTTCGCCCATGAAAATTACACCAATCATTGCGCACCTGCGTGCCCAGTGCCCGACGTTTGCCGGCCGGGTCGGCGGTGGCATCGAATTTGATGCTGCGCGCGAGAGCGCGCAAATGGCGATGCCGGCGGCGTATGTCATCTATACCGGCGACAGCCCTGCCGAAAACGCGCTGCAGAACGAGACCAGCCAGGAAATCAAGGATGAGTTCGACGTGGTGGTGTTCTTGGCCACGAAAGACGAACGCGGCCAGTCGTTGGCCGACGAGCTGCACGACATTCGCGCGGAACTGCTGTGTGCCCTGGTTGGCTTGGAGCCCGCAAGCGGGTACGAGGGTATCGAGTACGAAGATTCCCTGTTGCTCAACTTGGACAGGAATCGGGCGCTCTACAAATACGGCTTTTCTGCGACATGGACGCTGGGTGGCGGCGAAGAGCCAGAAACCTGGCAGGAAGTCGAGCTGGCCGGCCTGGCCAAGTTCGAAGGCTACAGCCTGCAGGTCGACGCCATCGATCCGATGGCCGATAAAAACGTGAAGTACCCAGGGCCTGACGGCCGGATTGAATTTCAACTTAAGGACGATCTCCCATGAGCAATACCTACGCAGTCAAGCCGGCGCCAGGCCGGATAGTTCCCGATCCCGAATACGGAGACGACCTTCCAGCCGAGGGACGGGATGTCCCAAAAACGCCTTATTGGGTGCGCCGGTTGAAGGACGGCGATGTGATCGAAGCGCAAACAAAGAAGCCTGCTGTCAAGTCGGCTAAAACAGAAGGAGCGGCATAACATGGTTAGTTTCAATCAGATCCCAGCAGACTTGGCGGTACCGCTGTTCTACGCAGAAACCGACAATTCGCAAGCCGGCGGCGGCCTGACGCAGCTTCGCCGGTTGATCATTGGTCAGGTCAACAGCGACGTTGAGACAGATGGTGCGCTGATTCTTGTTTCCGGCTCCAGCCAGGCTGCGCAGATTGGTGGTCCCGGTTCGATGCTGCATGCGATGCACACCAAGTTCCGCAGCGGCGATCCGCTGGGCGAAATCTGGTGCTTGCCGTTCAAGCTGGACGACGGCAGTGCGGCTTCTGGCAAGGTGACCCTGTCCGGTGTTGCAGGTGAACCTGGGCTGCTGTCTCTTTATATAGGTGGCAAACGTATTCGGGCGACGGTGCCGAACGGCGGCACGGCGGCCGCGATGGCGGCAGCTTTGGCAACAGCCATTAACGCCAGCACTGATGCTGCGGTCCTGGCAGTTGCGGCCGGCCCGGAGGTGACACTAACCTGCAAGTGGCTGGGATTGACCGGCAACGATGTCCAGCTGGAGATGAATCGGCTCGGCAGCGCCGGTGGCGAGAAAACGCCAAGCGGGCTGACTGTGGCGGTTACCGCCATGGCCGGCGGTACCGGTTCGCCTGAGATGGTGGAATTGCTGGCGGCGGTGGGTGACGAAGAATTCGATTTCATCGTGCAGCCGTATACCGATACGGCGTCGCTGGATGCTTTGCGTGACTGGATGAACGACATTTCCGGCCGCTGGGCGTATTCGGCGCAGATCTATGGGCACGTATATTCCGCCAGGCGCGGCACGCTGGGCGAGTCGGTCGCGTTCGGCCGCGCCAGGAACGATCCGCACATCACCATCAACACCATGGAAGTGGGGATGCCGGAACCGGTATGGGAAAACGCGGCAGCTTCGGCGGCGCGTAACGCGGTCTTTATTTCTGCGGACCCGGCCCGGCCAACACAAACCGGTGAGCTGGTGGGGATCAACCCGGCGCCGGCCGGCCAGCGCTTTTTACTCAATGAGCGGCAGTCGCTGCTGTCTAACGGCATGGCGACATCGATCTATAGCGGCGGCGCCGTCCGAATCGAGCGGGCGGTGACGACCTACCAGCGCAATGCCTACGGCCAGACGGACCGGTCGTATCTGGACAGCGAGACATTGCACCAGACGGCGTACATCCTGCGCTTCCTGAAGGGGCGAATTACCAGCAAGTATGGGCGCCACAAGTTGGCCGATGACGGCACCAAGTTCGGCGCCGGCCAGGCAATCGTCACGCCCAATGTAATCCGCGGTGAACTGGTGGCGGCTTATTCGGCGCTGGAATATGAAGGCATTGTCGAGAACGCCGATCTGTTCAATCAATACCTGATTGTTGAGCGCGATGTGAACAGTCCGAACCGCGTGAACGTCTTGTTCCCGCCGGACTATGTGAATCAGCTGCGCGTGTTCGCACTGCTCAATCAGTTCCGCCTGCAGTACCCGGCAGAAGCGTAAGCGACTGCAGCCAATCAACAAGCCGCCTTCGGGCGGTTTTTCACTTTAAGGAGTCCTAGATGGGACAAGCAATAGCAGGGACCTGTTACGTCAAGGCCGATGGACAGCAGTTCTCCGTCATGGGCGGCATCGAATGCCCGCTGTTTGACGTCAAGCGTGAAAGCGTGTTGCCGGGTCTGTACAAAGAAGAAGACCTGACACCGTATGTGAAGGTGGACGCAGCTTTTACAAAGGATTTTCCGATCAACAAGCTGCGTGCTGCCAAGGACATGACCGTCACGGTCGAATACCGCAATGGGCGTGTGTACGTGCTGACTGAAGCCTATGTGGTCGGCGAGCCGGCAGCATCGGGTGACGATGGCAAGGTTGCTCTCGAATTCAACGGCCGTAAAGGAGTCTGGCAATGAAAATCACCCTTACTAAACCGATTCACGCGCACGATCAGGAAATCACTGAGCTGGAACTGCGGGAACCGAATATAGCCGACGCTCGTGCCGTGAAATCGCTTCCTTATTTCATCGGCGCCGACGAGGAGGTTTCGCTCAAGACCGATGTTTGCGCCAGGATCATTGTCCGTTGCGCGGCAATTCCTCCGAGCTCTGTCGATCAACTGGACCTGAGCGACTACAACACTCTCTGCTGGTGGATTGTGGGTTTTTTCTTGAACTCCAGGCCGGAGACTACGACGAGTTAGCCAATGCGGCCTATGACGTCGCGCACTTCTGGAACACGGATCCAGAAAACATGATGACCAGGCCGCTGAGTGTGTTTCTGGAAATCGTCCAGCAATCCACCCGCATCAATACACGGAAATCGAAGAATGGCTGACAAATTCCAATTAAAGGCGCTCATTACCGGCGTCGACAAACTGTCGCCGACACTCGACGGGTTGCGCAAGAAGGTGGCTGGATTTCGCAAGGGCTTGAAAGCGGACGGGCTGGGCGACGGTTTGTCGTTTGGCGATGTGTTGAAGGGGGCCGCCATCGTGGCGCCGATCGCGGCGGCCACGAAAGCGGCGATCGATTTTGAATCGGCGATGGCCGATGTCCGCAAGGTAGTGGATTTCGATACGCCATTGCAATTCAAACAAATGGGCGATGACATCATCACGATGTCGAAGCGGCTGCCGATGGCGGCGACCGAGATCGCCAAGATCACTGCCGCTGGGGGCCAATCCGGCATCGACAAGGGAGAGTTGGGCCGGTTCGCGGAGGACGCTGTCAAGATGGGTGTGGCCTTCGATCAGTCGGCCGATGAATCCGGCGACATGATGGCCAAGTGGCGTACCGCCTTCAAACTTGGGCAGACGGAGGTGGTGGAGCTTGCTGACAAGATCAATTACCTCGGCAACACCGGCCCGGCCAATGCCCGGCAGATCTCCAGCATCGTTACCCGTATCGGCCCGTTGGGCAAGGTGGCGGGTTTCGCGTCAGGCCAGATTGCCGCCATGGGTGCCACGCTGGCCGGCATGGGCGTGCAGGAAGAAATCGCGTCGACCGGCATCAAGAACTTCATGCTGACCTTGGCGTCCGGTTCGTCCGCGACCAAGAAGCAGCAGGAAACCTTCAAGGCCCTGCGCATGGACGCGCGCAAGATCGCCGTCGATCTGCAGAAGGATGCCGAGGGCACCACGCAACGCGTGCTGACCGCAATTAGCAAGGTCGACAAGACCAAGCAGGCAGCGGTGCTGGAAAACCTGTTCGGGCGTGAATCGATTGGTGCGATTGCCCCGATGCTGGACAATCTTGACCTGCTCAAGAAGAACCTGCAGAAAGTTGGCGACGCGACCCAGTACGCCGGGTCGATGAATAAGGAATACGAGGCGCGTGCGGCGACAACGGCGAACGCCATCCAGCTGGTCAAGAATCGGGTGGTGGGTCTGGGAATCAGTGTTGGCAATATATTGCTGCCGTCGCTTAATCAGTTCCTGGGCGCGGTCGGTCCTGTCATTGATCAAATGGCCGATTTTGCGAACGCGAATCCAGCAGTCATCAAGGGAGTTCTTGGCGCCGCGGCCGGATTAATGGTGTTGCGCCTGGCGGTTGTTGGCGCCACGGTGGCGATGCGGATATTCACGCTAGTCAGCAGTTTGACACCGATTGGCATCGCGGTACGGGTACTCGCTTTGGCGGCTGGTTTCCTGATTGCTAACTGGTCGGCAGTATCGGCCTTTTTCTCCAAGCTGTGGACCAGTGTCAAAGCAGTCACTTCCGGTGTGTGGGACTGGATAAAAGGGAAGGTCTTGGGTTATGCCCCGATTGCCTTGATTGCGAACAATTGGGAGCCGATCAAGACTTTTTTCTCTGCGCTATGGGACGCCATCAAGGCGGTGACCGGCCTTGCCTGGGATTGGATCAAGGACATCTTCATGAATTACCACCCGCTGGGCATCATTATCCAGAACTGGGAGCCCATTGTGGACTGGTTCAAGGGCCTTTGGGACCGCGTCAAGGTGTACATCGAGCCGATCCTGAATGGCGCGAAGTGGGTCGGTGAAAAAATCAGCGGGGCGGCCGGGGCGGCTGGCGCAGCAGTCTCTGGCGTGAGCGAGGCGGTTAATGGTGGTGCCGGCAAGGGGTTGGCTGGCGGGACCAGTGTTCTCAATTCGTTCACCGCCTCTGTTAACGAGCAACGGGCCAGCAATGCAGTAAAGGGCGACATTGCGGTGCGCTTCGAAGGCGCGCCGCCAGGGACCAGCATCGTGACGGCCAAGACCAACAATCCGAACGTGTCGGTATCGCCAAAGGTCGGCTACAGCAGCAATTCAAGAAAGGCAGCACCAGCATGACGACCTGGAGAGATTCTGTGCGCGAGGCGTCGTTCAAGGGCGTGCCATTCTTCTTCGATACCGATGACTTGCCCATCGGGCGGCGGCTGCAGACGCATCGCTATCCGCAGCGCGACCGTCCTTATTCGGAAGATATGGGGCGGGTGGCGCGCGAATTCAACATCCGTGCGTTTGTCGGCGGTCCAGACTGTTTCGAGCAGCGCGATGTTCTGCTACGGGCGGTCAACGAAGAGGGCGCCGGCCAGCTGGTGCATCCGTACTACGGGACCATGCGCGTCAAGGCGGGTGTGGGATCGGTATCACATGACCGACGCAATGGCGGCGTGGTCGATTTCGACCTCAATTTTATTGAGGATGACGACCAGGAATTTCCGGCAGAGACGGTAAACACCGGCCAGGTGCTGGAGATGGGCGCCGAGGATTATTTGAGCGCCAGCTTGACGCAGTTTGAGCAGGCTATGGCACTCATCAAGACGGGGCAGATCGGTATCGAGAGCATTCTGGACTCGGCAACGGCGGTGTTTACCACGCTGTATGAAACCGTGCGGCCCATTGCGGACGCATTTCGCAGCGCCCAGAACCTTGCCTATCTGGTCATGAACGCGCCTTCACGGATTCCTGCGCAGATACAGGCGGCTTTCGGTGGCTACGTCACTGCCTTCGATGGGTTCCAGAGTTCTTGCTCCGACGCGGCCGGCAAATGTTCGGCTGTGCAATCACTTGACGGCGTGCCGTCTCCGCAAGGCACGCAAGCCAAAGCCGTTCATGCGGCGCTGGTTGACCTGGCGCAAAACGTAATTCTGGTCGATGTCGTGCGCGACGTTGCCGCCATGCCGATCGTGACCCCGCCAGCATCGCCGACCGGAGCGCCGTCGGTGGACGTGCAGGTTGTGGCGCCCATGGCGTATCCGGAGGTACCGACGTCTGACGATATCGTCGGCGTCATCGACGTAGTGACGGATCAACTGTGGGAGCAGGCCCTGCAGGCGCCCTATGAACAATTCGAAGCCATTGCTGATATTCGGCGCCAGGTCGAAAACCACCTGCAGGCGGTTGCGCGGCAGGGTGTGCGTTTGCAGTACCACGGCGCCACCCAGGTACAGCCGGCGCTGGTGCTGTCTTACGAGCTGTACGGCACCGCGGCACGCGCCGCTGAGATCGTAGAGCGTAACAAAATTTCCCATCCTGGCTTTTTGCCGGTAACGCCGATACAGGTGGCAGCTAAATGACAGACACAATGAATGCAGTATCCCTGGCGGTGAACGGGATTGACTACGGCGGCTGGCTCGATACCAGCATTTCCGCCGGCATCGAACGGCAATGCCGGGATTTTACCGTCGGTATTACGTGGAAATGGCCTGGCGCAGACGTTCCGCGGCGGGTAACGCAGGGCGACAAGTGCCAGGTCAGGATCGGCCAGGACCTGGTCCTCACTGGTTACGTGTTCGCCACGCCGATTCGTTACGACGACGCGTCAATTTCCCTGGCCATCGGCGGTCGATCGATGACAGCGGATGTTGTCGATTGTGCCGCAGACAACCGACCATCGCAATGGCGGAACACCAGCATCTTGAATATCGTCAAGGCACTGGCGGCCCCCTACGGCATCGCGGTCATCGGCGAAGCCGATGCCGGCTTATCGTTGGCCGACCATATGGTCGACCCAGGCGAGACGGCGTTCGAATCGATCGACCGCCTGCTGCGGATGTCGCGCTTGCTGTCGACCGATGACGCCTACGGGCGCCTGGTCATTGCTGAACCTGGCAGTGCCGGCAGGGCATCGGATCGGCTGGAGCTGGGTTACAACATCCTGGGCGGTGAAGCGCCGCTGGATTTTTCGGATGTGTTCTCGGAATACGTCTGCAAGGGACAGCGTAGCGGGACGGACAGCGACTTCGGTCCGGCGGCCAGCGAGGTGGAAGCACGCGTCACGGATGACCGTGTTGCCAGGCGAAGGACGCTGGTGCTCAACGAGAGCGGGCAGATGACGACGGACATCGCCACCAAAAGGGTGAGCTGGGAACGGGAGAACCGCATCAGCAAAGCGCTGGAAACTCGCTATGAGGTGCAGGGGTGGCGGCAAGCCAACGGCGACTTGTGGCGCCATAACCAGATTGTGCGGGTAGTGGATCCCCTCATTGGCTTTGACCGGGACATGTTGATTTCGGAGATTGAATACGGCCTGAGCGAAGAACGCGGCACGATCACCAGCATGACCGTGGCACCGCCGGAGGGCTTCATGCCGGATCCGCCGGAGCCTGAGCGACGCGCAAAAAAGGCGAAGGGAAAAAAAGGCGATGCCTTCGAGTACTTGTTACCGCCGAATTGGGAGAAATGATGGGTGTTGGCAACGCAATACAGAACATGGTGGCCAGGTGCACGGTGGCGCTAAGCAACGCGTCTGGCAAGCTGCAGCAGCTGCAGATTCGACTGCTGGCGGGTGAAGTGAAGTCGGGCGTGGAACATATGGAACCGTACGGATTTACCAGCAATCCGCTGGCCGGCGCCGAGGGCATTGCCATATTTCCGGGCGGGGATAGATCAGTGGGCTATGTAATCGTGACCGCCGACCGACGCTACCGCATCAGCGGGTTGGAGCCGGGCGAACTGGCGATTTACACCCATGAGGGAGCCTTCATCAAGTTGAAGAACGGTCGCGTCATCGATGTTGACTGCGACGAATACAACGTCAAGGCCAAGAAAATCACCATGACGGCGGAGCAGCAGATGTTAAGCGCGACCACGCTAACCATCAATGCCGCCAATGTCGCCTCCAGCGGGAAGATCACTGCGCCGGACATCGTGTTGGCGGACACCTCGATGGTTACTCACATTCATAAGGAACACGATGGCCCGTCTACAAGCACGCCAATCTGATGATGTCACCGGGAGCCGGACGGAGTTACTGCGCCGCGCGGTTGTTATCAGCATTTTTACCTGGCGCCGCGCCGAACCGGACGACAAGCTGGACGACGATGTCCGCATGGGCTGGTGGGGCGATTCGTTCCCCGATGTGCCTAACGACAAGATTGGTTCGCGTCTCTGGTTGTTACGTCGCAGGACGATCAACGCCGAGCTGGTGCGCGAGGCTGAAGAATATGTCCGCGAGTCGCTGCAATGGATGCTGGATGACGAGCTCGTGACCGGGATCGACATCAGCATTGAGCGCAAGGGAAATGCCGATTTGCGTATGACGGCGACGTTGAAGCAAAACGCCTATGCCGACGAGGCCGTCACATTTGACGATTTATGGAGAGTAATTCATGCCATTTGATACACCATCGTTGCCGAAATTGATTGAACGCGTCAGCGTCGACCTATCCAACAAATCGACATCGTCACTGCGGCGCGCCGATCGCCAGGTCTTGGCACGTACGCACGCCGGAGCTTCGCACGGGCTTCATGGGCACCTCAGCTGGAACGCCAAGCAGATCTTGCCGGATACAGCTGACGAAGAGATGCTCATCCGGCAGGGGCGCTTGCGCTTGCGACAGCAGCGCAAGGATGCGTCGTCGGCATTCGGTACGGCGACCGTCAAGGGGAAGGTTGGGGCGATCGTTGATGAAGACGTGCTGATGCAGTCCGAGGATGGTCGACGTTACCGGGTCACCAGCTCAGTCAGATTGGGCGCTGTGAGTTCCTCCGTTGAGGTTGAAGCAATGGTTGCCGGTTCGGACGGCAATTTGCCTGCCGGCGCCAAATTGTCCATGGTATCGCCAGTCTTGGACGTGGAAGACGATGGTGTCGTCAATGCTCCCGGTATTTCCGGGGGGAGCCAACAGGAGACGATCGAGGAGTATCGCCAGCGCGTGATGCGTTCTTATCAGCGCGTGCCTCACGGTGGCAATGCAGGTGATTACGTCGATTGGGCGTTGGAGGTGCCTGGCGTCACGCGGGCCTGGTGCGTTCGGGCCTACATGGGGCCGGGGACGGTTGGGGTGTTTTTTATGCGGGACAACGACGACGAGCCGGTCCCTGACGAGAACGAGATCAAATTGGTTGCCGATCATATTAACGCCGTCAATGTGCGTCCGGTCACGGCCGAGATCTATGTGCAGGCGCCGCCACAAGTGCGGGTCGCTTTTGTCATTGAGCTCGATCCGGATTCCAGCGTGACCAGGGCGGCCGTGGAGGCGAGTTTGCGCGATCTGCTGAAACGCGAGGAGGAAGGTGCTGCAGCAATTCCGCAGTCGGAGGTCGATAAGCCGCGACGGATACCGCTCACCCATATCGCCGAAGCGATCAGCGGCTCACCTGGCGAATATGACCACAAGCTAATCAAGCCCACGACCGACATCATCTTGCCGGGCCACGCCATTGCCATCTTTGGAGGGATCACATGGGGGTAAAAACGAGCGACGATTATCTGCACCAGCTGACGATGCTGCTGCCACCCGGTCCGGCGTGGGAGCAAGAATTCGCGCCGGACGTGCATGCTGTGTTGGAGGACCTGGCGCCCGAGTTCGCGCGCGTCGATGGTCGCGCCAATGATCTACTCAATGAGATGGATCCGGCAACGGTGCGCGAACTGGTGCCGGATTGGGAAAAGGTCATGAACCTGCCTGATCCCTGTTTTGGCGCGGCGCCGTCGTTTTCTGATCGACAAAAGGCGGTCCGCGTGCGGCTGGTCGCCGTCGGCCGGCAGGATCGAGACTACTTCCTGCAAATCTCCAGGGATCTTGGCTATCCCAATCCGCGTATCACGGAACACAGGGCGCCGCGCTTCGGCCGGGCGCGCTTCGGCGCATCTCATTTTGGTACCTGGGGCGCGCAGTTCCTGTGGACGCTGCATCTGGGGGAGAGGCAACCGGCGGGACGCAGGTGGGGGATTTCGGTGTGGGGTGAACGGTTTGGCAAGAATCCACACCAGGCAATTGAGTGCGTGGTGCGGCGGGAGAATCCTGCCCACACGATCGTATTTTTTGATTATGGAGACGTGTAATGGATTATCCGAAGAGCGTGCCGGGTGTTGGGCTGGTGGATGGCAAATTTGTAGATGAAGATGCGGTGAGCGGGCAGGTTGGATCATTGATCCCGTCTGTTTGGGGAAATTCGGTCACCGACGAACTGCTTAACGTACTCGGCGCTGCCGGCGTCGCACCGGATGAAGCGGACCACGGGCAGGTGTTGAAGGGACTGCGGATAATTTTTGCGGCATTGGACAGTCCGGCATTGAAGGGCACGCCAACTGCACCGACGCCTGCGCAGTTCGATAACAGCCAGAGATTGGCGACGACGGCGGCGGTGCAGCGGGCGATAGGCAGTTTTAATCTAGGAAGCAATACAGGTGATGGCATCAACGCTGCCGCTACGCCATTAACGAACGCGCACGTTGGTGCATATCTTTACTTCAATGGAGGGCTGAATCAAACCGCGACACTACCAAGTGAAATTGGATTGCTGCCAGGTTCCGCAGTGACATTGACGAGGTCAGTTTCGTCGTTCTCACTCACGATCAAGTCCAATACTGGAAACGCAATAATCGACAGCGCATATGGCGTATTTGCTTCAATCGTTCTGAATGGCGGGGAGTCTGTAACACTTGTATGGAGTGGCGTGGCTTGGCAGGCATTCGGCTCTTACGTGTCGCGGGTGGCGCTCACCAATGCGTCGTCCCTTGGAGCATCCGGTTATCAGAAATACCCAAGTGGTCTGATACTTCAGTGGGGAATTGTTCAGTCTGGTGGTGGTGGAACAGCCAACTTGACCTTTCCCATTGCGTTCCCAAACCAGCTTTTCAATATCACGGTTGCGGAGATAAATAGCGGGGCCGGCTACGCTACTGCGGGCACTTTCGGCATCGCCGGGGGACCGATAAACGTCTGGGCTCCTGCTGGCACGTCGGGCGGTGCGGGCATCAGTGTTTCATGGAATGCGATTGGAAAATAAAATGACAAAACATTACTCTGTAAAAACCGGCGGCTTCTATCCTGCCGAAATGCGTGCTGATTACGACGCTGCCGGTAGTTGGCCGGCGGATGCGGTTGAGTTATCCGACGCGGATGAGATTCTTATTCGCGACTGCCTGTCGACTGGCGGCACGATATCACGCACGGCAGGGGAATGGATTACAGCGCCGGCGCCACCTCCTACCGATGCGCAGCTGATCGATGCGGCAAAAGCCAAGCGAGATGCGCTTTTGGCCAACGCCGCCGATGCCATTGCTCCGCTGCAGGACGCGGTCGATCTCGACGTGGCGACACAGGAAGAAATAGGCCTGCTGACGAAATGGAAGCAATACCGGGTCGATGTTAACCGCATCCAGAACCTACCACAGTATCCGCGCGCGATTGCTTGGCCAGTGCCGCCGGCAAGCTGAAGACCGATTTGGCGTCACAACAAAACTATAACCACCTTCGGGTGGTTTTTTTACGAAAGAAGAAAATGCAACTGACTGACCACTTCACCCTGGCGGAGATGACCGCCAGCGACAACGCGGTGCGTTTCGGTATCGACAATTCAGCCAGCCCGGCAATTCAGACAAACCTCTTACGTACCTGCCAGACGCTGGAACTGGTGCGCACTGTCCTCGGCACTAAGGCAATTCGTATCAATTCCGGTTATCGCTGCGATGCGCTCAACAAGAAAGTCGGTGGTTCCACCACCAGCGCGCATTCGTTCGGTCTGGCTGCCGATTTCGTTTGTCCGGACTACGGCTCACCCTTATCGATTTGCCGCAAGATCCTCGCCAGCAACATCGCCTTTGATCAGTTGATCTGGGAGGGCACCTGGGTACACATCGGCCTGGCCGCGGAGGGCGTCAAGGCGCGCATGCAAGTGCTGACTGCGCATTTCTCAACAGGCAAGCCGACATCCTACACGATGGGCCTGCCGGTATAAGCGCTACATAACATCAACTATAAAAAGGGAGTGAACATGGCTGAACCCGCGTCAAGCGCGGCATCGGGGATTGCATTATCCGCTGGTGTCATCACGATCACTGGCTCGTTCCTGGGCCTGCAGTACGACTATTTGCTGGCCGGAATGTTCGGCGGCCTAGTGGCGCTGTCGTTCGCGTCGCAGTCGTCACGCCTGCGCATGGCGGCGTCGGTAATAACCAGCGCTGTATTAGCAGCGTTTTCTACCCCGATTATTGCGCTGCTGGCGGCGGAGCATTTTCCGTCGATTGCTAGGGCAGGAGAGGAGCCGCTGCGGATGTTCTGTGCCGTCCTGATAGGTATCAGCACGCAGACCGTGGTGCCGCTTGGGCTCAACATTCTGAAAAATCGCTTAGGAGGTCAGAAATGAATTTCGTATTGATCGTCAATATTCTGGTCGGTTGGGTCGTCGTGGTGCATGCGACTTGCAGTATCAATGCCATGACGCGACAGACTGACCATGTTTACCGTCTGGGTTACATCCTCCTGGCGGTAAGTGCCCTGGCCGTAGCTATCAGTCCATTTTACAGCTACGCGAAACCGCAATGGTCTGAGGTGTTGTTCAATGCCGGCGCCGGGCTGGTGCTGATCCGAGGCTGGTGGCTGCGCGAGGTACGCGCGCCGACTGGCGAGGTATGCCAATGAAGCCCTGGCTGACATGGGCGCTGGCCGGCGTATTGGTGGCGGGGTCGTTCGCCTCCGGTTGGACGGTGAATGGCTGGCGCCAGGAGCTGGTCGTTTCCCGATTGGAAACGGATGCTGCCACCGTTAAAGCCACGTTGGCCACCGAGGCGCGCGCGGATCTGGCACGTTACATCGATACGCTGCAGCTGTCATCAGCCAATTATCTCGCGGCTCAAAAATATCAAACCGGGCAGATCAACACCATCATAAAGGATTTGAAGCATGTTAAAGATAGTGCGCCTCTGGGCGCTGATTGCCGCCCTGGGGATGCTCGGGGCCTGCTCCTCCAACGCGCCATTGATACAGTCAATGCCACCGCCGCCCCTTGAGACACGTCTTGCTGAGTCATGTGCGCAGCTTTCGTATCCGGAGGAACCGGATTACGACGCCTGGCTAACCTGGTTGATTGATGTGGTGCTGCGGAATTATGGGGATTGTGCGGCCAAGCATCGCGAGACGGTACGTGCCTGGCCGAAATAGAAAACCATTTTCTTTGTCAGAATTTGGCAATTCGCAGCAATCGACGCTGTGTATCGGGATGCCACGCTTGCAATTCGCTATTTATCCGTTGGCCCTGTTCCGCGTACATGATGAGTACCGTAGTTTTCTTCAGGTGTAAGGCCCAATGTGCATAGACATGGCGGTCGTCCGCTGTTTTGACTGTTGTTATTTTTGTGTATGCCATCACTTTCGCCCCCGGCAGGCTGATTTGCGGCGGACCGATTGCAATGAAGACCTGCGGATGTGCCTCCCCTTTCGTCAAGGCGTCACGGAAAGGTTTAATGTCGATTGGGATGCCGTCTTCAACAATCCTGCAACCGAATGTTTTCACAAAATAAAGATGAACATCCAACATACTGGTGCGGTGATGGGGAAAGATTTTGTTCAAATGAATAAACTGCCAAGGCGCGAGAGCAGATTGATTTCTCAGGGCAGCGGAAAGGCGTTCCCAAGCTCGGTCATAAGGTTGGCTTAACGCGTTGTTGCAGTGGGAACAGAGCAAAGCCTTCGATTTGAAAGCGTCGTCTTTGATGCTACGCTTTCGAACGTTTTTTGCGACCGAGGAGTGAAAGTAAAGAGGGCGATTCTGTGACACAGGGCCAAATTCCGCGCGCAAGTCTGATCCTTTCAACAGGTGTTCCGCCGAGTCGGCAGGCTGGCCGCAAATCCAGCAATCCATTACTGGTTTCAAAACTTCCTCCCATATCCCTGACGACTTGTAAACTGTAAACCTTTTTTAGCCATTGGGGAGGCCAGTGACAAACGGCGCAATATGTCACACCCTGGTGAACGGGATATGCGACGGGCGAACATCAATTTCTAGACCGGCCTGCCGAACCATCTGAACAACTGATTTGAATCGGGCGCTCATGCGCGGACCTGGACCAACAACGATCCATTCCACGCAATCGAGAAGGTAAAAGCTCGAAGAGGGAGTCTTTTTATAGGGGACGATGAGACCGTTGCGATTGAAGTAGTTGATGGGTAGAACATTGAGGTTCGACGATACAGCGTCGACAAGGCTAAGTCTACACTCCCTCTCTTCGCCAAAGTGCTCGTTCTTTGTGTGCACTAGATAATCAAGCAGGCTCTCTAGCGGCCCCTCCAGAAGGGTTGCGAGTGGGTTGGGCATGCTCTTCTTGCGAAAGTCTAGTTTACCCAAACCATCCAAATAGCCCTTATACGCCCGAAGAAAAGCACTTGTATGGCTAAGTACCTCTGATTTCAGCGGATTCTCAACGGTGTAGTAGGCATCCTGAAGCTGGTAGTTCAAGCCGGCACAATTGTTGGCGTTCTCTATTGCTGCCAGCAGTTTCTTCCTGCTGAACTGCAGCGCGTAGCCCCCGTCTGTTCCGTACCCTCTCCACTGGCTCAAGAGGCCGTGACGGAAGTCCTCTTCGTTTTTTGGCTTGCAGAAGCAGGTGATATATGCGCATAGAGAGCCAAGCGCTTGCAACGTGATCTTCTGCTCGAAATCCTGCGCGTACTCCCGTATGTCAATACCACGACTGCTGAATGTATGTACAAGTGGGTCGTCCGCTTTGATCATCTCGCTGGTCGCTGACCAAAACAGCGGCGAAAGAATTCCCTTGCCAGTTGCCAGCTCTGATTCATCGTTTGCACAGTAGTACGCCGTACCCCAAATCTCTTTACTTCCAAGGATGCCAATGAGTCCATTCGCGGAGGTGTAATGGAAGAGCGCGTCATCTCGATTCTCTTCAGAGTATGGCGGCGACATGTGATTGGGAATATCGCTCATGTGCAGGGATCCGGTTGAATGTGATAACTACGTGATAGCCGCCTGATTATAGCTTCACGAATGGTCTGGTGCCGTTTCGTCATCAAACAGCTTTTTCTGCCGCTTATTTATCTCGCGCTTGCTCAGGGAGATTTAGTTTTCTCGTAAGCGTCGGTACGTGATCAGATGGGCTTAATCAAGGCACTCGCTGCTGCCCAGTCTAGCTCCCCCTTGAGGTCAACTTTATTTACTGCTGTTCCGACCCGATACCATTCGAAGTCGTCAGGCGGCCGCGAGTACTTGCTGGCGAGGTATATTGCCTCGTCTCGATTCATTCGCGGATCCAGCCACTGTAACGCAAAGTCAGAAGTGAATACAACAGGGCGAAGGTATCCCGAATCTATCAAACCAGAGATGCTGGAATCCGCAATGATTGCGACACCACGTTCGGCCGTTTGGTTTGTACCTGGCATGTAGTTGGTCACCCCCGCAAGAAACATCGGCTCGTTATTTTTCAGGCGGACATACCAGGGCAATCGATTTTTGTTGTCGCCAGTCCACTCGTACCAGCCATTTATTGGAACCAATACTCGTCCGGACAACCACATATGTCGAATGTAGCGGCCGAGTGCTGCTCGCTCAATTAAAACGCAGGCTTCCAGGGCTTCGTCGCGCTCCACGGCCGGTGGTGTTCGATAGCCCCAGCGAAGGTAGTCGCTCCCGAGTTTTCCTTGCGATAGCCGGTGAAGCGTCAAAACGGCGCGGCCTGGCGCTGCATTGAAGTCTGGGATCGTGTTTCCACCCTGCCACTCCCTGGGATCAATTGGGGCGCCTAATTCGGTCACGTACTCTATGCGAGTACTTAGTTGTGTAATTCGTACGCACATATTTATTTGTCCGGACTTTCCAGTTGTTTCTCAGCCCACGCGACCGCATCTGCACACCCGCGAAGGTCGAAGGTTTCGCCAGCCGCGGTTCCGTATCCAAATTGGTTCTGGCCGAAAATGAATTTTTCGCCTAATGGATCTTCATAGTTCACCAGCAGCGTGCCATCGATAATTACCGACTCGCCGCGCATCAGTGCGTCGATCAATCGGTGGCGCGTATTAGTGTTGAGCGGCGATCCGCAATTCATCGTTGCCGCATTTCTCCATTTTCTTTCTAAGTTCACGATGTCTCCTTCGAGTTAAAACAGCACACCGTTTGGCTCGGCTTTCTTTTTTCGTGGTGGCGCCGGCGCCGGCCGGGCGGCCATCAATTCGGCAGGGTAGAGCTGGAGATACGACCTGGCGCGCTCGGGGTCGTGGCACTCCAGCCAGTCTTCATACTCCGACTCTGGGACGATGACCAAGGACCGTTTCTCATCGCCTGGTTTATGAAATCGCTTCATCAACGGATGTTCGTCGGCGTTGACGGTAATCTGCGTGAAGGAATGGGCCGTCGAGCCATCCGGTTCATTCCAGGAGCGCCACAGGCCCGCGACCGCAAACGGTGCGTCATCAGCCATCCCAATATTCCATCGAACGGCAACGCCGGTCTCGTAGCAGGGCTCGTAAAACGATTCCATCGGCACCAAGCACAGTTGGCCATCACGCCATTGCTTGGAGTAGCTTCGCTTTTCGCCGATGGTTTCGGCACGCGCGTTCATCGTTGAGAATTTTTTGACGCCAGGCGGGATATGTTGTTTTGGTACCATCGCATAGCTGGCCAGGATCACTTCGGGGCCGTCCTCTCCTAGGCGGATGATCGGTGCCGCGTAGTCGTTGTATATCTCGTGTGGCCAGTCCCAGTCCGGTTTTGGAGGGCGCATCGCTGAGACTATCGATGGGAGCCTGTCGCGTGGTGTCGCATTGTAGTTTGTGCACATCTCGCCACCTATTTACCTGTACGAACATACAGTATAAAACGTTTACGATTGGCCGCAACGTTGTCTTTTGGTAACCGACCACTATGTTTTCGGTGTTTACTTATATCCATGGCAAGCTATTTCTGCAAAGATGTCATAGTGGAAATTATTCGGGGTCGACCATGGTGATGCGAAAGATTGTTGTTGTTGGCGATAAAACGACTACGAGCGGGGTGATTCTGCCAAATGCAAACTCGACATTTTCCGTTGGAGATGCCGGCCACAAGGTTGCGCTAATCGGCGACCAGGCAACATGCCTGGCCTGCAAAGGTGTGGGACTCATCGCGAAGGCCGGCGGGCCGCGCCGGATGAACTTCATGGGGGAAGTCGCTCTGGAGAACGACGTCGTTATTTGTGGATGTCCGGTTCATCCAAAAGTCGTTGCGAACTTGCACCAGACGATGACCTACGACGACGGGGCGACCTCAGTCGGATCTCAAACCGCAAGCGAAGCCGCCGGCGCCGGCCTTGTTGCGGCCGCACCTGGGGCGACTAATGCGCAGACTGATCTGCCGCATGACGAGATGGTGCAACTCGACGGGCCAGGGGCTCCAAGCCTAGCCGGTATGTTTTACCGCATTGAAGTCAATGACGGCCGCGTATTCTCTGGAGTCGTACCGGACAATGGTGAGATGCCACGGATCGGCACTGCCACCCAGGAGAGCTACGATATATATTGGGGCGATGAGGCCCTTGCCCGAGGAGACGCGGAATGACGCAAGTGCCGGCGACGGGGAAACACACCGTAAAGACAAACACAACTCCCGACTCCCGCGTGTGCTTGCAAGTTCAGGCGATCACATTTCAGAAGTTGTGGGATAACTACGTCACTGGGTCACCGTATGACGATCCAACAGGCGCTTATTCGAATCAATGTGCGATCCGGCTGAGTGCGACGTTCCATAAGGTTGGCGTCGATATGAAATCGTTTTCGCAAAAGGTGGTGCCACCGGCGAGAGGGAAGTCAAGCATAGGCCGCATTTTGCTCGATGGGAAGGCGACGGCAACCAGGGCCGACGAATTGGCCTCTTGGCTGACGAAAGTTCCATTCTGTGGGTTGCCCGCAAAGCCGGAAAATATTACAGGCAAGGATTGGGAGAGCAAAGTAAAAGGGCGGACTGGTATCATCGCTTTTTCAGGTTACTGGACGCGTGGCAATGAATCCACCGCCGACGCAAGCGGCGGCCACATCGACCTGTGGAACGGTAAGCGATTGACGATCAGTGGCCCCATCGATTCCATCGCGACGATCGGGCGCTATTTAGGCATGCGTTCTTTGTTTGCGGGCACCGATTACGGTTGGTCCGACCTTGCTGGGTCCAAGCAAATTCTATTTTGGGAAATTAAATGATCAAGCGCGCGACACTGACAATTTCATTTGCGATTCTTGGTTTTTTTAGCCTTGTAGCCTGGGGGGCTATCGACTCAATTATTTGTTCAATGTATCCGAGCCTGTGTGCGCCGCGAGCAGGTGCCTGCACGGAGATCGATCACTGCCCGACGTCGCTACACATGATAGTGGGGTTGGTTCTATTTGTATTTGGCCCGCCAATCGCATTTGGGATCGTTGGCTTTGTGTTGAGCAAAAAAGAACGCGCTATTAACCGTTTGCTTGCAGCTGCGGTAATCGCCGTTCTTGTGCACTGGCTCCTCACTTTTGTGGGTGTCAGATTGCTTAAATTTTGATGGAAATTTTGAGTTTGTTAGACACTGTCTAACAACGCATCTAAAACGACAAAAGAAAAAGGGTTGCAATCGCTTGCAACCCTTTATATGTCTTGGCTCCCCGACCTGGACTCGAACCAGGGACCTGCGGATTAACAGTCCGTCGCTCTACCAACTGAGCTATCAGGGAATTGAAGAAGCAGAATTATAGTCTCGAATTCGCTGAATTGTCAAAGCTTTTTCTGAACTTTTCTACATCCCGGAGCCGTCGCTACAACTTCTCCGGGAGCCGAATATTACAGGACTTTTGCGATTGCGGCGACAACATTATCAATATTTTTTGTGTTGAGCGCGGCAACGCAGATGCGGCCGGTGTCGACGGCGTAGATCGAGAACTCGTCGCGCAGGCGTTCGACCTGGGCCTTGGTCAGGCCGGAGTAGGAGAACATGCCGCGTTGCTTGGTGACGAAATCGAAGTCGTGGCCTGGGGCTTGTTCCTTCAGTTTTTTTACCAGCAGGTGGCGCATTTCGCGGATGCGCAGGCGCATGCCGGCCAGTTCTTCTTCCCACAGCTTGCGCAGCTCCGGCGAGGCCAGGGCGGTGGCGACTACCTGGCCGCCGTGGATCGGCGGGTTGGAGTAGTTGGTGCGCACCACGCGCTTGAGTTGCGACAGCACGCGGCCGGCTTCTTCCTTGCTGGCGGCGACGATGCTCAGTGCGCCCACGCGTTCGCCATACAGCGAGAACGATTTCGAGAACGAGTTGGAAACGAACAGCGGGCCGCCGGCTTCGGTGAAGCGGCGCACTACCTGGCCGTCGGCTTCGATGCCGTCGCCAAAGCCCTGGTAGGCCATGTCGAGGAAAGGAATCAGGCCGCGCTGGGTGACGACGTCGATGACCTGGGTCCATTCGTCGTCGCTGAGGTCGGCGCCGGTCGGGTTGTGGCAGCAGGCGTGCAGCAGGACTATCGAGCCGCTAGGCATGGCTTGCAGCGCGTTCAGCATGCCGCTGAAGTTGACGCCGCGGGTGGCCGGGTCGTAGTAAGGATAGTTGTTGACGGTGAAGCCGGCCGATTCGAACAGCGCGCGGTGGTTTTCCCAGCTTGGATCGCTGATCCAGACTTGCGCGCTGTCGGCGCTGAAGCGCTTGAGGAAATCGGCGCCCAGTTTCAGCGCGCCGGTGCCGCCGATGGCTTGCACGGTGATCGCGCGCTTCTCTTGAACTACGGCGCTGTCGGCGCCAAATACCAGTTCTTGCACAGCCTTGTCGTAAGCCGCCAGGCCTTCGATCGGCAGGTAGGTGCGCGGCGCTAGTTTTTCAATCAGCAGCGCTTCAGCCTTTTGCACGCATGCCAGCAGCGGCACCTTGCCGTTGTCATCGTAATAGACGCCGACGCCGAGGTTGGTCTTGCCTGGGTTCTGGTCCGCATTGAAACCTTCGGTGATGCCGAGGATAGGATCGCGTGGCGCCATTTCGATGGCGGTAAAGAGGGAGGCTGAAAGAGGTGCGTTCATCGTGATAACATAAAAAGTTGGCTGCAAAAGAGATTTTGTAGCCGGGTTGAATGCTGTGCCGGGTCACGAGACAGATCGCTGATCGGCGCGGATTTACTACCGTCTATTTTACCAAAGGTCGAGGCCCATGGCTGACATATCACAGGTTGCAAGCACCGTCGACGAGTCCAAAATCGTCACTTTTCCCAATTCGCCGTACAAGCTGTTCCAGCCGTTCCAGCCGGCCGGCGACCAGCCTGCGGCCATCGACAAGCTCTCCGAGGGCGTGGAAGACGGCCTGTTTTACCAGACCCTGCTGGGGGTGACCGGCTCCGGCAAGACCTATACGATGGCCAACGTGATCGCCCGCATGGGGCGGCCGGCTATCGTCTTTGCTCCCAACAAAACGCTGGCGGCCCAGCTGTACAGCGAGTTCCGCGAGTTTTTTCCGCAGAACGCCGTGGAATATTTCGTCAGCTACTACGATTATTACCAGCCGGAAGCCTACGTGCCGCAGCGCGACTTGTTCATCGAGAAAGACTCCTCGATCAATGAGCATATAGAACAGATGCGCCTGTCCTGCACCAAATCGCTGATGGAACGGCGCGATGTGGTCATTGTGGCAACGGTGTCGGCAATCTACGGTATCGGTAATCCCAACGAATACCACCAGATGATCCTGACCTTGCGCGCCAAGGACAAGGTCAGCCAGCGCGACGTCATCGCGCGCCTGATCCAGATGCAGTACACCCGCAACGAAATCGATTTCGGCCGCGGCACCTTCCGCGTGCGCGGCGATACTATCGATGTGTTTCCCGCCGAACATGCCGAGCTGGCCTTGCGCATCGAGATGTTCGACGATGAAATCGACAGCCTGCAGCTGTTCGATCCGCTCACCGGCCGCGTGCGGCAAAAGATCCCGCGTTTCACCGTCTATCCCGGTTCGCACTACGTGACGCCGCGCGCCACCGTGCTGCGCGCCATCGAAACCATCAAGGATGAACTGCGCGACCGGCTCGAATTTTTCCGCAAGGAAAATAAACTGATCGAAGAGCAGCGCATAGAACAGCGCACCCGTTTCGACCTGGAAATGATGCAGGAAATCGGCTTCACCAAGGGCATCGAAAACTATTCGCGCCACCTGAGCGGCGCCTTGCCGGGCGAACCGCCGCCGACGCTGGTCGATTACCTGCCGCAGGACGCGTTGATGTTCCTGGACGAATCGCACGTGCTGATCGGCCAGTTGAACGCCATGTACAACGGCGACCGCTCGCGCAAGACCAACCTGGTGGATTACGGCTTCCGGCTGCCGTCGGCGCTGGATAACCGGCCGCTGCGCTTCGACGAGTTCGAAGGCAAGATGCGGCAGACGATTTTTGTCTCGGCGACGCCGGCCGATTATGAAAACCAGCATGCCGACCAGGTGGTGGAGCAGGTGGTGCGGCCGACCGGCCTGATCGATCCCGCGATCGAAGTGCGGCCGGCCCTGAGCCAGGTCGACGACCTGATGAACGAGGCCAATGCCCGCATCAAGAAGAATGAACGGGTGCTGGTCACGACGCTGACCAAGCGCATGGCCGAGCAGCTGACGGAATTCCTGAGCGATAACGGCATCAAGGTGCGCTACCTGCACAGCGATATCGAAACCGTCGAGCGCGTGGAAATCATCCGCGACCTGCGCCTGGGCACGTTCGACGTGCTGGTCGGCATCAACTTGCTGCGCGAGGGCCTGGATATCCCCGAAGTGTCGCTGGTGGCGATCCTCGATGCGGACAAGGAAGGCTTCCTGCGTTCCGAGCGCAGCCTGATCCAGACCATAGGCCGCGCCGCGCGTAACCTGAACGGCACCGCGATCCTGTATGCGGACCGCATGACCGATTCCATGCGCCGCGCGATCGACGAAACCGAACGCCGCCGCAACAAGCAGATCGCCTTCAATACCGCCAACGGCATCACGCCGATCGGCATCAGCAAGCAGATCAAGGAATTGATCGACGGCGTCTACAGCCCGCAGGAAGCGCGCGAAGAGCTGCATGCGGCGCAGGACCAGGCCAAATACGAGGCGATGAGCGAGAAGCAGGTGAGCAAGGAAATCAAGCGCCTGGAGAAGCAGATGGTCGACCACGCCAAGAACCTGGAGTTCGAGAAAGCCGCGCAGGTGCGCGACCAGCTGCATGTGCTGAAGCAGCAGCTGTTCGGCGCGCCGGGGGCGGACAATATCGTTTTGTAGCCGCAGGATTTTTTACGGCCTGTGTTTGATGCTGTTTTTTGATGTTGTTTTTTTGATGCTGTTTTTTTGATGATATATGACTGATTTTCTTCCTGCTCCAATCCGTTCCGCCTTGAGCGGCGTGCATGCTTCCTGGCTCGTCATCCTGGAACACGGCTTGCGTACCGTGATCCAGGCCAATCCGGCCTATCTGAAGGACCTGGCCGAAGCCGACTACCTTCCTACCGAGGGCCGCATGTTCGCGGCCTTCACCCAGCCGCTGGAAGCGGTGCGTTATGTGCTGGTGGGCGAGGGGCCTTATCCGCGCGCGGCGAGCGCCACCGGCGTGTGTTTCATGGACGGCGCGGTTGGTTCCTTGTGGTCGGAGAAGGGTTTGTCGAAGCAGGTCAATCGCGCGACTTCCTTGCGCAATTTCATGAAGATGCTGCTGGTGGCCGATGGCCAGCTGGCGCTGGAAAACACGACCGGCGATGCGATGTCTGGCGTGGCGTTGCGGGCCCGGCAAGACGATTCGCAAGCGATACAGCTGCTGGCAGATCTGCAGGCGAACATGGTGAAGCATGGCTTCTTGTTGCTGAACGCTTCGCTGGTGTTCCGTCCGGATGTGCCGCCGGTCAAGGATGCCAAGGCCTGGCAACCGTTCATGCAGGCGGTGTTGCAGGGGCTGGCGGATGCCGCGGAGAAGCGCGGCGCGGGCCTGCCGACGCTGGTGTTGTGGGGAAAAATCGCGGAGCAGCTGAATGCCTATCCGGTGACTGTGCGGTTTCCGAAAGCAGTCGCCGAGCATCCTTACAACCTGAGTTTTATCGGCAACGCCGGCATGCAGGCATTGTTTGGGCCGATGCAGCTGTTGCGTCGCGCTTAGATCAGGCTCATTTGCCGCAGGTCGATTTCGGCCTGGGTCAGCGGTTTTTCGGCGACAGGGGCCGGGCTCAGATCCAGCTGCGGTTCGGCGACAGGCGCCGCGGCTTTCGGCGCCGGCGCCGGTTTGGTCCGTTTGCCGCCGGCCGGCGCGGCGCTGACGCTGGCGCTTGCCAGCCAGCGCTTGAGCATGTCGTCAAACAGCGCCAGCATTGCTTCCGGCAATTCCGGCGTGTAAGCCTGGCGAATCACGATGCCGTCCCACATGGCGGTCAGCAGCAGCGCCGCTGCTTGGGCATCCAGTGCCTGGTCGATCTGGCCGCGTTCTTGGGCGGTGCGCAGCATGTCGGCCAGGCCGTCCACCCATTCCGTTTCCGCGGTCTTGATCACCGCGCCCACGCGCTTGTTGCGCAAGCCTTCGGCATAGATTTCAGTCATCAGGCCGGCGTCGCTGATCGCGGCGTAGCGGCGGGCGAAGGCGCGGGTGATGGCGGACAGCGCTTGCGGCAGGTCTTCGGTATCGTGGAATTCCGACAACAAAGTGCGCGCCTGGCGCCTTTCATCCTCGGCCATGGCCGCAATGATCGCATCCTTGCTGGTGAAATAGCGGTACACCGCGCCCGGCCCGAGGCCGACTTCGGTGCAGATTTCCTGCATCGAGGTCTGGTGGAAACCGGTCTTGCGGAAGCACTTTCCTGCGGACTTCAGGATGTCGACGCGTTTCTGGTCAGCTCTCTGCGTCGGGGATTGCGGTGTCTTGGATTTGCGGATGGCCATACTGAGTGCTGCTCAAAAAGAGGACTGTGCGGGAGGGTCGGTATTATAGGTTTAAGCGCCGCTTCCTTGAATATATTTTTGCATTTGACACTATTCTCTTCGCGACAACTTGTATCTATATGGCAATTTCCTGGGGCGAATCGAGTGCTCTCAAGATGTCCTTAAATGTTGTAATTGTATATATGACAATCGGCTTCAAAGCCATGTCCGGTGCGGGATTCCAGGAATCGGGCAATACCTGACGGATTCACTCAAGTTTGGTATACTGTCACAACACTGCGTAATCCAGCATTCGGGATACACGGATAGATAGGTTCAAGAGCGGAGATTACATGCGTCTGACTACAAAAGGCCGGTTTGCGGTAACTGCGATGATCGATTTGGCATTGCGCCAAGGCAAAGGTCCGGTAACTTTGTCCGCAATTAGCGAGCGTCAAGAGATTTCCCTGTCATATCTGGAACAATTGTTCGGTAAATTGCGTCGTCACCAGATTGTTGAATCCGTGCGCGGGCCAGGCGGCGGATACAACCTGGCGCGCAAGGCCGAAGACGTCACGGTGGCGGACATCATCATCGCGGTCGACGAACCGCTGGATGCGACCCAGTGCGGCGGCAAGGAAAACTGCCACAGCCCGGACCATGAGGGCGGCAGCCGTTGCATGACACACGACCTGTGGTCGACCTTGAACGCCAAGATGGTCGAATACCTGGATTCGGTGTCGCTGAAGGATTTGGTGGATCAGCAACATGCGCAGCAGCAGGCGCAGCAGAGGAAGACCCTGGAACAAAATGTGGTGGTGATGCATAGGTCCCACCTGGTCGCTTGATTGGAGCTAGAAAAAGTATGAACGCACCCTTGGAAAAAAGCCTGATAGACACATTGAAGGCGCCTCACTTCCCGATTTACATGGACTATTCGGCAACCACGCCTATCGATCCGCGCGTGGCCGACAAGATGATCCCTTATTTGCGCGAGCAGTTCGGCAATCCGGCTTCGCGCAGCCACATGTACGGCTGGTCCGCTGAAAAAGCCGTGGAAGATGCGCGCGAGCAGGTCGCCAAGCTGGTCAACGCCGATTCGCGCGAGATCATCTGGACGTCCGGCGCCACCGAAGGCAACAACCTGGCGATCAAGGGCGCAGCCAATTTCTACAAGACCAAGGGCAAGCACATCATCACCGTCAAGACCGAGCACAAAGCCGTGCTGGACGTGGTGCGCGAACTGGAGCGCCAAGGTTTCGAAGCGACTTACCTGCAGCCGCAAGACAATGGCCTGATCACGCTGGAACAGCTGGAAGCAGCGATCCGTCCCGACACCATCCTGGTTTCGGTGATGCTGGTCAACAATGAAATCGGCGTGATCCAGCCCATCGAGGAAATCGGCGAACTGTGCCGCCAGAAGGGCATCATTTTCCATTGCGACGCGGCGCAAGCCACCGGCAAGGTCGCCATCGACCTGGAAAAATGGAAAGTCGACCTGATGACTTTCACTGCCCACAAGACTTACGGTCCGAAGGGCATCGGCGCCCTGTACGTGCGGCGCAAACCGCGCGTGCGGCTGGAAGCGCAGATGCACGGCGGCGGCCATGAGCGCGGGCTGCGTTCGGGCACCTTGCCTACCCACCAGATCGTCGGCATGGGCGCGGCTTTTGAAATCGCCCGTGAAGAAATGGATGAAGAAATCGTCCGCATCAAGGTGCTGCGCGACCGCCTGGCGAACGGCCTGCAAACGATCGAAGAAGTGTATGTCAACGGCGACATGGCGCACCGCGTGCCGCATAACCTCAACGTCAGCTTCAACTACGTTGAAGGCGAATCGCTGATCATGGCGATCAAGGACATCGCCGTGTCGTCCGGCTCGGCCTGTACTTCGGCCAGCCTGGAGCCTTCGTATGTGCTGCGTGCGCTGGGCCGCAGCGACGAGCTGGCGCACAGCTCGATCCGTTTCACCATCGGCCGTTTCACGACCGAAGAAGACATTGATTTCACGATTGAACTGATCAAGGCCAAGGTTGCGAAACTGCGCGAGCTGTCGCCGCTGTGGGATATGTATAAGGACGGGATCGATATCAGTACGATCCAATGGGCGGCGCATTAGTAGCTAATTGGGGACAGAGTTTAAGAGCCACCGTAGCGTGGCGAATTACTCTGTCCTCAACTGATTCCTCTGCGGCCGGTGAGAGGTCACCGCCGCGGCTCAAACAAGGAGTAGCAAAATGTCTTATTCAGCAAAAGTTTTGGACCATTACGAAAACCCACGCAACGTCGGCGCTTTTGAAAAAGGCGACGAAACCGTAGGCACCGGCATGGTCGGCGCGCCTGCATGCGGCGACGTCATGAAGTTGCAGATCAAGGTCGGCGCCGACGGCATCATCCAGGACGCCAAGTTCAAGACCTACGGTTGCGGTTCGGCGATCGCTTCGTCGTCGCTGGTGACTGAATGGGTCAAGGGCAAGACGCTGGACCAGGCGATGTCGATCAAGAACACCCAGATCGCCGAAGAACTGGCGCTGCCGCCGGTCAAGATCCACTGCTCGATCCTGGCTGAAGATGCGATCAAGGCTGCGGTTGAGGATTACAAAGCCAAGCACGGCGAGCAAAAGCAGGCAGCGTAAAAGCCAATCTAGCGAAAAGAGATCGACGGCATATGGCAATCACACTTACGGAAAAAGCGGCCAAGCACATCAACCGCTATATCGAACGGCGCGGCAAGGGCATCGGCCTGCGCTTCGGCGTGCGCACTACCGGTTGCTCGGGGCTGGCTTACAAGCTGGAATACGTGGATGAGAAGACTGACGAAGATGCAGTGTTCGAATCGCACGGGATCCAGGTGTTTGTCGATCCCAAGAGCTTGCCGTACATCGACGGCACCGAGCTCGATTTTGCGCGCGAGGGTTTGAACGAAGGCTTCAAGTTCTACAACCCGAACGTCAAGGATGAGTGCGGTTGCGGCGAAAGTTTCCGGATCTGACGCTGGACCTGCCTGCTTGATCCGCATCACATTGGACCAGATGGATGACCAAGCCTGTTGCACTCCAACAGGCTTTTGTTTTAAGAGCCATGCAAAATCACTTTGAACTATTCCATTTGCCGCAACGCTTCACGCTGGATAGCGCGGCGCTGGACCGCGCCTATCACGAGGTGCAGAACCAGACGCACCCCGACCGTTTTGCCAGCGCCAGCGGCGCCGAGAAGCGGGTGGCGATGCAATGGACCACCCGCGCCAACGAGGCTTACCAGACCCTGAAAAGCCCGTTCAAGCGCGCCGCCTACCTGTGCGAGCTGAACGGCGTCGAGCTGCAGGCGGAGTCGAATACGGCGATGCCGGCGGCGTTCCTGATGCAGCAGATGGAATGGCGCGAAACGCTGGACGACGCGCGCGCCGGCAAGGACCTGGCGGCGCTGGAGCAGCTGGACCTTGAACTGCGCGCGGCGCGCAAGGCCGACCTGCAGCGCATAGGCGCTTTACTGGATGCGCAGGATTTCCAGCAGGCTGCGCAATACGTGCGGCAGCTGATGTTCCTGGAAAAATTTGGGGAAGAGATCGGCAATGCGTTCGCCGTTCTCGAATCGTAAGATCAACGCTGTAAGTTCAATATCATTAGTCGAGTACGAGCATGCCTGAAATCTGGTTATTCCTGATCGCCGCAATGACGCTGACCCTGGCGCCGGGGCCGGACAATATCTACGTGCTGACGCGCGGCATCACCCAGGGCCGCAAGGCCGGCCTGGTCGCCGCGGCGGGTTTCAGTTCCGGCCTGATTTTCCATACCATGCTGGCGGTGCTGGGTTTCGCCGCGCTGATCAAGGCGTCGCCGCTGGCGTATTCCTTGTTGCGTTATGCCGGCGCGGCCTATCTGGTTTACATCGGCGTGCGCACCTTGCGTTCGCATTCGGCGATCCAGCTGCAGGGCGCTGCCGAGCCGATGAAGCTGTCGCGCATCTACTGGCAAAGCGTGATCGCCAATATATTGAATCCGAAGGTGACGCTGTTTTTCATTGCCTTCCTGCCGCAGTTCGTCAACGCGGGCGCGGGCAATATCCCGGCGCAGATGCTGCTGCTGGCGGCTATCTTCATCTTGCAGGCGCTGGCCATCTTTAGCGTGGTCGCCCTGTTTTCCGGCATGGTCGGCGCGTTTTTCCAGCGCAAGAAATCGGCCGCCACTACCATGAACCGGCTGGCGGGTTCTGCGTTTATCGCGCTCGGTATCCGCATCGCTTTGCCACAATAAAATAATAGAAGAAAACACCCTATGGCACTTTTACAAATTTCCGAACCGGGCATGTCGACCGCTCCGCACCAGCATCGGTTGGCGGTAGGGATAGACCTGGGCACCACCAATTCACTGGTCGCCACGGTGCGCAACAGCATTCCCGAGGTGCTTAACGATGAAGCGGGGCGGCCTTTGCTGCCGTCCATCGTGCGCTACCTGCCGAACGGCAATGCGCATATCGGCTACAAGGCGCAGGCTGCGCAGACCACCGATCCGAAGAACACCATCCTGTCGGTCAAGCGTTTCATGGGGCGCGGCCTGAAAGATATCGCCTACGCCGAAAACCTGCCTTACGATTTCCTCGATGTGCCGGGCATGGTGCAGTTGAAGACGGCGGCCGGGGTCAAGAGCCCGGTCGAAATCTCCGCCGAAATCCTGGCGACTCTGCGCCAGCAGGCGGAAGACGCCTTGGGCGACGACCTGGTCGGCGCCGTGATTACCGTGCCTGCCTATTTCGACGACGCGCAGCGCCAGGCGACCAAGGATGCGGCCAAGCTGGCCGGCCTGAATGTACTGCGCCTGCTCAACGAACCTACCGCGGCAGCGATCGCCTACGGCCTGGATAACGCTTCGGAAGGCGTGTACGTGGTCTACGACCTGGGCGGCGGCACCTTCGACATCTCGATCCTGAAGCTGACCAAGGGCGTGTTTGAAGTGCTGGCCACCGGCGGCGATTCGGCGCTGGGCGGCGACGATTTCGACCACAGGATATTTTGCTGGATCAGCCAGCAGGCAGGACTGGCGCCGCTGTCCGACGAGGATACGCGAGTGCTGATGGTCAAGGCGCGTGAAGCCAAGGAACTGCTTTCCACCAAAACCGAAGTCAGCATCGATGCTGCTCTGAATTCGGGCGAACAAGTGCATCTGCAACTGACGTCGGCGATCTTTGACGAGATCACCCAGCACCTGGTGGCGAAGACCCTGACGCCGACGCGCAAGGCGCTGCGCGATGCCGAACTGACCGTGGATGATGTCGACGGCGTGGTGCTGGTCGGCGGCGCCACCCGCATGCCGAGCATCCGCAAGGCGGTCGGCGCTTACTTCGAAACAACGCCGCTGGCGAATATCGATCCCGACAAGGTAGTGGCGCTGGGCGCCGCGATCCAGGCCAACCTGCTGGCCGGCAACCGCGCCCCGGGCGACGACTGGCTGCTGCTGGACGTGATCCCGCTGTCGCTGGGCATAGAAACCATGGGCGGCCTGGTGGAGAAGGTGATTCCGCGTAACTCGACCATCCCTTGCGCGCGTGCGCAGGAATTCACCACCTTCAAGGATGGCCAGACCGCGATGGCGATCCAGGTCCTGCAAGGCGAGCGTGAACTGGTCAGCGATTGCCGTTCGCTGGCGAAGTTCGAGCTGCGCGGCATTCCGCCGATGGCGGCCGGTGCGGCACGGATACGGGTGACCTACCAGGTCGATGCCGATGGCTTGCTGTCGGTTTCGGCGCGCGAACTGCGCTCCGGCGTGGAAGCGTCGATCAGCGTCAAGCCTTCTTACGGCCTGGCGGATGACGACATCGCCAGGATGCTGCAGGAATCGTTCGCTTCGGCCGACGTCGACATGCAGGCGCGCGCACTGAAAGAAGAGCAGGTGGAAGCCGAGCGTATCGTGCTGGCTACCGAATCGGCCTTGGCAGCCGACGCTGCCTTGCTGTCGGAGCAGGAACGGGCCGGCATAGCCGCCTTGATCGATGCCGTGCGCGGGCAGGTGCAGGGCACGGACCACCTGGCGATCAAGGCGGCGGTCGATGCCCTGGCGCACGGCACCGAAGAATTCGCCGCGCGCCGCATGGACCGCAGCGTACATGATGCGTTGACCGGCAAGACGCTGGACCAGGTGTCATAGAAAACCGTACAAATTCATAAAGACTCAACCTATTCCCGAGGTAAACCAAGTGCCCCAAATCGTCGTATTGCCCCATCCTACTTACTGTCCCGAAGGCGTCGTGATCGAAGCCCCGCGCGGCCAATCCGTGTGCGACGCCTTGCTCGCGAACGATATCGAGATCGAACACGCTTGCGAGAAATCCTGCGCCTGCACCACCTGCCACGTAGTGGTGCGCGAAGGTTTTGCGTCGCTGGGCGAGCTGGACGACAAGGAAGAGGATTTGCTGGACATGGCCTGGGGCCTGGAAGCAACCTCGCGCCTGTCGTGCCAGGCCATCCTCGGCGAGGAAGACCTGGTGGTCGAGATTCCGAAGTACACGATCAACCACGCCAGCGAAAACCACTAAGCCAGAGGACAGCACCATGACCGACACCATGAAATGGACTGATACATTGCGCGTTGCCGAAGCCCTGTACGACAAATTCCCGGATATCGATCCAGAAAAGATCCGCTTTACCGACCTGCACAAGTGGGTGCTGGAGCTGGACGGCTTCGACGACGAGCCAAACCGCTCCGGCGAAAAAATCCTGGAAGCGATACAGGCAGCCTGGATAGAAGAAGCCCGCTAAGAGACTTAAGAAGCGCCGGCGCAAAGAAAACCCCGCTGTGGCTACAATCGTAGCGACAGCGGGTTTTTTATTGACCGAACCGGTATCAGCCGCGGCCTTCCAGGTGGCCGTTGACGACCTGCACCGGATCGCCGACACGCCATCCCTGGCTGGATTGCGGGAAGGTGCGTACCTTGCCGTCATCCATGCGCACCACAACCTGGTAGGTGGTGTTGGTGCGGGTGCGTTTTTCCACTTCATTGCCGGCAAAACCGCCGCCGACAGCGCCTGCTACAGTCGCCAGGGTATTACCGTTGCCATGGCCGACCTGGTGGCCGAGCACGCCGCCCAGCACTGCGCCGGCGGCAATCCCCAAGCCGCTAGGCGGGACTGCATGCTGGATCGCTTGTATCGATTCAACCCGGCCGCAGCTGTGGCAGACGGATGGCTGCGGTGCTGGTTCCGACTGGCGCGGAGCCTGTGCATATTCCGGGCGCGGCGCCGAGCGCGGCTGTTGTTGCTGCTGAGCCTGGACCGGCTGCTGCTGTTGCTGGTAATAGCCGTTCTGGCCCGCCGGCGCACCGTTTGCCTGCGGCAGGGCGCCAGGCTGCTGGCTGTTATAGTCCCCAGGCGCCGCCGACATGGCCGCTACCGGCGCCGGCGTCGAGTTCGAGCTAGGAAACAGGCCGGTCATGGCGGCTACGCCTACCAGGCTGGCCAAGGTAACTGCTACCGCAGCAGCAGCAACCAAAGGGTGAATGCGGTTGTTTGGTTTCGGGCTGTCCATTATTACCTCCAGGAATTTTTGTTTGTTGACTAATGTAATTATCAAAGGTTCAGATAACGAACGCTATGTTGATAATGTGTCAGATGTATCCTTATGTAACGAGTTTAAGCGCTACCCGGAAAAACTGCAAAACAGGCCAATAATTAGAGTAATTAGGGTCAGAGTCGAATTAATTCTCGCGACTGCGAATAATTAGGGTCAGAGTCGAATTAATCCTGGCGACTGCATAGATTTGTATTCCGTGGTACGTCAAATGGGGCAGAGTAATTTACGACGATGAGACTGTCGTAAAAAAACTCTGACCCCATTTGACTGAGCACGTTGATGATTTAGTCTTCGCGGCGCAGGTGCGGGAACAGGAGGACGTCGCGGATGTTGGGCGAGTCGGTGATCAGCATCATCAGGCGGTCGATGCCGATGCCGCAGCCGCCGGTCGGAGGCATGCCGTATTCCAGCGCGCGGATGTAGTCGGCGTCGAAGTACATGGCTTCTTCGTCGCCGGCGTCCTTGGCTGCAACCTGCGCCTGGAAGCGCGCGGCCTGGTCTTCCGAATCGTTCAGCTCGGAGAAGCCGTTGGCGATTTCGCGGCCGGTGACGAACAGTTCGAAACGTTCGGTGATGCCGGGCACGGTATCGGAGGCGCGCGCCAGCGGCGACACTTCGACCGGATAGTCGACGATGTAGGTCGGATCCCACAGCTGCCCTTCGGCGGTTTCTTCAAACAGCGCCAGCTGCAGCGCGCCGAGGCCGGCGTGGGCGTGCGGCTTGACGCCGAATTTTTTCAGCTCGGCCTTGATGAATTCGGCATCCTGCAGCTGCGCGTCCTGGTATTGCGGCGCGTATTTGTTGATGGCGCCGACGATGGTCAGGCGCTGGAACGGCTTGCTCAGGTCCAGCTCGCGGCCCTGGTAGGTCAGGGTGGCGGTGCCGTGGGCGTCGATCGCGGCCTGGCGGATCACCTGCTCGGTGAAGTTCATCAGCCATTGGTAATCGACATAAGCCGCATAGAATTCCATCATCGTGAATTCTGGATTGTGGCGCGGCGATACACCTTCATTGCGGAAGTTGCGGTTGACTTCGAACACGCGTTCGAAACCGCCGACCACCAGGCGCTTCAGGTACAGCTCAGGCGCGATGCGCAGGAACATCTGCATGTCCAGCGCATTGTGGTGGGTGATGAAAGGCTTGGCCGCGGCGCCGCCGGGGATGGCGTGCAGCATCGGCGTTTCGACTTCCATGAAGTCGTTCTTTTCCATGAAGCGGCGGATCGACGACATCGCCGCGGTGCGCACCTTGAAAGTGCGGCGCGTATCTTCGTTGATGATCAGGTCGACGTAGCGCTGGCGGTACTTGGTTTCCTGGTCGGCCAGGCCGTGGAACTTGTCCGGCAGCGGACGCAGCGACTTGGTCAGCAGGCGCAGGGTGGTGACCTTGATCGACAGCTCGCCGGTCTTGGTCTTGAACAGCGTGCCTTCGGCGCCGAGGATGTCGCCCAGGTCGTAGTGCTTGAAGCTGTCGTATTCCGCTTCGCCGATGTTTTCCTTGGTGATGAACAGCTGGATGCGGCCGTCGGCCTTGCTGCCGGACGCGTCCTGCAGGGTGGCGAAGGAAGCCTTGCCCATCACGCGTTTCAGCATCATGCGGCCGGCGACCACGACCTTGACTGCAGCAGCGTCCAGCGTTTCGTTTTCCTGCGCCGCGTATTCGGCCTGGATCGGGGCTGCCTTGTGCGTCGGCCGGAAGTCGTTAGGGAAGGCCACGCCTTGCGCGCGCAGGGCGCCGAGCTTGCTGCGGCGTTCCGCAATGATCTTGTTTTCGTCTTGCGGGACAGGTTGCTGCTGAGTGTCTGTCGTCATGTCAGTGTCTTTTCAAATGATGCGGTGAAACGTCTGTCTGTGTAGCGGCGGGGAAGGCAATGCCACGGACGCTGCCCGCGGCATGGTTTGCAACCGGATTTGCAGCTTATACGCCTTGCTTGAGCGAAGCGGCGATGAAATCGTCAAGGTCGCCGTCGAGAATGGCCTTGGTGTTGCCGCTCTCGAAGTTGGTGCGCAGGTCCTTGATGCGCGACTGGTCCAGCACGTAAGAGCGGATCTGGTGGCCCCAGCCGACGTCGGTCTTGGAGTCTTCCAGTTTCTGCTGTTCGCTCATGCGCTTGCGCAGTTCCAGTTCGTACAGCTTGGCTTTCAGCATGTCCCACGCTTCGGCGCGGTTACGGTGCTGGCTGCGGTCGTTCTGGCATTGCACCACAATGCCGGACGGCATATGCGTCAGGCGCACCGCGGAGTCGGTCTTGTTGATGTGCTGGCCGCCGGCGCCGGAGGCGCGGTAGGTGTCGACGCGGACGTCGGCCGGGTTGACGTCGATATCGATCGAGTCATCCACTTCCGGGTACACGAACAAGCTGGAGAACGAGGTGTGGCGGCCGTTGGCAGAGTCGAAAGGCGACTTGCGCACCAGGCGGTGCACGCCGGTTTCAGTGCGCAGGAAACCGTAGGCGTATTCGCCTTCGACTTTCAGCGTAGCGGTCTTGATGCCGGCGATTTCACCGTCGGACTGTTCCAGGATCTCGACCTTGAAACCCTTGCGTTCGCAATAACGCAGGTACTGACGCAGCAGCATCGATGCCCAGTCCTGCGCCTCGGTGCCGCCGGCGCCGGCCTGGATGTCGATGAAGCAGTTGTTGGGATCCATCGGATTGCTGAACATGCGGCGGAATTCCATGCCTTCGACCAGCTTGCGCAGGCCTTCCGTATCGGCTTCGACCGCCTCTATGGTTTCTTCATCCTGCTCTTCGCGCGCCATCTGGAACAGATCGGTGGTGTCGCGCAGGTCGGCTTCGATCTTGGTCAGCGTCAGCACGATGGCTTCCAGCGATTTCTTTTCCTTGCCCAGGTCCTGGGCGCGCTTCTGGTCGTTCCAGACTTCCGGATCTTCCAGTTCGCCGTTGACCTGGTCGAGTTTCTCTAACTTCGTATCGAAGTCAAAGATACCTCCGTAGTTCGGCTTCGCGGCTGGTCAGGTCCGCAAGCAGGTTTTGTAGGGAATTTAAGCGTTCGGCTTCCATTTTCGGCTCTTTTGCAATCAAACCCTAAATTATACGCCAGCAGCATGGCAGATGGCGCTGCAGTTTGCGTTTTGTCCCTGATTGACGGCTGTTTTGCAGCAAATATGCACAAATGTGAACCATTGCAAGAAGCCGGATATCGAAGCTGCAACCGCTTAGAATGGATTGCACGCTTGATAGTTTACCAGCCCGACCCAGCCGCCCATGTCGATTAAGGCAAGAATCCATCGCTGCGATGTTGTTTTGCCATCGTATCTGCCGATGGCCTTGCTGTGCCTGGCGCTCAGCGCTTGCGGCCTGCTGGCGCCGACCCCGGCTCCGCACGGCGAAGTGCAGGGCTCCTCCACCAGCGGCAGCGAACTGGCGCAGTCTGATGTCAACCGTTTCGCTACCCTCGGCATGCGCGACAATCTCGACAGCCTGTACCGCCTGCTGGATAAATTGTACCGGCGCAATCCCGCCGAATGGAAAAAGACCGCCGCCAGCCGCGAGCTGGCGATCAAGCGCGTGCGCGACGCCATCGAAACGCGCCAGCCGTGGCCCGAGCTGCAAGGCAAGCATGACGTCCAGGCGTTGTCGCTGGCGCTGGCGCCTGACTTCAGCGGCGACCGGGCCGCCGCCTTTATCTACGGCGCGGCCGACATGATCATCGTCGCCCACGGCGGCAAAACCAGGTTCTACCTGATCGACGGCTTCGACGCCCAATACCTGTACAACGCCGCCCGCAACATGGAAATCGCATCGTGGATACTCAACAGCCGGAAAAATGCCGCCGGCCAGCCTTTGCTGCTGTCCAACGACATCAGCGACAGCGAGCGCAACATCAGTTTTGAACGGGAGTTCGGCAAGATCATCGGCCGCATCGATTTGCTGGCCGAGATGACGACAGAGAAATACAAGCGCGCCGGCATCAGCTACATGCAGAACCTGGTGGGCGGCAGTTTCCTGCAGTTCTTGCCGGTGCGCTGAGATATTCCCGGCATGTCCTTTTTTGTCCGTTATATGTCTACCCGCAGCATTTCGCAATGCCTGGCCGACGCTTAACATGGTCCTCAACAATGGCGCTCCGATCCCGGACTGCCAGGATGTCAGATGAGGCTGCAGCATGCTGAGCGTAGGGATACTGGTGTTTGACGATGTGGAAATCCTGGATTTTTCCGGCCCCTATGAAGTATTTTCTACCGCCGCGCGGGTCCACGGGCGAACCGCCCGCAATGGCGCGGCGGCAAACCTGTTTCAATGTTTCCTGGTAGCGCCGGCGATGCGGCCGGTGCGGGCGAGAGGCGGCATAAAGGTGTTGCCGGATTGCGTGCTGACGCCGTCCGCCGACCTCGACGTGCTGATCGTGCCGGGCGGCGACGTGTCGGCGATCCTCAATGATGACGCGGTAATCCGCTGGATTGCAGCCCAGCATCCCGGCACGGTGATTACGGCATCGGTCTGCACCGGCGCATTCCTGCTGGCCAAGGCCGGTTTGCTGGACGGCCTGGATGTGACCACGCACTGGGAAGACCAGGATGACTTGCAGGCAAGTTTTCCGGCGCTCACGGTCAAGCGCAACGTAGCCTGGGTCGATTGCGGTAAAGTGGTGACTTCCGGCGGCATTTCGGCAGGCATCGACATGAGCCTGCACCTGGTCGAGCGATTGGCAGGACCCGAACTGGCCGCCGCCACTGCCAAACAGATGGAGTATCGATGGCTGCAATAGCCGACCACGCGCGCGCTGGAGAAACCACCGTCCCGGTCTATTTCCTGCTGCGCGACGCTACCATGACGCTTGACCTGATGGGTCCGGCGGAGGTGCTGCGTTATGCCAACCGGATTGCGGAACGGGAAGGCCGCGCGGATTTTTTCGACCTGCGCTACGTCAGTGCGGCCAGCACCATCAACATTTCGCTTGGCCTTGGCCTGACCGGTTTCAGCGACTTGCCGGACAGCCTGCCGGCCAACGCTATGCTGATGCTGCACGGCTGCGTAGGCAGCGACGACGATTTCACCAGCGCCAACGACCAGCGCGCCGTAGCCTGGCTGCGCGCGCACTGGCAGGATTCCCATCGCCTGCTGTGCAGCTGCACCGGCGCTTTGCTGGCGGGCTATGCCGGCCTGCTCGATGGCCGCCAGTGCACCACGCACCACAGCCATTGCGACGACTTGCGGCGTATTGCGCCGCGAGCGCATGTATTGGAAAACCGCATCTTTGTCGAAGACCGCAATGTCTACACCAGCGCCGGCGTCACCACCGGCATCGACCTGGCCTTGCACGTAGTCGCGCAAATCGCCGGCCATGCCCGCAGCGCGTCGATTGCGCGCTCGCTGGTGATCTACATGCGGCGCGCCGGCAGCGATCCGCAGCTGTCGCCATGGCAGGCTTGCCGCAACCACCTGCATCCGGCGATACACCGGGTGCAAGACGCCGTGATCGGCAATCCAGCCCATGACTGGGACCTGGAACAGCTGGCGGCAATCGCCTGCACCAGCGAACGCCATCTGACGCGCCTGTTCAGGGAACACACCGGCAGCAGCCTGGTCGACTACATCCAGCGCATCCGGGTAGCCCTGGTGCGCGAGCTGCTCACGCAATCCAAGCTCGACATGGAACAGGTAGCCCAGCAAGCAGGTTTCAACTCAACCCGCCAGCTGCGCCGAGTGTGGAGCAAATTCGAAAACTTCCCCCCAAGCCAGCAACGCCAGTTCAGCAATTAGGGTCAGAGTCGAATTATTGTTTGCCCAATTAATTCGACTCTGACCCTAATTAGCGAAACAATTCGACTCTGACCCTAATTGATGGGCCGCGGAGTATTGCATTCGGCGTTCGGGAATTACGTCGGTTCTGCGTGCTCCACCATTAGCTGTACCTTGGTCACGCCGTTGTATTCATTGGCGTCCAGCCGGAACGCTACCTTGGCCTTGCTGCCCAGTTCATCGGTATGTCCGAACCAGATCGCGTCGTAGCGGGTGCCGTTGCGCTCCAGCAGCAGCTTCAGGTGTTTCTCTTTCAGGATACGCTGGCTGACCACCCTGAATTCGTCGCAAAACAGCGGCGGTGCAAAACCTTGTCCCCACACCTGGCCATCCATCAGTTCAATGAATTGGGTGGTGTAGTAGGCATCTTCCAGCGGCCCGTCGGTTTCAATCACGCGCTCCAGCTGGCTTTGTCCCAGCCATTCGCGTCCGACTTTTTCAAAGGCGGCGGCGAAAGCGTCGAAGGCGTCGGCGCGGATGGTCAGCCCGGCTGCCATCGCGTGGCCGCCGAATTTCTGGATCAGGCTGGGGGCGTGCTTGGAAACCAGGTCCAGCGCGTCGCGCAAATGGAAACCGGGAATCGAGCGGCCCGATCCTTTGATCAAGCCTTCGCCGCCCGGCGCGAAAGTAATGGTCGGGCGATAAAACTTGTCCTTCAGGCGCGAGGCGACAATGCCGATCACGCCCTGGTGCCATGAAGCGTCGAACACGCTGATGGTAGTGCTGTCCTGCGGCTTGAAATCGTCCAGCAGCGCCAGCGCGGTGTCCTGCATGCCGGCTTCGATATCGCGCCGTTCGCGGTTGATGGCGTCGAGCTGCTGGGCGATGGCCCAGGCGCGGCCTTCGTCGTCGGTGGTCAGGCATTCGATGCCGAGCGCCATGTCGGCCAGGCGGCCGGCGGCGTTCAGGCGCGGGCCCAGCGCAAAACCGAGATCGAACGGCGTGGCGCGCCGCGCTTCGCGGCCGGCGGCGCGGAACAGGGCGGCGATGCCGGCATGCATGCGGCCGGCGCGCATGCGCTTGAGGCCTTGCGCCACCAGGATGCGGTTGTTGGCGTCGAGCTTGACCACGTCGGCCACGGTGCCGAGCGCCACCAGGTCGAGCAGCACATCCAGCTTCGGCTGGCTCTGGGCGTCGAACATGCCGCGCCGGCGCAGTTCCGCGCGCAAGGCCAGCAAGACATAGAACATGACGCCGACCCCGGCCAGGTTCTTGCTGGGAAAACCGCATTCAGGCTGGTTCGGGTTGACGATGACACGCGCCGCCGGCAGCGTATCCGCAGGCAAGTGATGGTCGGTCACCACGACTTCGATGCCGCGCCGGTTGGCTTCGGCCACGCCGTCGATGCTGGCGATGCCGTTGTCGACCGTGACGATGATGTCGGGCGATTTTTCGCGCGCGGTCAGTTCGACGATTTCCGGCGTCAAGCCGTAGCCGTACTCAAACCGGTTCGGCACGATGAAGTCGATGTTGGCGCCCAGCAGGCGCAAGCCGCGCAAGCCGACGGCGCAGGCGGTGGCGCCGTCGCAATCGTAATCGGCGACGATCACCATTTTTTTCCTGGCGGCGATGGCGTCGGCCAGGAAGCTGGCGGCGGCGTCGATGTGCAGCAAGCCCGACGGCGGGATGAGGGCATTCAGTTCGCTTTCAAGCTCCTTGGCGTCGAGCAGGCCGCGCGCTGTATACACGCGGGCCAGCACTGGATGGACGCCGCTTTGGCGCAGGCGTTCGGAGTCGCGGAAGGAATAGGGGCGGGTAGTGATGCGGGTCATGGTGAATGCGATGGCAATAAGCCGGTAAGGGTTGGCTTCAGCCAGAATTTCTTGAGAGAGAGCCGGGTGGTGCTCAATTCAAGCGCGTGTCCGCTGTCCGTGACGACCAGGGACAGGCTGTCGAGCCGGCGTTGTTGCATGGCTTGCAGCAAAGGCGCGAAGCATGCGCTTTCCAGGGCTTGCAGCTGCTGCAGCCAGTCCGACCATTCGCCGGTCAAGGCCGGCTGGATCAGCTGGCTCAAAGTCAGCAGGCCGTGTTCGGGCCTGGTCGCGATTACCTCGCTCACGCCGACGCCGGCATGCGCCGTCTTGGCGTATTGGCCGAGGCCAGCGAAGCCGTCCGGCAGGTTGAATACTTCGCGCTGGCTGGGTGCCGGCGGCTGCGCGACCGCGCCGCCCCATAGCCACAGGGAATTGACGGTTTGCCGTCCCTGCATTTCGCGGCCTTCGTTCAAGGGATGGGCAAACCATAACATCTGCACTTCATTCTGCAATTTGCGCCAAGCCTGGTCGCCGCTGCCTTTCGGCATCCAGATATCGATGTTGTGGCCGCAAGTGGCGTCCGGCGTGGACGACAGCAAGCCTTGCCAGTCGTCGGCGCGCAGGAACCAGGTGCCGGCATCGCCGTAGACCAGCTCGCGGCCGGCTTCGCCGAACAGCGGCAGCGCAGCATCGAACAGTTCGCGCGATTCCGCATCGCTCAAGCCGATCTGGCGGATGTCGGTCAGCACCAGGTGGTCGCGGGCGATATGGATATGGGCCGGATGCAGCATGAACCAGGCGCCTTCTGCAACGCTTAGCCCCATGGCGCGCATGGCGGCGCAGGCGAGCGCAGGGCTGTTCTGGTGGTCGGCGGCGGTTGCCGCCGGGCCGAAGCCGGGCAAGGAAAATTGCGAGGCCAGCCACATCTCATGCGGCAGGGCTCTTGCAAAATCGTCAAACAGCTGGCGCCGCGGAGCGGTCTTGGCGCGCGTCATCAGGGTGGCGAGGGCAGGCAATTTCAAATCGCGCAATAAATCGCGCGCCAGTTCCGGCGGCGGCAGGCCGAAGGGCAATAGGATATCTAAATGACTCATGGCGCGATTGTAGGGCATCCCGGGGTCTTGAGTCGATTTGCCTTCACCTGTGCGGATTCCGCGCTTGGCATAGAATGGCTGGATTGCAGCAAATCCCGACCAGCCTGCCGATGCAAAACCAGACGCCATGAATACACAAAAACTGCTGACCACCCTGTTTGAATACAAAGCCTGGGCCAACGACACCCTGTTTTCGGCGCTGGCCGCGTTGCCGCCGGAATCCCACGAGCGGGAAAAACACGACGCCGCGCGCATCTTGAACCATGTCTACGTCGTGGACCGGATTTTCGAAGCAAACCTGGAGCGCAAGCCGCACGATTACAAGGCGCTCAATACCACGGCGACGCCGGAACTCGCCGACCTGCGCGCAGCGGTCCGCGAAACCGACCGCTGGCTGCTATCGTATGCCGATACGGTATCGGAAGCCGAGCTTGCAGAGGTGGTCGAGTTCACCTTCGTCGATGGTTCGGCCGGCCGCATGTCCCGCGGCGAGATGCTGGCCCATGTGGTCACGCACGGCAACTACCATCGCGGCGCCGTCGGCCGTATCCTGTCGCAGATCGGCGTGCCGCCGCAACGGGATACGCTCACCGTCTTCCTGCACCGGCCGGAACACCTTCGGGCAGATCCGATCTAAAGGAGCCGGCATCTGCGTTGCCGATAGCGCTTCCCTGTCCGTAGCTTTGTCCTAGTCGAGTTTTTTCTTTTCCTTGGTCAAATCGCCGGCCGACAGCGGCAGGTAACCGCCTGCCGCGCCGGCTAGCAGGCTTTGCCCTGCCGGCGACAATATCATCTTCAGGTAATCCGCCAGCTGTCCGTCGAGGGCCTTGCCGGGCGGCCGGTTCAAATACAGCTGCAGGTACACGGAGAGCGGATATTTTCCCGCCGCCACGTTTTCAGGAGAAGGCATGACCGCGACGGCGCCATCGGCCGGCGACAGCGGCAAGATGCGCAGCGACGCGGGGATCGGAGCGTCGCTGGTCGGCGCGAGCAAGGCAATCCCGTAAGGATCGTCGGCGACTGCCGCCAAGACGGCTTGCGCGGTGTCCAGCGCTTCGTAGTGCGCAGCGAAGGGATATTTTCCCAGGTGTGCGGTACGCAAGACGGTAGCGCTGCCGCCATCGTCGCGCAGCCCGTACAAGTGGATGCGGCGTTGCTGCCAGCCGTCCTTCAGTCCCAGCTGCGACCAGAAATTCAGATTGCCCGCTGCCGAACCCGCGGTAAACACCCGGGCCAGCTGCTGCATGCTCAGGCCGGGCAGGGGATTGCGCCGGTTGACGTAGACGGCGGGGGCTTCTTGCCCGGAACCGGCGTAGCCGATGCGAACCAGGAACGGCGCATAACCCCACGCTTGCCGAAACGCAGCGATTTCGGCGGCGCTTGCTTCATGCGTGACGATTGCCATGGAAGCGGTGCCGGCTGTCAGTGCCGGCAAGCCGGTTGACGAGCCTTTGAGCGCCATGCCGATGCTCGCTTGCGGCTGCGTGCGGGCAAACATGGCGTTGAAGCGCTTGAACAGATCGGTTGCGTCATCCGCGCCGGCCAGCAGCAGTCCAGGCAGAACCGGGGCCGATACGCTGGCGCCGCTTCCCGCCAGTTCTATTTTTTGCAATTCAGCGCGGACTTCCGCCGCCGACAGCGGAATATAGCCGCCGGCCTGGCTGGCGATGATTTCCTGGCCCTGGCGCGACAGCACCAGGCGCAGGTACTCCTTGGCGACCGGGTCAAGCGCTTGTCCCGGTTCGCGCCGCAAATAGAAATACACGTAACGGCCGTAAGGGTAGGCGCCGGCAGCCACCTCCTGGCGGCTGCCGCGTGTCTCGCTGCGGCCATCGCCGGATACGATGGCGAGTTGCCTGAGCGCCGCGTTTTCGTGGCCGATGGCGGCAAACGCGATGCCGGCCGGATCCTGTTCCAGCCGTTTCAGGATGGTTTCGGTGCTGCCCCATTGTTCGTACGCCGGCGTGAAGGTCCGTCCTTGCAGCGGCCCGGACTGCATGTAGGTGCCCATGCCGGTATATTCAGGCGTGCCGAAAGGATGGATGGCGCGTTCTTTCCAGGCGCCGCCGGCGCCCAGCTGGCCCCAGTGGGAGAGGTCGCCGTCCGGGTTGCCGTTGGTGAAGATGCGCGCCACCTGGCTTGCGCTCAGGCGTTCGATCGGATTGGCGCGGTTGACGTAGATGCCGATCGAATACGACATTTCCTGCTGCGCATCGTCGGAAGTATGGGCGATGCGGATTTCCAGCGGCGCCGCGCCGACCGCTTTTTCATAGGCTTCCAGCTCCGCCGCATTGGCGCTGCGTCCCATCGGGCCGTACAGCATCCGTCCGTAAGTCAGCAGCGGCATGGTGGCGGTAGTGCCCTTGACATGGCCGGAAAAGCGCACGCCAGGATGGCTGCCGGCGAACAGGGCATTGAAACGGTCGATCACGAATTGCGCGTGCTCGGCGCCGCCGATGCGGATCGCGTTTTGCTCATCGAGATAGCTGGCGTGGGGCGGCAAGCTCACGCTCTGCGCTTGATACTCTGGCATTTCCTGGTCCGGCGCCGGCGCTGCATGCGCAGCCCCGGCGAGGAGCGGCAGCGCGCAAGCCAGCAATGCTTTCCTCATCCTGGCCATCCTCAGAAATTCAGCTTGGCGTTGAGCGTAAACTCGCGGCCGGCGCCGATGTTGACGAACGGCGTGCCGGTGCAGCAGCTGGCAGTGTAATAAGTCGAATCGAAGATGTTCTTGATGTTGAACTGCCAGTCGACCGACTGGCCGCCGAGCAGCGTGTTCCAGGATATGAACGCATCCATCACGCGGCCGTAGGGCAGGTGGTAGACCTTGCCGGTGCCGTCGCCCACCGGCAGGCTGCTGAACACGCGGGCGCCGGCGCCGGCCCTGACGCGGCCTTCGACCGGGCCGAGGCGCGAGACGCCGAAATCGCGCGTCAGGTACAGCGACGCCGAATGCTTTGGTGTATTCGGCAGGGGATTGCCGGCCAGCTTGGGATCGTCAGCGTAGCGCGCTTCGGTGTAGGCGTAGCTGCCGACCAGGCTCAAGTCCTGGCTGATGCGGCCGCTGGCGTCGAACTCCAGGCCGCGCGACCTGGCTTTGCCGGCGTTGCGGGTGTAGTTGACGCCGCCGATGGTTTCCGTGGTCTGGATGTTGCGCTTCTGGATATCGAACACGGCTACCGTGGCAGTCAGGTTGTCGGTTTCCAGTTTCGAGCCGATCTCGTAGCCCTTGGCCAGTTCCGGCGGCAACTCGCCGATCGGCGTTGCAATCGAAGTATTCGGCTTGAATGATTCGCTGTAGCTGGCGTACATCGACCAGTCCGGCGCCAGCTTGTAGACCACGCCGGCGCGCGGCGTGGCGCGTCCGGCGGCGACCTTGCTGCCGACGATGAAAGGACGGCCCTTGCCGGTCAGTTCATTGAAATATTCGTAGCGTGCGCCGGCCAGCAGGATCCAGCGTTCATCCAGGTGCATCGAATCCTGCACGAACACGCCGCGCGAGATCAGCTTGTCGGTCTGGTCGCTGTCGGCCGGGCTGATCTTGCTGCCGGCAGGCGTCAGCTGGCCGTAGACCGGATTGTAGATGTTGAACTGGGTATTGCTCGGGCCGCGGTAGAGGTCGCCCAGCACCCGGTAGTTGCGCATGTAGTCGACGCCGCCGACGATGTCGTGGCGCACCTCGCCCCAGTTGAATTTTCCTTCCAGGTTCAAGGTCAGCGTATGCGCCGACTGCACGCCGTTCTGGGTGGAGTCGACGCGCCGCGTGGCGATGCCGGTGGCGTAGTTGACCGACAGCACGCGCGCCTGCCAGTCGTTGTAGTAGCTGCGGCTGAAGCCGTAGCCGCCATGCAGGGTCCAGTCGGCGTTGAGCTTGTGGTCGAAGCGCAGGTTGACGGCGTCGGAACGGCCGGCCGACACGTTGTAGGCTTCGTCGAAGCGGCGCTCCTTGGGCACGGCCACCGGGTTGCCGGTGCGCGTATCGATGACGGTGCCGCGGTCGATAGGCACCGAATAGTTCATGTGTTCGTAGGCGAACGACAGCGTCGTATCGCGGCCATACCAGGCCAGCGACGGCGCCACCACCGATTGCGTGGTTTCGCCGAAGTTGCGCCAGTAGTTGCTGCGCTCATGGTCGGCGATCAGCCGGTACGCCAGCCCCGAATCGCCGATCGGTCCGGTCAGGTCGACCTGTTCGCTGACGCCGCCGTAGCTGGTGACGCCGAGCGTGACCGAGCGCTGGCTTTCCAGCAGCGGTTTCTTGCTGACGACGTTGATGACGCCGCCCGGGTCCATGCTGCCGTAGAGCATTGACGAAGGACCTTTCAGCACTTCGATACGTTCCGTGGTCGGCGTGAAATTGCGCGGCTGGACCGACAGCATGCCGTCGCGCAGCATGGAGTTGTCGCGGTTGTCGCCGAAGCCGCGCTTGATGATTGCATCCAGCGTGCCGCCCAGCGTATTGCCCATATGGACGCCGGACACCGTATCCAGCGATTCCGCCAGGCTGCTCGGCTGGCGGTCTTGCAGGAACTGGGAAGTGACGACGCTGACTGCCTGCGGCACGTCGATCAGGGCAGCATCGCTGCGGCTGCCGACGGCGGCGCGTTTTGCCTGGTAGCCTTTTTCCGCCGTGTCTTCCCGGCTGGCTTTGACGGACACGGTAGGCAGCGTGTTTTCACTGGCTGCCGCACTGGTGTTTGCTTGTGCCTGCGCATCGGCTGCAATGGCGCCGTGCGCCAGCATGGCGGTGCATATTCCTGCTAATTGCTTTCTCAAAACTTTATCCTCGCCTGGCTATTTATTTTTAGTAATAGGCGTCATTATATACAAATGAGAATCATTCGTAATTAAGTGAGGCAGGATTTTTTCAAAATACAACGCAATTTGCCAAAATATCAAATCGGCCGCTCTCAGCGAGACGCAAGAGAGCTCTGTAGAATTGCTGGATGCAAGTCCCGCCGGTAAAACAGAATTTTCAAAGAGACCACCAGACCATCGTCAAAAGGAATATTCCAGTCATGAGTTATCACGCATCAAGCAAACGCTACGACGAAATGCAGTACCGCTTTTGCGGCCGCAGCGGCCTCAAGCTGCCATTGTTGTCCATGGGGCTCTGGCACAATTTCGGCGACACTACCTCGCTGGCGCGCCAGCGGGAAATGGTGCACACCGCGTTCGACCTCGGCATCACCCATTTCGACCTGGCCAATAACTACGGGCCGCCGTACGGCAGCGCCGAAACCAATTTCGGCCGCATCCTGAAGGAGGACCTGCGGCCTTACCGCGACGAGCTGATCATCTCGACCAAGGCCGGCTGGGACATGTGGCCGGGGCCGTACGGCCAGGGCGGCGGTTCGCGCAAGTACGTGCTGGCCAGCCTCGACCAGAGCCTGCAGCGCATGGGCCTGGACTACGTCGATATCTTTTATTCGCACCGCTTCGATCCGGAAACGCCGCTGGAAGAAACCATGAGCGCGCTGGCGACGGCGGTGCAGCAGGGCAAGGCGCTGTATGTCGGCGTCTCGTCCTATTCGCCGGCCAAGACCGCGGAAGCCGCCAAGCTGCTGCGCGACTGGAAAGTGCCTTGCCTGATCCACCAGCCGTCCTACAACATGTTCAACCGCTGGATTGAAGACGGCTTGCTCGATACCCTGGAACAGGAAGGCATGGGCTGCATTACCTTTACCGCCTTGGCGCAGGGACTGCTGAGCGACAAATACCTGAACGGTGTGCCGCAGGATTCGCGCATCAATCGCGAGGGCGGCGGTTCGCTGCAGCAGGCTCACCTGAGCCCGGAAAACCTGGCGCGGGTGCGGGCGCTCAACGAGATCGCCAAGGCCCGTGGCCAGAGCCTGGCGCAGATGGCGCTGGCCTGGGTATTGCGCGATCCGCGCGTGACCACCACCTTGATCGGCGCCAGCAGCCCGGGCCAGATCCGGGAAAATGTGGCTGCCTTGCAGCGCCTGGATTTTACGAAAGAAGAACTGGCGGCCATCGACGAGCAGGCCAAGGAGGGCGGCATCAACCTGTGGGAGCGTTCGATAAAAGAGCTGGCGCCATAAGCCATAAGGTTACACGATGGAGAACTGCTGTTTTGCAGATATAAAAACGGGCGCCAGAGGCGCCCGTTTTTTCTTCTCTCCCTGATGCTTCGCCGCTAAATGAAAACTGCCGCCTGCTGCGTTGGCGCTGCCAGCAAGGCCGCCGGAACCTGGCTGGGCTGCCGGCGCTCGGTGCTGGGCGCAACGCTGAATACTTCGCGATAGGTCTTGCTGAAATGGCAGGCAGACTGGAAACCGCAAGCCACCGTGATGCTGAGTATCGACATGTCGGTCTGGCGCAGCAGTTCGCGCGCCTTGCGCAGGCGCAGCGTCAGGTAATAATGGGTAGGCGACATGCCCATGTGTTCCTTGAACATGCGCTGCAGCTGGCGCGGCGATGAGTTCGACAACTGCGCCAGCTCGTCCAGCGACAAGGGTTCCTCTATATTTGCTTCCATCAGCGACACCACTTCCACCATGGCCGGGCGGGCAGATGTCATGCGCACCGTCAGCGGCACCCGCTGCTGGTCCTTGTGGTCGCGCACGTGCTCCAGGATGAATTGATCGGCAATCGCCGCAATCGTGGTCTTGCCGACCTGGGTCGAAATCAGGTTCAGCATCATGTCCAGCGGCGCTATGCCGCCGGTGCAGGTGATGCGGTCGCGATCGACGACAAACAGGTCCGGCGCGAAAGAAATCGCGGGATAGGTTTGTTTCAGGCTCGACAAGTTTTCCCAATGGGTGGCGCAAGTGTAGCCGTCCAGCAGGCCGGCCTTGGCCAAGGCGAAGGCGCCGGTGCACAGGCTGCCCAGGGTCAGGTCCTGGGTCGCCAGGTATTGCAGCAATTCCAGCGTGGCAGGGTTGACCGCGGCGTCGATGTCGGTGCCGCCGCAGACGAACACGACATCGGCGGCAGGGCATTGGTCGGCGCGGATGGTGGTCACGGAAAGGCCGTTGCTGGCTGTCACGTGGCCGCCTTCAGGGCTGACCACCGACCAGCGGTACAGGATCGTTCCTTCCAGGTAGTTGGCCATCCTCAGTACTTCGATGGCATTTGAAAATGCCAGCATCGTAAAGTTGTTGAGCGGCATGAAAGCAAAATGGGTGAAGGAAGAACTGCTTTTAGACATGACCTGCTCCGTTGGCAAACATCAGCGATGGACAATGTAACGTTGAAACGACTGAACAACAAATGCTTTCGGTTGTGCGTCGCAATAAGCATGCCAAGCCGACCAGATGATTTATTTTCAACGCTTGCGGCCGCCGGAAAAGAGGAAAAAGGCGCTGGCCGCAGACGCAGGATTTGATTTCCAGTGCATTGCCCCGACCCGTCTTCCCAGGCTGTGCAGGCGCAAAAAAATATTGCCGGCGATCCCGCTTTTTGTGCACGTGAACCATTTCGGCGCAAGCGGCGCGCCGGCCGTCGCCATGGCCGGCGGACCGGCCTGCAAACGGCGCTTGGCTAAAAGTGACGGCAATGTCGCAAATTGAAAGGTTCCCGTCAGATCAAGTCAATAGCGAGGAAGGGGCTGGGACAAAATGGTGTCAACCAACGAACCACTCACGACACCCTCTTTTTCCCAGGCATATACAAATGACACTTCCTGCATTTTCCCAGTCGCTGGCCCAACGCGACGCCGCGGTCAAGCAAGCCATCAACCTTGAACTGGAACGCCAGCAAAACCAGATCGAGATGATTGCTTCCGAAAACATCGTTTCGCGCGCGGTGCTGGAAGCGCAGGGCTCGGTGCTGACCAACAAGTATGCGGAAGGTTATCCCGGCAAGCGCTATTACGGCGGCTGCGAATTCGTCGACCAGGTGGAAACCCTGGCGCTGGAACGGGTCAAGCAGCTGTTCGGCGCCAGGTACGCCAATGTGCAGCCGCACTCCGGCGCCCAGGCTAACGGCGCCGTCATGCTGGCGCTGGTGAAACCGGGAGATACCGTGCTCGGCATGTCGCTCGACGCCGGCGGCCATTTGACGCACGGCGCGCGGCCGGCGATGTCGGGGAAATGGTTCAACGCCGTGCAATACGGCGTCAACCGCGATACTTACCTGATCGACTACGACGAAGTGGAAGCGCTGGCGAAACAGCACAAGCCGCGCCTGATCATCGCTGGTTATTCCGCCTACCCGCGCCAGCTCGATTTCGCCCGTTTCCGCGCCATCGCCGACAGCGTCGATGCGCTGCTGATGGTCGACATGGCGCATATCGCCGGACTGGTCGCGACCGGCCATCATCCAAGTCCGGTGCCGCATGCGCATGTGGTTACGTCGACCACGCACAAGACTTTGCGCGGTCCGCGCGGCGGCTTCGTGCTGACCAATGACGAGGACATCGCCAAGAAAATCAATTCCGCGGTGTTCCCCGGCTTGCAGGGCGGTCCCCTGATGCATGTCATCGCCGGCAAGGCGGTCGCCTTCGGCGAGGCGCTGGAGCCAGAGTTCAAGCAATACATCGCCAGCGTGGTGGCCAACGCCAAAGCCTTGGGCGAAGTGCTGCTGGCCGGCGGCGTCGACCTGGTGACCGGCGGCACGGAAAACCACCTGCTGCTGGTCGACCTGCGGCCGAAGGGTTTGAAGGGCACGCAAGTGGAGCATGCGCTGGAACGCGCCGGCATTACCTGCAACAAGAACGGCATCCCGTTCGATACCGAAAAGCCGACAGTCACCTCCGGTATCCGGCTCGGCACACCGGCCGGCACCGCGCGCGGTTTCGGCGTCGACGAGTTCCGCACCATCGGCCGCCTGACCGTCGAGATCTTCGATGCACTGGCGCGCAAGCCCGAGGGCGACGCCGAAGTCGAGCAGCGCGTGCTGGCTGAAGTACGCGCGCTGTGCAAGCGTTTCCCAATCTATTGAGGAGTCCGGCATGAGCAACCTGCACCAGCAAAGCCTGGTCATCGACGGCCTGAACATTTCCAAATGGGAGCGGCCGGTATTCGAAGACATGAAGAAGGGCGGCCTGAGCGCCGTCAACTGCACCATCTCGGTCTGGGAAAGTTTCCAGGGCACGGTCGGCAATGTGGTCGACATGAAGAACCTGATCCGCGACAACGCCGACCTGCTGACCCTGGTGCGCGGCGTCGACGATATCAGGCGCGCAAAAAAGGAAGGGCGCACCGGCGTCATCCTGGGTTTCCAGAACGCCCATGCGTTTGAAGACAACCTTGGCTATATCGAAGTGTTCGCCGAGCTGGGCGTGCGGGTGGTGCAGCTTTGCTACAACACCCAGAACCTGATCGGCACCGGCTGCTACGAGCGCGACGGCGGCTTGTCCGGTTTTGGCCGCGAGGTGATCGAAGAGATGAACCGGGTCGGCATCATGGTCGACCTGTCGCATGTCGGCGGCAATACCTCGACCGAAGCGATCCTGGCCTCGAAGAAACCGGTCTGTTATTCGCACTGCCTGCCGTCCGGCCTGAAACAGCATCCGCGCAACAAGAGCGACGAGCAGCTGAAATTCATCGCCGGCCATGGCGGCTTCATCGGCGTCACCATGTTCCCGCCTTTCCTCAAGCGCGGCAGCAGCGCCAATGTCGACGACTACGTGGAAGCCTTCGATTACATCATCAACCTGGTCGGCGACGATTGCGTCGGCATCGGCACCGATTTCACGCAAGGCTACGGCAAGCCGTTCTTTGAATGGCTGACGCACGACAAGGGCCGCCATCGCCGCCTGACCGATTTCGGCACGGTGATCAATCCTGAAGGTTTTCGCACCATAGGCGATTTCCCCAACCTGACCAGCGCGATGGAACGCGCCGGCTGGAAAGAAAGCCGCATACGCAAGGTGCTGGGCGAAAACTGGCTGCGGGTTTTCGGCGAAGTCTGGAACGATTGAACGTCAAGCAAGATACCGAGGAGTAGCGATGCAACCCCAATTGCCGATTGAAGTCGACGCCAGCACCGGCGTCTGGACTACCGACAAACTGCCGATGCTGTATGTCCCGCGCCATTTTTTCACCAACAACCATACCGCGGTGGAAGCCGCGCTGGGACGCGAAGAATATGCCGAGATCCTGTACCAGGCCGGCCACAAGTCCGCCTATTTCTGGTGCGAAAAGGAAGCCAGGCAGCACGGCATGTCCGGCCTCGACGTCTACAAACATTACCTGAAGCGCCTGTCGCAGCGCGGCTGGGGCCTGTTCTCTTTCACCGAGGTAGATGCGGCCAAGGCCAGCGCCAGCATCAAGCTGCTCAATTCATCGTTCGTGCTGCAGCAGCCGGAAGCGCACGGCAAGCTTTGCTACATGTTCGCCGGCTGGTTTGCCGGCGCCATGGACTGGGTCTCCGACACCACCGGCAATCCGTTGCGCTCGAGCTGCAGCGAAACCCAGTGCGGCGGCGAAGGCCACGATCATTGCGTGTTTACAGTCACGGCAGTCGCCGCTCAGGGATAGATACAGACCATGCGTTATCCGACTTTGTTTTCGCCGTTGACCCTGAACCAGGTGACCCTGCGCAACCGGGTAGTCAGCACCGCCCACGCAGAGGTGTACGCGGAAGCCGGCGGCTTGCCGGGCGAACGCTATATACGGTATTACGAAGAAAAGGCCAAGGGCGGCCTGGGGCTGGCGATTTGCGGCGGCTCCAGCACGGTTTCCATCGACAGCCCGCAAGGCTGGTGGAAATCGGTCAACCTGACCACCGACAAGGTGATCGAGCCTTTGTCGCGGCTGGCGGAGGCCATGCACCGGCACGGCGCCAAGATCATGATCCAGGCTACCCACATGGGGCGCCGCACGGCATGGCATGGCGAGAACTGGCCGCACCTGGTCAGCCCGTCGGGGATCCGCGAACCGGTCCATCGCGGCAACGCCAAGATCATCGAGATTGAAGAAATCCGCCGCATCGTCGCCGACTTTGCCGCTGCCGCCAAACGCGTCAAGCAGGCCGGCATGGACGGCATCGAGATTTCCGCCGCCCACCAGCAGCTGATCGACCAGTTCTGGAGTCCGCGCGTCAACCAGCGCAGCGACGAATACGGCGGCAGCCTGGAAAACCGCATGCGCTTCGGCATTGAAGTGCTGACCGCGGTGCGGGAAGCGGTCGGCAGCGATTTCTGCGTTGGCCTGCGCATGTGCGGCGACGAGTTCCATGAAGACGGCGTCGATCACGAAACCGCCAAGGAAATCGCGCAAGCGATGTCGGCCAGCGGCCTGGTCGATTTCCTGAGCGTGGTCGGCTCCGGCGCCGATACCCACAATACCCTGGCCAACTGCATGCCGCCGATGGCGCTGCCGCCGGAACCGTTTGTCCACCTGGCGGCCGGCATCAAGGCGGTGTCCAAGGTGCCGGTGATGCACGCGCAAAGCATACGCGACGCCGGCCAGGCGGAACGCATACTGTCTTCCGGCATGGTCGACCTGGTAGGCATGACGCGCGCGCAGATCGCCGATCCGCACATGGTGATCAAGATCCGCGACGGCCGTGAAGACGAAATCAAGCAATGCGTGGGCGCCAACTACTGCATCGACCGCCAGTACAACGGGCTCGACGTGCTGTGCGTACAGAACGCCGCGACCTCGCGCGAACAAAGCATGCCGCACCAGATCGCCAGGAGCCGTGGCCCGAAACGCAAGGTAGTAGTGGTGGGAGCCGGCCCCGCTGGACTGGAAGCAGCGCGGGTGGCGCGTGAACGCGGCCACGATGTAGTGCTGTTCGAGCGCAGCGATGTCGTCGGCGGCCAGATCAACCTGGCGGCCAAGGCGCCGCAGCGCGAGCAGATGGCCGGCATCGTGCGCTGGTTCGACATGGAAACCAGGCGCCTCGGCGTCGACCGCCGGCTGGGCGTGGATGCCGATGAAGCGATGATCATGGCCGAACAGCCGGATATCGTGGTGCTGGCGACCGGCGGCAGCAATTACACCGGCCAGGTTGCGGCCTGGGGCATTGCCGAGGGCCTGTCGGTCAGTTCCTGGGATATCCTGCAAGGCCGCGTCGCGCCCGGCAAGAACGTGCTGGTGTACGACGGCATCAGCACCCACGCCGGTTTCGGCGTCGCCGATTTCCTGGCCAGCCGCGGCAGCCTGGTGGAAATCGTCACGCCCGACGTCAAGATCGCCGACGACACCGGCGGCACCACTTTCCCGATTTTCTATCGCCGCCTGTATGCGCAAGGCGTGATCCCGACGCCGAACTACTGGCTGGACCGGGTCTACGCCGAGGGCGACAAGAAGGTCGCGGTGCTGCGCAACGAATACACCGAGATACAGGAAGAGCGGGTAGTCGACCAGGTGGTGATTGAAAACGGCATCCTGCCCAACGATCATCTGTACTGGTCGCTCAAGCCGCAATCGCTCAACCGCGGCCAGATCGACGTCAACAAGCTGTTCGCCGCCGAGCCGCAGCCGGCCTTGGCGGAAACCCTGGGCGGCGGCCGCTTCCTGCTGTTCCGGGTCGGCGACTGCATCTCCATGCATAACATCCACGCAGCGATCTACGATGCGCTGCGCCTGTGCAAGGATTTCTGACCATGGGCGCCCTGGCTTCTTCTCTCAACCACGCCATCACCGTGCTGTTCTGGCTGTCGGTGGCGGGATTGTCTGCCGGCCTGGCGCGGCGGGCTGCCTTGTGGCGCGCCGGCCGCGACGCCTCGGTATCCTGGCTGGGCCTGCTGGCGATTCCAAAGCGCTATTTTGTCGACCTGCATCATGTGGTGGCGCGCGATCCCTATATTGCCCGCACCCACGTGGCGACCGCCGGCGGCGCGATAGCGGCGATGGCGCTGGTGGCGGTCAATTACGGCCTGATGCTGTATGCCTCGGCGCTGGACAAGGCGATCGGCCTGTTTGCGCTGGTCATGCTGGCCGGCGTGCTGTTCGTCTGGCACCGGCGCCGCACGCCGCCGGCGCGCTTGTCGCGCGGCGCCTGGATGCGTTTGCCCTGGATGCTGGCGGCGTTTGCGCTGGGTTTGCTGGCGCTGGGCCTGCTTCCCTTGCAATTGATGTCAGGCTTGTGCGCGCTGGTGACCGTGCTGCTGCTGGGATTGGGCGCTTGGACCTTGACCGTGGGCGCGGCCCGCGGCGGGCCGATGAAACACGCGCTGGCCGGCCTGCTGCACCTGGCGTTCCATCCGCGCCAGGAACGGTTCAAGCAAGATTTCACACATGACGGCAAAGGCACACCGGTTACCGCGCTCAAGCCGCTCAAGCTGGAGCAGGGCGAGCTGGGCGTCGGCAAGCCGGTCGAGTTTCGCTGGAACCAGCTGCTGGGTTTCGATGCCTGCGTCCAGTGCGGCAAGTGCGAAGCGGCGTGTCCGGCCTTCGCCGCCGGCCAGCCTTTGAACCCGAAGAAGCTGATACAAGACATGGTGACCGGCATGGCCGGCGGCAGCGACGCCGATTTTGCCGGCAGCCCGTATCCCGGCATTCCGCTTGGCAAGCATCAAGGCCGGCCGCTGGATGCGATCGTGCCGGGCCTGGTCTCTCCCGAGACCCTGTGGTCCTGCACCACCTGCCGCGCCTGCGTGCAGGAATGCCCGATGCTGATCGAGCATGTCGACGCCATTGTCGACATGCGGCGCCACCAGGCCTTGCAGTTCGGCGAGGTGCCTGGCAAGGGTCCGGAAGTGCTGGCGAACCTGCGCGAGACCGGCAGCGCCGGCGGCTTTGACCTGGGCGTGCGCTACAACTGGGCGATCGACCTCGGCGTGCGGCAGATCGTTCCCGGCCAGGCGGTCGACGTGTTGCTGATGGTGGGCGAGGGCGGTTTCGACATGCGCTACCAGCGCAGCTTGCGCGCGCTGGTCAAGGTGCTGCAGGCTGCGGACGTGGATTTCGCCGTGCTGGGCTCGCTGGAAACCGACACCGGCGACGTAGCCCGCCGCCTGGGCGACGAAGCGACGTTCCAGGGAATGGCGCAGCACATGATTGCCCAGTTGTCTGCTTTCACCTTCAAGCGGATTGTCACTGCCGATCCGCATGTCATGCACTGCCTGCGCAACGAATATCCGGCGTTCGGCGGCCGCTACGAGGTTTTTCATCACACCACCTTCATGGCGGCGCTGGTGAGTTCCGGAAAAATCAAGCCGAGGGTTGAACCGGCCCCCGGCAGCGACCAGCGTTTCACCTATCACGATCCGTGCTACCTGGGACGCTACAACGGCGAGATCGAAGCGCCGCGCGAACTGCTCAAGATGCTGGGCCTGCCGCTGCACGAGATGGAGCGCAACGGCATGCGCGGGCGCTGCTGCGGCGGCGGCGGCGGCGCGCCCCTGACCGATATCCCCGGCAAGCAGCGCATTCCCGACATCCGCATCCATGACGCCCGCGCCGTGCGCGCCGATACGGTGGTGGTGGCTTGTCCGAATTGCACTGCGATGCTGGAAGGCGTGGTAGGGCCGCGCCCGGAAGTGCGCGACATCGCCGAACTGCTGGCCGCGGCACTGGAGAATTGACGATGGACATGGCGATACAAAACAGCGTCAGGCGCATCAACCCGCGCCGTCCATTCAGCATCAATGCCGATGGCGTCAAGCGTATCGTGCTGGGCCAGCTTGGCGACAGCGGCGGCAGCCAGGTCGCGCTGCAAAGCCAGCCGCACCAGGCTGCAAAACCTGTGCGCCTGGCCGCCGATGCCGTGACCACAGGCTGCCTGCTGGCGGTGGCGCACAGCGATCGCGGCGCGCTGGATGAGCACGCGCGCCAGGCGGTGGCTGCCGCGGCGCTGCTGGCCGACGGCGCGACCGAAGTGGCGCTGCTGGTGTTCGGCGGCCTGGACGACGACGCCGCCGCGCTGGGTGTCGACCGCTGCGTCGTGCTGCCGCAATATGGCAACCATGCGTTTGCGCCGGAAGCGGAACTTGCAGCGCTGCAGGCTTTGATGGAAACATTGCAGCCAGCCCATGTGTTCATAGCCGACGATGGCGTCGCCGGCAGCGACCTCGGTCGGCGCCTGGGCGCGGCCGGGACCGCGGCCAGCATCGCTACCCATGTGGTCGAAATCAGCAAGTGCGGCCTGGCGGCCTACCGCCAGCAAGGCAGCATGCTGGCTCGGCGCAGCCTGGCGCAGGTGGTCCTGCTGGAAACCGATGTCGTGGATGCGCGTTTGCCTTTCCTCGGGCGCGGACAGGTCGCTGGCGAGCTGAGCGCGGCCATCGGCGTCAAGGCGGAGGCGGAAAAATCATCCAGTCCATTCCTGGATCTCGGCAGCAAGACCATGGCGGCATCGCAGATGGCGCTGGATGAAGCCGATTTCATCGTCTCGGCGGGCAACGGCGTTGACGATGTCGCGCTGTTCAATTCGCTGGCAAATGCGCTGGATGCGGCGGTAGGCGCAAGCCGGGTCGCGGTCGACGACGGCAAATTCCAGCGCGACAAGCAGATCGGCGCTACTGGCAAGACCGTCAGCGCCAGCGCCTACCTGGCCTTCGGCATTTCCGGCGCGGTCCAGCACCTGCAGGGCATCAAGGATTGCCGCCATGTGATCGCGGTCAACCTGGACGCCAGCGCGCCGATGATCAAGCGCGCCGACCTCAGCATCATCGGCGACGCCCAGGAATTGATGACGGCGCTGCTGGACCAGGTGCGGCAAGCCCGCAGCATGGAGGGCGGATCATGAACCAGGCTGTCATCAAACGGATTGCCGTGCTGGTGTCGATAGGCCGCCATCCGGTCAGCGGCGTGCCGCGCTACAGCCGTAACGATGCCGCCGCGCTGGACATGGCCGGCAAGCTGGCGCAGCGCTCGGCTGGAACCAGCATCGATGTGATCCATGCCGGCGACGCCGGCAATCCAGCCCTGCCTGAATACCTGGCGTTGGGTGCGGCTAGCATCACCCTGATCGAAGCCGCGGCGTCGCGGGACGTATTGCCGGCATTGCAATCACAGCTGCAGGCTCAGTTGCAACCATATGACCTGGTGCTGTGCGGCAGCCGTGCCGAAGGCGGGGCGGCTAGCGGCATGCTGCCTTACCTGCTGGCGGCGCGCCTGGGCCTGCCGTTGCTGGCCGGCGTGGTTGCCGTGACGCCGGACCGGGACCGGGACAGCATCGTCGCCCAGCAATACCTGCCCAAGGGCCGGCGCCGTGAAGTAGCGCTCAAGCTGCCGGCCCTGATGACAGTCCATCCGCTGGCGCCAAACGGCTTGCGTTATGCCTACGCCAGGTTGCGTAGCGGCGAAATCAGGAAGCAGGCGTTTTCTGCTGCCGCGGCGGCGAGCGGCGATAGCGCCGGGGAATGGACGGTCGAACCTGCCAAAGCCGTGCCGCGCAAGCTGGTCGCGCCTGAAAAGCGCTCCGGCCATGCCCGCATGCAAGCCGCCACCGTGAGCGAAAGCCGCGGCGGCAAGGTGGTCCAGGACGGCAGCGCGGCCGACAAGGCGCAAGTGGTGCTGGTCTATCTGCGCGAGCATCGCCTGGTCGCTTATTGATTTTATAAATGGGTTTGCAACCGGATTTGCAAAGCGGCGGTTCCATCAATGCAATGCATGGAGAAACAATTGAAAGTATCCAAAGAGATTCAATCACTGATCGCCGGACGCCTGCCTGGCCATAGCCTGGATGCGCCGTTTTACCTGAGCCCGGAAATCTTCGACCTGGATATCCGGGAGATTTTCAGCAAGCACTGGATCCATGTGGCGGTCGAGCCGGATATTCCCGAGCCGGGCGATTACGTCACGGTCGAGATCGGCCTCAATTCCATCGTGGTGGTGCGTGACGACGACATGTCGGTGCGTGCTTATCACAATGTATGCCGCCATCGGGGCGCGCGTTTGTGTTCTGAACACAAGGGTTCGGTGGGCAACCTGGTCTGCCCTTATCACCAGTGGACTTACAACCTGGACGGACAGCTGATCCATGCCGACCACATGGGCGAGAAATTCGACCGCAGCAAGCACGGCCTGAAGCCGGTGCACGTCGAGAACCTGGCGGGCCTGATATTCATCTGCCTGGCGGAACAGCCGCCGCAGGATTTTGCGGTCATGCGCGACGCCATGGCGCCCTATCTGCTGCCGCACGGGCTGCAGGACTGCAAGATCGCCAAGCAGGTCGATCTGATCGAGGAGGGCAACTGGAAGCTGACCATGGAAAACAATCGCGAATGCTATCACTGCGCGAGCAATCATCCTGAGCTGACCGCCTCGCTGTTCGAGTTCGGTTTCGGCTACCAGTCGGCGCCTGGCAATGCAGAACAGATCGCCGAATTCGATCGCCTGGCCGCGCAGCGCTGCGCCGAATGGGAGCAGGGCGGCTTGCCGTCGGCGGAGATAGAGCGGCTGGACGAACTGGTGACCGGCTTCCGCACCCAGCGCCTGCCGCTGGACCGCGCCGGCGAATCGCAGACGCTGGACGGCAAGGTCGCTTCCGGCAAGCTGCTGGGACAGTTCGAACGCGCCGACCTGGGCGGCCTGTCATTCTGGACCCAGCCGAATTCCTGGCACCACTTCATGAGCGACCATATCGTCAGTTTTTCGGTCTTGCCCTTGTCGGCGGAACGCACCCTGGTGCGCACCAAATGGCTGGTGCACAAGGATGCGCGCGAAGGCATCGACTACCAGCTCGACAACCTGACCGCGGTGTGGAACGCCACCAACGACCAGGACAAGCGACTGGTCGAGCTGTCGCAGCAAGGAGCACGCAGCGCAGCCTATCAGCCCGGTCCTTATTCGCCGTTTACCGAGGGCCTGGTCGAGAAATTCTGCAGCTGGTACATCGGCCGCTTGTCGGCCGGCCTGGCTGCCGGTCCAGGCACGGGCTCGGCAACCGTCATAGCGATCGCCGTGGAGAATTGATTGAAAGCCGAAATATTGCCAGGGCCGGTCATGGATACTTATAAACTGAATCGCCGGAATTTCTGGGACAGCATGCCGCCGCTGTGGAACAGCGACAGCGAAGAGATGCTGGCCTGCTGCCAGGTGCGGCCAGAGACGCACGATGTAAAGAGTTTTTTCTTCGCCGCGCCCGGCGGCGGCGCCTTTGCGTTCCAGCCCGGCCAGTTCATCACGCTGGAGCTGGAAATCAACGGCGAAGCGATCAACCGCTGCTACACCATTTCATCCTCGCCGGCACGGCCGCACACGATTTCGATCACGGTCAAGCGGGTTCCCGGCGGGCCGGTCTCGAACTGGCTGCATGACAATCTCAAGGCCGGCGACAAGCTCAAGGTGCTGCGCGCAGCCGGCGAATTTACCTGCGCTGTCCATCCGGCGGAAAAATACCTGTTCCTCTCGGCCGGCTCGGGCATCACGCCGCTGATGTCGATGTCGCGCGCGCATCATGACCTGTGCGATGACCGGGACATCGTTTTCGTCCACAGCGCGCGCACGCCGGACGACATCATCTTCGAACGCGAGCTGAGCCTGATCGCCGCCAGCCAGCAGAATTTCCGCACGCGCTTCATCTGCGAGCGGCTGGGCCAGCGGCGCGACTGGTCGGGTCCGACCGGCATGCTGTCGCTGGCGGCGCTGAAGCTGATGGCGCCCGATTTCATGGAGCGGGAAATCTTCGTCTGCGGCCCCGCGCCTTACATGAAAGCGGTGCGCGGCATGCTCGACGAAGCCGGTTTCGACCGTGCCCGCTACCATGAAGAAAGTTTTTCCTTCGAGGCGTTGCAACAGGAGAGCCAACCGCAGGCAACGCCAGAAAACGCGCCGACAGCAACCGGCTTCGAAGTCAATTTCCAGAAAAGCATGCGCCAGATCACCTGCGGTCCGCAGCAGCATGTGCTGGACGCCGCCCGCAACGCAGGCGTCCGCCTGGCATCCTCATGCGCCCAAGGCATGTGCGGCACCTGCAAGGTCAAGCTGGTGTCCGGAACGGTAGACATGCAGCACAAAGGCGGCATCCGCCAACGCGAAATCGACCAAGGCATGGTGCTCCTCTGCTGCAGCAAACCGCTAAGCAACCTGGTCGTAGACAAATAATTAGGGTCAGAGTCGAATTGTTTTTAAAATTAATTCGACTCTGACCCTAATTAAAGCAGCAGCACCGATTGGAATATATTGAAGGGGTTGAGCATGAGTCTGATACGAAAATTATGTTGGCTGATCGTTGCGCTGGCGTGCGTGGCTGGTGCGGGAGGGGCGGCGGCGGATGGCAAGCCGGGGATCAAGATCGGCTATGTGGAAGGATGGTCGGACAGTGTGGCGACTACTTATGTCGCGGCGCAGATCATCCGGCAGCACTTGGGGTATGAGGTCAAGCTGGTGCCGGTTTCCGCCGGACTGATGTGGCAGGGCGTGGCGCGTGGCGACCTGGACGCTACCATGTCGGCCTGGCTGCCGGTGACGCAGGGTGCGTATTACGAGAAGCTGAAGGACAAGGTGGTGAACCTGGGGGTGAATTATCCGGGCGCCAGGATCGGGCTGATCGTGCCTGCTTACGTGAATGCCGGCAGCATTGCCGATCTGCCTGCGCAGAAGGCTGCGTTCGAGGGACGCATCGTCGGCATCGATGCCGGCGCCGGGGTCATGACCAAGACGGAACTGGCGATAAAGGACTACGGGCTGGATTACAAGCTGGTGCCTAGTTCGGGCAGCGGCATGGTGGCCGAGCTGGAGCGTTCGATCCGCAACAACAAGGCGATTGCGGTGACCGGCTGGGTGCCGCACTGGATGTTCGCCAAGTGGAAACTCAAGTTCCTGGACGATCCAAAAAAGGTCTACGGCGAAGCCGAGCATGTCGACAGCATCGCCAATCCTGGCCTGGAAGCGAAGGCCAGGCCGGTCAACGATCTGCTGAAGCGTTTCTCATGGCAGCCGGGCGAAATCGACAGCGTCATGCTGGCCATTGAAAACGGCGCCAAGCCGGAAGCGGCGGCCAAGCAATGGGTCGATGCGCATCCGCAGCGCGTCAGCCAGTGGCTGCAGAAGTAGAGCGCTCAGGTTTTAAAGCAGGGTGACGCGGCGCTAGCGTTGTCATCGGATTTCCTTTGGCGTTACTATGGTCCATCGCTGTGCCGGTATCATGCCCGGCAGTCGGCCATGTAGCGCAGTTAAAAGGATGCCTATGGACCTGCTTATTCGTAATGCCACGCTGCCGGACGGCAGGAGCGGTGTTGATATCGCCATGGCCGACGGCCGCATCCAGGCAGTCGGCTCGGCGCTCGCGGTCAGCGCCGCCCAGGAGATCGATGCCGGCGGCAACCTGGTGACGCCGCCGTTGGTCGATGCGCATTTTCATATGGATGCCACCCTCAGCTATGGGCTGCCGCGCGTTAACAGCTCCGGTACGCTGCTGGAAGGAATCGCGCTGTGGGGCGAGCTGAAACCGGTGCTGACGCAGGAAGCGCTGGTCGCCAGGGCAATGCAATATTGCGACTGGGCCGTGGCGCGCGGCTTGCTGGCGATCCGCTCGCATGTCGATATCTGCGACGACCGCTTGCTTGCGGTAGAAGCGCTGCTGCACGTCAAGCGCCAGGTGGCGCCTTACCTTGACTTGCAGTTGGTGGCGTTTCCGCAAGATGGACTGTTGCGCAGCCCAAGCGCGTTTGCCAACCTGAAGCGAGCGATTGCCATGGGAGTCGATGTGGTCGGCGGCATCCCGCATTTTGAACGCACCATGGCCGACGGCGCCGAGTCGGTCCGCCTGCTGTGCGAGTTTGCCGCGGAAAAGGGCTTGCGCGTCGACATGCATTGCGACGAATCGGACGACCCCATGTCGCGTCATATCGAAACCCTGGCATTTCATGCGCAGCGGCTGGGGTTGCAAGGTCGGGTGACAGGATCGCACCTGACCTCAATGCATTCGATGGACAACTACTATGTCAGCAAGCTGCTGCCGCTGATCCGCGAAGCGGGGGTGGCGGCGATCGCCAATCCTCTGATCAACATCACCTTGCAGGGCCGGCATGACAGCTATCCGAAACGCCGCGGCATGACCCGCGTGCCGGAAATGCTGGCGGCCGGCATCGATGTCGCTTTCGGCCACGATTGCGTGATGGATCCCTGGTACAGCCTGGGCTCCGGCGACATGCTGGAGGTGGCGCACATGGGCCTGCACGTGGCGCAGATGACCGGGCAGGAAGCGATGCACGCCTGTTTCCTGGCCGTGACGGAAACGCCGGCGCGGATACTCGGCCTGAGCGGCTACGGTTTGACGCCTGGCTGCAACGCCGACCTGGTGGTGCTCGATGCGCGCAGCACGGTCGAAGCGATCAGGCTGCGTGCCGGCAGAAGATATGTGATCCGGCGCGGCAAGGTCATCAGCCAGTCGCCGGCAATACAGGCTACGCTGGCGCTGCCGGGCCGGCCGGCAACGGTCGATTTCCGCTTGCATCCCGGTTGAGCGAGGACGCCTGGAGCAGGCTGTTGAAAAGAACCGAAGCCATGCGCATCCGATGACTTCGGCAATGCGCCTCGCGTTTGCCGGAGCAGCATTTTTCTCGCGAAGCGACCGGGGACCTGGACGATCAGAAGGTCTTGGTCAGCGACAGCACCAGCGTCGTGGCCAGCGGGTTGGATACCTCGGCCTGGCCCGCCGAATTCAGCACGCCGGTGGTGTAGTGGTCATAAACGCCATTCTTGCCCCAGCCTTTGGTGACCGCGCCGGCGACAGTCCAGCCGCCGTCAAACGCCTTGGACAGGGCGATTTTGCCGTCCTGGAAACTGTAGGCAGAGAAATTCCTCACCCGCTCGTTGCCGTAGTGCAGCAGCAGGCTGTAGCCGCTGCCGAGGTCGAACGTGCCGTTCAGGTCCAGGTAGCCCGAGCCGCGGCTGTGCTGGCCGCTGCCTATGCCTAGCGTTGCGCTGTTGTAGCCGAAATAGTCAGGGGTGTAAGTCAGCCAGTATTTGACGTTGAACCACTTGTAGGTCAGCGAGGCGACCGCTTCGCCGTAGTTGTATTTGGTTTTTGCAAACGACGCCTCGGCGCCGGGGTAGAGGTAATAGTAGATCTGCCCGGTGTAGGTGAAATCGCCGGCGGTGCCGGTGTAACCGCCGTACAGGTCCCACTCGACCGAACCGCCTTCGATGAAATGGTCGCTGACGGTCGACATCCAGGTGCCGGCAAACAGGCCGCTCGGATGCGCATAGTCAAAGCCGCCCTGGATCGCCGGCTTGCCCCAGGTCTGGCGGAAGCCGCGCGACACGTATTGCGAGGCGATGGTGACGTTGGCGGTGAACGGCGATGCAGGTGCGGCAGCCGATGCTGCGGCAGCCGGTGCCGCGGCGGCCGGCGCCGTAGCGGCGCTGCTGTCGATGGCCTGGGCCGATGCCGGCAACTGGAAACTGAATGCGACGGCCGCGGCAAGCCACGGGTAACTGCGGGTCCTGCTGGATTTCTGAAGCATGCTGGCAACTCCCCTTTTGGTGTATTTCCATTTTGATATCAATCGCCTGTCTTGCCGATTGCGCCTTCGCGATATCGTGATAGCAAGCGATTGCAGCAACAGGAAACAAGGCTGTGCGGCTCGCTCGGTTTTATTGCTCGCTTCGATACCTGCAGATAATTATTGTCCCGGCAGGAAAACCTAACTCCCTGCAATTGCGACTAAAAATGATGGAATTGCGACATAAAAAAATCGACTGGTGACGGACAGGCAATGGCTAGTCATGGCACGACAAGTGCTTCGTCGTTTTTGATTAAGTGCTTGTCGTAAATCGTCATCCGGCAAAAAACCTTTGTCGCGACTATGTGAATAACGTAAGACGAATTTTTCTCATGGATTTCCCGCCGTCGTAAGGGCGCCGGGCAACGCGTTGCCGCTTGTCTTCCCAGCCGTGCTGCACATACACTCTGCAGCAGTGGATTTGAAACAAGCGGGCAAGGACGGCCAGACCCGCACGCTAGCGATTTGTTGCAGTGAGGAATGATCCCGGCTGCAATAGCGTCGAATGCACAATCAGGAGACAGGTAATGAAGTCTGCAAAAGTAGTAGTTGACCGTTTGTACAAGGTCTTCGGCAATAACCCGCAGTCAGCCTTGGACATGCTGGAGAGAGGGCAGTCGAAAGACCAGATATTTGCCGAGACCGGGCAGGTGGTCGGCGTGCAAAACGTGTCGTTCGAGGTGCAGGAGGGCGAGATATTCGTGCTGATGGGCTTGTCCGGTTCGGGCAAGTCGACCCTGATCCGGCTGATCAACCGCCTGGTCGATCCCAGCGCCGGCAATGTCCTGGTGGATGGCCAGAACGTGGCGCAGATGACGAATTCGCAATTGATCAAGCTGCGCCGGCGCGACATGAGCATGGTGTTCCAGTCGTTTGCGCTGATGCCGCACCGGACGGTGTTGTCGAATGCCTGCTTCGGCCTGGAAGTGGCCGGGGTCGGCAAGAAAGAGCGCGAGCGCCGCACCATGGCGGTGCTGGAGCAGGTCGGCCTGGCGTCGTTCGCCAACAAGCTGCCGTGCGAACTGTCGGGCGGCATGCAGCAGCGGGTCGGCCTGGCGCGCGCGCTGGCGGTCAACCCGTCGCTGATGATCATGGATGAGGCGTTCTCCGCGCTCGATCCGCTCAAGCGCAAGGAAATGCAGGACGTGCTGCTGGATTTGCAAAAGGAACAGCAGCGCACCATCATTTTTGTCTCGCACGACCTGGAAGAAGCGCTGCGCATCGGCAGCCGCATCGCCATCATGGAGGGCGGCCGGCTGGTGCAGGTCGGCACCGCCCAGGAAATCATCGACCATCCTGCCGAAGAATATGTGCGCGCCTTTTTCGACGGCGTCGACACCAACCGCTATCTTACCGCCGGCGACCTCATGCAAACCGATGCCGTGCCTCTGGTGGCTTCCGCCGGCGAGGTGCAGGCCAACGGCGACCTGTACCGCAGCAGCCGCTCCGATTATGCCTTCGTGGTGGACGCCGCGCGCAAGGTGCAAGGCATCGTTGCCACGCGCCGCCATGCCGACGCCAGCGGCAACCTGCAGCTGAACGGGCTGGACCGCATCGACGTGATCCATCACCGCAGCAACCTGGAAGATGTGATGGACCGGCTGATCAGCAGCCGCAGTCCATTGCCGGTAGTGGACGGCGACGGCTGCTATTGCGGCGCGATCAGCCAGTCCATGGTGCTCCAAGCTTTGTCAAAATCCCGAGGTTCGCATGTCTGAACATCTTCCGCTGGGACGCTGGGTCGACCAGTTCGTCCATTACATACTCGATAAGCACGGCAACAGTTTCGACAGCTTCGGCAATGCCATCAGCTGGTTTGCCGAAACCATCGAGCACGGCCTGCAGGTTTTGCCGCTCTGGCTGCTGATGGGCTTTTTCATCGTGCTGGGTATCTGGCGCGTCGGCTTCAAGTTCGCGCTGTTCACCGTGGTGTCTTTCTTCGTCATCTATAACACAGGGTTCTGGGACCAGACCATCGTCACCCTGGGGCTGACCATTTCATCGACCCTGATCAGCCTGGCGCTGGGCATCCCGGTCGGGGTCTGGGCCGCCAAGAGCAAGCGGGTGGCGATGGTGGTGCGTCCCATCCTGGACCTGATGCAGACCATGCCGGCCTTCGTCTACCTGATCCCGGCCGCCATGATGTTCGGCCTGGGCCGGGTGCCGGGCATATTGTCCACCGTGATTTTTGCGATGCCGCCGGCGGTGCGCCTGACCGCGCTCGGCATCCGCCAGGTCAACAGCGAGATCGTCGAAGCCGGCCAGGCTTTCGGCTGCACCGGCTGGCAGCTGCTGTACAAGGTGCAGTTCCCGAACGCCTTGCCGTCGATCATGGCCGGCATCAACCAGACCATCATGATGGCGCTGTCGATGGTGATCATCGCTTCCATGGTGGGCGCCGGCGGCCTCGGCAACGATGTGCTGGCCAGCATCCAGCGGCTCGACATCGGCCTCGGCTTCGAGAGCGGCCTGAGCGTGGTGCTGCTGGCGATCATCCTCGACCGCATCACCGAAAGTTTCGGCCGCACGCCGGAAGCCGGCAAGGTGCAGCGCTTTTTCCGGCTGCGCAAATGGTTTCGCAAGAGCCCTGCGCTGGTCGCTGGCTAAGGGCAGGGGAAAAGGGCGGCAACAGATAGCAGCAACAGATAGCAGCAACAGATAGCAGCAACGTGATCCGCGCGCCGGAGGTCCGGTGCCGGTAGCCATAGATGGAGGCAGGATGTCTTCGTACCAAGCCGCTTCGAAACCGGGAACGCCGTCAACGCCCATGCTGCCGCCAGGCGCCGCGCCGGCGCCGGTGCTGCACTTCGGTTTCCTGACCTTGCCGAATTTCTCGATGATTGCTTTCGCCAGTGCGATCGAAGTTTTGCGCATGGCCAATTACATCAGCCGCCAGACCCTGTACCGCTGGTCGGTGATCAGCGTCGACGGCGCGCCGGCGCAGGCCAGCAACGGCTTGCCGATTACGCCGACGCTGACCCTGGAGCAGGCCGGCACGCCGGATATCCTGTTTGTCTGCGGCGGCGTCAAGATCCACGAGGCGGTCAACGACAAGCTGAACGCCATGCTGGCCCAGCTGGCGCGGCGCAACGTCAAGCTGGGCGGCATCTGCACCGGCAGCTACGCGCTGGTCAAGGCCGGCCTGATGAACGGCTACCAGTGCGCCATCCACTGGGAAAACATTTCCGCCCTGCGCGAAGAATTTCCGCGCGTGCTGTTTACCGAGGGACTGTTTGCGGTAGACCGCGACCGCCTTACCTGTTCCGGCGGCACCGCGCCCATCGACCTGATGCTGAACCTGACCGCCAACCGCTACGGCAAGACGCTGGCGGCCGAGATTTCCGAGCAGTTCATCCTGGAGCGCATACGCGACGGCGCTTACCAGCAGCATATCCCGATTGCCGCACGGCTCGGCTTCAGCCGCAAGGAGTTGATCGAAGTCGCCAGGCTGATGGAAACCCACATCGAAGAAACCCTGTCCTTTGAAGAAATCGCCAGGCTGGTGGGCTTGTCGCAACGCCAGCTGCAGCGCATGTTCAAGTATTACCTGGACGTCACGCCTACCCACTATTACCTGCAGCTGCGCTTGCGGCGCGCGCGCGAGCTGCTGCTGCAGACCACCATGTCGATCATGAGCGTGACGGTGGCTTGCGGGTTCCAGTCGTCCTGCCATTTCAGCAAGGCGTACCGCAACCAGTTCGGCCGCTCCCCCAGCAGCGAACGGCACCTGCGCCATCCCTACCTGTCCGCGGTCGACGAACTGCCGCCTTTGCCGGCCTTGCCGCTGGCGGTGGACGAGCTGTTTGACGCCGGCAGGCAATAGCATGTCGCAATCGGTCTAAAGCCCAGCCCGGATGCGATGTAATTTCTTACCTGTACCGGTACGCATGATTTATTCCTGTTGCGTCTGCGTGCATGCCCTTTCCATTCATCTTGTGCCGATGCCTGCATCGGACTGCCGTCTTTGTTTCAGGAGAAAAAAGCAATGAAATCATTCAGATTGATGGTCGCCGGCGCCGGCGTGGCGTGCAGCCTGCTGGCGCCGGTGCAGGCGCAGGAACCGAAATCGTGCCAGATCGTGCGTTTCGCCGATGTCGGCTGGACCGACATCGCCGCCACCACCGGGCTGGCTTCCGCCGTGTACGAGGGCCTGGGTTACCACACCAGCAAGACCATCGCCTCGGTGCCGATCACCTTTGCCGGCGTAAAGAACAAGCAGATCGACCTGTTCCTCGGTTACTGGGCGCCCACCATGGATCCCATCATTGCCCCCTTCGTCAAGGAAAAATCGCTCAAGGTATTGCCTACGCCGAACCTGACCGGCGCCAAATACACGCTGGCGGTGCCGACCTATGCTTACGATGCCGGCCTCAAGACGTTCGCCGATATCGCCAGGTACTCGAAAGAGCTGGACGGCAAGATCTACGGCATCGAGCCCGGCAACGACGGCAATGCGCTGATCCAGGGCATGATCAGCAAGAACCAGTTCAACCTGAAGAATTTCAAGATGGTGGAATCGAGCGAGGCCGGCATGCTGATCGAGCTGGGGCGGGCGGTCAAGCAAAAGAAATGGATCGTGATCCTGGGCTGGGAACCGCATCCGATGAATGTACAGCAAAAGATCAGCTACCTGAGCGGCGGCGACGATGTGTTCGGTCCCAACTACGGCGAGGCCAAGGTGTACACCGTGGCGGCCAACGACTATGCGGCGCGCTGTCCGAACGCGGACAAGCTGGCCGGCAACCTGCAGTTTTCCACCGGCATCGAAAACCAGCTGATGGGACGCATCATGGACAAATCCGATCCCAAGGCCGCGGCCAAGGAATGGCTGAAAAAGAATCCCGAGATCCTGGACAAGCTGCTGGCCGGGGTCAAGACCTTCGACGGCAAGGACGGCCTGCCGGCGGTCAAGACCTCGCTGGGGCTGTAACGGCGTAACGTTTTCCGGCTTCCATCTTCATAATTAATAACTGGAGGAGACACAATGTCTGAAAATCGTGGCGTGGTTTATATCGAGCAGGGCAAGGTCGAAATACAGTCGATCCCTTTTCCCAAGCTCGACAATCCGCAAGGCAAGAAAATCGAGCATGGCGTGATCCTGAAAGTGGTTTCCACCAACATCTGCGGCTCCGACCAGCACATGGTGCGCGGCCGCACTACCGCCCAGGCCGGGCTGGTGCTGGGCCATGAAATTACCGGCGAAGTGATCGAGGTCGGTTCCGATGTCGAAACCATCAGGAAGGGCGACCTGGTTTCGGTACCCTTCAACGTCGCCTGCGGCCGCTGCCGCACTTGCAAGGAACAGCACACCGGCGTCTGCGAAACCGTCAATCCGGCGCGCGCCGGCGGCGCTTACGGTTACGTCGACATGGGCGGCTGGATAGGCGGCCAGGCCGAGTATGTGATGGTGCCTTACGCCGACTTCAATTTGCTGCGTTTTCCCGACAAAGAACAAGCGATGGGCAAGATCCGCGACCTGACCTGCCTGTCGGATATCCTGCCCACCGGCTACCACGGCGCGGTGACGGCCGGGGTCGGCCCCGGCGCCACGGTGTATGTCGCCGGCGCCGGTCCGGTCGGCCTGGCTGCGGCAGCCTCGGCGCGCTTGCTGGGAGCGGCGGTGGTGATCGTCGGCGACGTCAATCCGCTGCGGCTGGTGCATGCGCGCAGCGTCGGTTTTGAAACGGTCGACCTGTCCCTCGATGCGTCGCTGGGCGACCAGATCACGCAGATCCTGGGCGTGCCGGAAGTGGATTGCGCGATCGACTGCGTCGGTTTCGAGGCGCGCGGCCACGGCCACGCCGGGGCGCAGTCGGAAGCGCCGGCGACCGTGCTCAATTCGCTGATGGAGGTGACCCGCGTGGCCGGCAAGATCGGCATTCCGGGACTGTACGTGACCGACGATCCGGGCGCCGTCGACAGCGCCGCCAAGCGCGGCAGCTTGAGCATCCGCCTTGGACTGGGCTGGGCCAAGTCGCACAGCTTCCATACCGGGCAGACGCCGGTGATGAAATACAACCGGCAGCTGATGCAGGCGATCCTGTGGGACCGCATCAAGATCGCCGAGATCGTCGGCGTTGAAGTCATCACCTTGGACCAGGCGCCGGCCGGTTACCAGCAGTTCGATGCCGGCGCGCCGAAGAAATTTGTCATCGATCCGCATCGCTTGCTGCAAAAAGCCGCCTGAGCAATATCGGCTTGATGGCCTGCTGATGGCTGTTTTTTACGCCGTCAGGGGCCGCTCACGCAGGCGCCAGCAGCGCCTGGAACTGGTCCAGGATCGCGGCAATCCTGTCGTCGGACAAAGACAGCAGCGCCTCTCCCACATACCACTCGACATGGCTCTGCTGCGGCAAGGCCGCATGCCTGGCTTCGCCGAACAGCCAGACGCCGTGCTCCCTGGCCAGCTGGTCACGCGCGGCATTCGCTGCCTCGCGGCCGACAGGCAGGTAGAGATGCAGCATGTTGCAATGCGGCTGCCGCGGATTGACCTGCCACAGCGGGTAGCGCGCCAGCAGCTGGTACAGCTGCCGGGTGCGCTGCAGGTAGGCCGGCATGCGCGCCAGTTTTTCATCGAAGCGCATTGCCGCCGCCACTACATAGGGTGAGCGCTGGTAGACGTTGCCGCCCAGCCGTTTCATCCATGCCGAGGTGCGGCCGATGAAATCGCGGCTGCCCAGCAGCATGGCGCCGCCCAGGCCGCCGATGCCCTTGTAGAACGAGACGTACGCGCTGTCGAAGCCGGCCGCCACGCTGTCCAGCGGTTTGCCGTAGCCGGCAGCTGCTTCCCACAGGCGGGCGCCGTCCAGGTGCAGGTGAATGTGTTGTTCGCGGCAATATCGCTTGACCGCCTCCAGTTCTTCCCATGCCGGCAGCTGGCCGCCGATTTCACGCATGGGCAGCTCGTACAGCGCAGCTCCCAGGCGGTCAGGGATGGCTTTCAGGTCATCGACCGTCCATGGCCGGTGCGGATTGCCGACATTGAGCGCGGTGAAATGGTCGAGCAGCTGGTAATTGCTGCTTTCGTGCAGCAAGACATGCGCGGTGGGATGCAGCGCCACCAGCGGATTGTTCCTGTCCTGGCCGGCGATGCGAAGCGCGACGGCCTGGGCAAGCGTCCCGGTAATCACGAAGCGGGCCGCCTCGAAACCCAGCAGCGCCGCAACCTTGTTTTCGAAATCCTGGAGCAGGGCGCCTTCGCCGTAGCTGTCGTGCTGGATGCCGTGCGCCTGGCACCAGGCGGCCATCTCGGCAAAATCCTGGGCGGCAGGACGCGGTGCGGCGCCGGAAAAGAAGGTATGGCATTGATTGCGCAGATCGGCGTTTGACATGGTGTGCGGCTCAGGCCCGTGGGCCAGGGTTAGGAAGGGGATTGCCATCTTACCCGGATTCGGCATGCCGGCTGAACATGTCTAATTGGTAATATTCCGGGATTCGGCTTATGCCCTACAAGAAAATGTCATCGCGCCGCACCCGTGACTTGGCCGTAAAATTAAATATTGTCGTGCTTGTCGGAAAAGGACAAACACTTGTCAGCTACGGAAAATAGGCCGGCCTGTGCAAGGACAAAATGATGCCAAGGAATAGCACTGCAACCGATTGCCGATTGAGGCTTGAATTGTGGCTTGAATTGTGGCTTGAAGCGAAGCCCGGATCGGGGCTGTTGCGCTGTACCCTGGCGTTGTCGTGTCTCGTGCGCTGCTTGCCGTTTGCCGGGAAAAATACTTCAACCCACCCAGGAGTTGTCATGAACGTTAGCACCATGTTTTGCCAGTGTTTCCAATCGGGTTCCCTATGAACATCAGCACATTCGATTTATTCAAGGTCGGCATCGGCCCCTCCAGTTCGCATACGGTGGGACCGATGATTGCCGCCAATCGGTTTGCTGCGCATTTGCACGATAGCGGCCTGCTCGATGCGGTGCATGCGGTCAGGGTCGAGCTATACGGTTCGCTGGGCGCGACCGGCAAGGGCCACGGCAGCGACAAGGCAGTGCTGCTTGGACTGGAAGGTAACCTGCCGGACAACATCGACCCGGACCACGTCGAGCCGCGCCTGGCGGAAATCCGCAGCACCAGGAAACTGCTGTTGAACGGCAGCCATCCGATTGGCTGCGTGGAGAAAGAGCATGTGCTGTTTTTCCGCCGCGAAGCCTTGCCGCAACATCCGAACGGCATGCGTTTTGTCGCCCTGGATGCTGCCGGCAGCGTGATCGCGGAAAAGGAATACTACTCGGTCGGCGGCGGTTTCGTGGTCAGCAAGGAAGGCCAGCGCGTCAACCTGGTGCAGGCGGGCAGCGTGCAAAGCGAAGGCGAGCTGCCGTATCCGTTCCATTCCGGCGACGAGCTGTTGCGCATGTGCGCTGAAAGCGGCCTGACGATTGCCGCGCTGATGATGGAAAACGAAAAGCATTGGCGTTCGGCGGAAGAAGTGCGGACCAAGCTGCTCGGCATCTGGGACGTGATGGCGGCGGCGGTCAAGCGCGGCTGTTCGATAGACGGTGAATTGCCGGGCCCGATGCGGGTCAAGCGCCGCGCTTCCGAACTGTACCGGCAGCTGAAGGAGCGTTCCGAGGAATCGTTCACGGATCCTTTGTCCATGCTGGACTGGGTCAACCTGTATGCGATGGCGGTGAATGAAGAAAACGCCGCGGGCGGGCGGATCGTCACCGCGCCCACCAACGGCGCGGCGGGCGTATTGCCGGCGGTGCTGCATTACTACACCAAGTTCATTCCCGGTTCGAATAAAGACGGGATCATGACCTTCATGCTGACGGCTGCAGCGATCGGCCTGATCTACAAGGAAAACGCTTCCATCTCGGGCGCTGAAGTCGGTTGCCAGGGCGAGGTCGGCGTCGCCTGTTCGATGGCAGCGGGAGCATTGGCGGCGGTCCAGGGCGGCACGCCAGAGCAGATCGAGAACGCTGCCGAAATCGGCATGGAACACAACCTCGGCATGACCTGCGACCCGGTCGGCGGCCTGGTGCAGATTCCCTGCATAGAACGCAATGCAATGGGCGCGGTGAAGGCAATCAACGCCGCCCGCATGGCCTTGCGCGGCAACGGCAAGCATTATGTGTCGCTGGACAATGTGATCAAGACCATGATGCAGACCGGCGCCGACATGAAGACCAAATACAAAGAAACATCACGTGGCGGTTTGGCGGTAAATGTCATCGAGTGCTGAGTAGTCGGCGGCAATAAACAGCGGTTCCGGAACTTTGAGGAGTGTATGAGCAATTATTCGATATTCAGCCTGATCCGCAACGGGCTCTCCTACCATGAGAACTGGCAGCGGGCCTGGAAAAGTCCGGAACCGAAAAAGGAATACGACATTGTCATCGTCGGCGGCGGCGGCCATGGCTTGGCTACTGCCTATTACCTGGCCAAGGTGCACGGCTTGCGCAATATCGCGGTGATCGAAAAAGGCTGGATAGGCGGCGGCAACACTGCCCGCAACACCACCATCGTGCGCTCGAACTACCTGTGGGACGAGTCGGCCATGCTGTATGAAAAAGCCATGCAGCTGTGGGAAGGCTTGTCGCAGGACCTGAACTACAACGTCATGTTCAGCCAGCGCGGCGTGATGAACCTGGCGCATACCCTGCAGGACGTGCGCGATACCGACCGCCGCATCAACGCCAACCGCCTCAACGGCGTCGACGCCGAATGGCTGACGCCGGCGCAGGTCAAGGAAATCGTGCCGATCATTAACCTGAACAGCCACTATCCGGTGCTGGGCGCTTCGTTCCAGCGGCGCGGCGGGGTGGCGCGGCACGATGCGGTGGCATGGGGCTTTGCGCGCGGCGCCGATGAGCGCGGCGTGGATATCTTGCAGAATTGCGGCGTCACCGGGATCCGGCGCGAGAATGGCGCGGTGACCGGGGTGGATACCGTCAAAGGTTTCATCAAGGCGAAGAAAGTAGCGGTAGTCGCCGCCGGCCATTCCAGCGTGCTGGCGGCGATGGCGGGCATCCGCCTGCCGCTGGAGAGCCATCCGTTGCAGGCGCTGGTGTCGGAACCGATCAAGCCGATCATCGATACGGTGGTGATGTCGAATGCGGTGCACGCCTACATCAGCCAGTCCGACAAGGGCGACCTGGTGATCGGCGCCGGCGTCGACCAGTACACCGGCTACGGCCAGCGCGGCAGCTACCACGTGATCGAAGGCACGCTGCAGGCGATCGTTGAAATGTTCCCGGTGCTGAGCCGGGTCCGCATGAACCGGCAGTGGGGCGGCATCGTCGATGTTTCGCCGGACGCTTGCCCGATCATTTCCAAGACTCCGGTCAAGGGTTTGTACTTCAACTGCGGCTGGGGCACCGGCGGCTTCAAGGCTACGCCTGGCTCGGGCTGGGTGTTCGCCCACACGATTGCCAACGATAATCCGCACCCCTTGAACGCACCGTTTGCGCTGGACCGTTTCTACAGCGGCCACCTGATCGACGAACACGGCGCCGCCGCCGTCGCCCACTAATTTCCGCCATCTGCCTGGAGATCCATCATGTTATTGATTACCTGCCCTTGGTGCGGGCCGCGCGCCGAGAGTGAATTCCATTGCGGCGGCGAAGCCGACATCGCGCGTCCGCTGGACACCGAAAACATCAGCGACGAAGCCTGGGGCGACTATCTGTTCATGCGCAAGAATCCGCGCGGCGTGCACCGCGAGCAGTGGCTGCACAGCCATGGCTGCCGGCGCTGGTTCATGGCTGAGCGCGACACCGTCACTTACGAATTCCTCGGCTACAGCAAGTTCGGCGAAAAGACTGAAACAGGGAGCGCAACATGAGCAACCGCCAAACGCATCGACTGCAGAGCGGCGGCCGCATAGACCGCGGCGCGGCGCTCAGCTTTACCTTCAACGGCAAGAGTTACCAGGGTTTCCAGGGCGATACGCTGGCCTCGGCGCTGCTGGCGAACGGCGTGCATTTTGTGGCGCGCAGCTGGAAATACCATCGTCCGCGCGGCATCGTCACCGCCGGCGTGGAAGAACCAAATGCGCTGGTGCAGCTGGAAACCGGCGCTTACACGGTGCCCAACGCCCGCGCCACCGAAATCGAGCTGTACCAGGGCTTGAGCGCGGCCAGCGTCAACGCCAGCCCCAGCATCGAGAACGACCGGATGGCGGTGAACCAGCTGTTTGCCCGCTTCATCCCTGCCGGTTTCTATTACAAGACATTCAAGTGGCCGCGCAGCTGGTGGGGCAAGTACGAAGAAGTGATACGGGAAGCGGCCGGCTTCGGCAAGGCGCCGACCGAGCTCGATCCTGACCGCTACGAAAAGACCTACGCGCATTGCGATGTGCTGGTTGCAGGCGCCGGTCCGGCCGGCCTGGCGGCGGCATGGGTGGCTGCCAGCTCTGGCGCGCGGGTGGTGCTGGTCGACGACCAGTCGGAACTGGGCGGCAGCCTGCTGTCCGGGCCGGCCGTGATCGACGGTTTGCCTGCCGCCGAGTGGGTGGCAAAGATCAGCGCCGACCTGAGGCGTTTGCCGGAAGTGACGATCTTGTCGCGCAGCACGGTATTCGGCTACCAGGACCACAACCTGCTGACCGTGACCCAGCGCCTGAGCGAGCATTTGCCGCTGGCGGCGCGCGGCCCGGTGCGCGAGCGCCTGTGGAAAGTGCGCGCCAAGCACGTGATACTGGCTACCGGCGCCCATGAGCGGCCGATCGTGTTTGGCAACAACGACCTGCCAGGCATCATGCTGGCGTCGGCGGTATCGACCTATATCCACCGCTATGGCGTGCTGCCGGGGCGCAAGGCAGTGATCTTCACCAATAACGACGATGCTTACCAGACCGCGCTGGACCTGAAGGCCAACGGCGCCGAAGTGACCGTGGTCGATCCGCGCCCGGCTGGCAGCAGCAGCTTGCCGGCTGCCGCCAGGCGGCATGGCGTCAACATCATCAACGACGCCGTGGTGGTGGCTGCCAGCGGCGGCCGCCATGTCAAGCTGGTGGAGGTGGCGCGTCACCAGGATGGTGTGCCGGGACAGTTCATCACCTCGGTTTCCTGCGACCTGCTGGGCGTGTCGGGCGGCTGGAATCCGGTGATCCACCTGTTTGCCCAGTCCGGCGGCAAGGCCCATTGGAGTAACGAGAAGGCCTGTTTTGTGCCGGGCTCGGCGATGCAAAAGGAAACCAGCGCGGGCGCCGCCAACGGCGATTTCAGCCTCGGCGGCGCCTTGCGCGACGGCGCTCTGGCGGCCCGGCAAGCGATCCTTGCAGCCGGCCTGAAGCCGGTGGCGCTGCCTAACTGGAAAGTGGCTGAGCTGTCCGAAGCCGCCATCTTGCCCTTGTGGCTGGTGGGCGACCGCAAGCAGGTGGGGCGCGGCCCCAAGCAGTTCGTCGATTACCAGAACGACGTTTCGGCGGCGGACATCTACCTGGCGGCGCGCGAGGGCTACCACTCGGTGGAACACGTCAAGCGGTACACCGCGCTCGGCTTCGGCACCGACCAGGGCAAGCTCGGCAATATCAACGGCATGGCGATCCTGGCTGAAGTGCTGGGCAAGACCATCCCGGAAACCGGCACCACCACCTTCCGCCCGAATTACACGCCGGTGACCTTCGGCACCGTGGCCGGGCGCGAACTGGGCGAGTTCCTGACGCCGATCCGCAAGACCTGCATCCATCCCTGGCACCAGGAGCAGGGCGCCTTGTTTGAAGATGTCGGCAACTGGAAACGGCCATGGTATTACCCGCGCGGCAAGGAAGACCTGCACGCCGCGGTGGCGCGCGAATGCCTGGCGGCGCGCAACAGCGTCGGCATCCTGGATGCTTCGACCCTGGGCAAGATCGATGTGCAGGGGCCGGATGCGGTGACCTTGCTGAACTGGATCTACACCAATCCGTGGAACAAGCTGGAAGTCGGCAAATGCCGCTACGGCCTGATGCTGGATGAAAACGGCATGGTGTTCGACGACGGCGTCACGGTGCGCCTGGGCGAACAGCATTTCCTGATGAGCACCACGACCGGCGGCGCGGCGCGCGTGCTGGATTGGATGGAGCGTTGGCTGCAGACCGAATGGCCGCACCTGAAGGTCAACCTGACTTCCGTGACCGACCACTTCGCGACGTTTGCGGTGGTGGGGCCGAATGCCCGGCGCGTGCTGCAGAAAGTGTGCAAGGACATTGATTTCTCGAACGAGAAATTCCCGTTCATGTCGTTCCGCGAAGGCAGCATCAACAGCGTGTTCACCCGCATCATGCGCATCAGCTTTTCCGGCGAACTGTCGTATGAGGTCAACGTGCCGGCCAACATGGGGCGCGCGATCTGGGATGCGATCATCGAAGCCGGCCAGGAATTCGATATCACGCCTTACGGCACCGAGACCATGCACGTGCTGCGGGCAGAGAAGGGCTACATCATCGTCGGCCAGGATACCGATGGCTCGGTGACGCCATTCGACCTCGGCATGGGCGGCCTGGTCGCCAAATCCAAGGATTTCCTCGGCAAGCGTTCGCTGATCCGTTCCGATACCGCGCGCGGCGACCGCAAGCAGCTGGTCGGACTGCTGAGCGATGACAAGGATGTTGTCTTGCCCGAAGGCAGCCAGATCCTGGCGGAGCCGAGCAATGAACCGGTGGCCGACATGATAGGGCACGTGACGTCCAGCTATTTCAGCCCGATCCTGCAGCGCTCGATTGCATTCGCGCTGATCAAGGGCGGCCTCGGCAAGATGGGGCAGGAAGTCAGCATTCCGCTGGCGAACGGACGCAATCTCGCGGCCAAGATCAGCAGCCTGGTGTTTTACGATGCAGAAGGAGTCCGTCAACATGTTGAATGAAACCCAGCTTTTCCAGGTGCAGCAGGAATCGCCGTTCACCGAACTGACGCAAATGCTGGCGCCGCTTGCGGCGGGCGCCAACGCAGCCGTCAGCATGGAGGAGAAACCCTTCCTTGAATTGATCAACCTCAAGGGCGGGGCGGAATCCACGGTATTGCAGAAAGCTGTCAAAAGCCTCACAGGCGCGGTTTTGCCGCTGCAGCCGAACACGGTAAGCGACAGCGAACAGTTCACCATCTACTGGCTGGCGCCCAACGAATGGCTGATCCAGTCGAAGCAGCCGCGCCTGCCGGCGCTGTGCACCGACCTGGCCGGCGCGCTGGCGGGAGAGTTTGCTTCCGTGGTGGATGTCAGCAGCGGCAACACCAGCCTGGTGCTCAGCGGAACGAAGGCGCGCGAGGTGCTGCAGAAGGGGTGTCCGCTGGATTTTCATCCGGCTGTGTTCACGCTTGGCCAATGCGCCCAGAGTCATTTCTTCAAGGCCGGCGTCTTGCTGCGGCCGCTGGCCGACGATGCGTATGAACTGGTCATCCGGCGCAGCTTCGCTGACTATTTCGGCCGTATCCTGCTCGACGCTTGCCAGGAGTATCTCCGATGAAGAATGAAAACATCGCTAGCGGCGTCCGCTGGCAGATCTTCGTCGAAGCCTTGTCGACGATCACGCGCATCGGCCTGCATCCGCATGAGCATGAAAAGCCGCAGCCGGTGGAGCTGGATATCGAGCTGTCCTACCGCACCGGCGGCGGCCAGCACGATGACGACGCCGCTTCGGTGATCGACTACGATCATTACTGCGGCGTGGTGACTGCTTTCCTGCAGGCCAAGCCGCACACCCGCCTGCTGGAGACGCTGGCGTCGGAAGTCGCCAGCCTGTCGTTCCGCGAATTCCCCATGCTGGATGAAATCCGGGTTGCGATCCACAAACCGAAGATCCGTCCCAATACCGCGCGGCTGGGCGTGGCTTCGAGCTGGACGCGCTGGAGTTATGAGACGCTGCTGATACAGCAGCCGCTGGAAAGCAGCGTCGCAGCCTGACATTGGCATGATGGCAGTAATCTTCCGATGGCAAGCCCGCATGCGCGGGCTTTTTTTATGCGGCACTGCGGAATAAGTTAGGCTGGTATTTTTCGCGGTAACGCTGCAAGTTGCCCGGGATTCGTCTACCATTTGTCATGAGCCGCACAATTCAAACCACGATCCCACGGGATAATTTCCCTTTCCAAAAAGCATCTTCCCCAGCAGAGATATCGGTCGCCGGGAAACCGCATCGATAGACATTGTGATAATGTCGCTGCCACCGAATTTTCATTAGCGTACCCAGGAGACCATCAATGAGCACCCCTACCACTCTTTCTGCGGCCGAGCAGGCCCTGCGCGACGCTGCGCTCGAGTACCATCGCAGCCCGACGCGCGGCAAGATCGCCGTGGTGCCGACCAAGCCCCTGTCGAACCAGCGCGACCTGTCGCTGGCGTATTCGCCCGGCGTCGCCTATGCCTGCCTGGCGATCCACGAAGATCCAGAGATGGCGGTGGAATACACCTCGCGCGCCAACCTGGTGGGCGTGGTCACCAACGGCACCGCGGTGCTGGGCCTGGGCGACATCGGGCCGCTGGCCGGCAAGCCGGTCATGGAAGGCAAGGGCTGCCTGTTCCACAATTTTGCCGGCATCGACGTGTTCGACATCGAACTGGCCGAGCGCGACCCGGACAAGCTGGTCGAGATCATCGCCGCGCTGGAGCCGACGCTGGGCGGCATCAACCTGGAAGACATCAAGGCGCCGGAATGTTTCTATATCGAGAAGAAGCTGCGCGAACGCATGAAGATCCCGGTCTTCCACGACGACCAGCACGGCACCGCGATCATTTCCTCGGCAGCCTTGCTGAACGGCCTGGAGCTGGTCAACAAAAAGATCGGCGAAGTCAAGCTGGTGGCTTCCGGCGCCGGCGCGGCGGCGATTGCCTGCCTCGACCTGATGGTCGAGCTGGGCGTCAAGCGTGAAAACATTTTTGTCTGCGACTCGCGCGGCGTGATCCATGACAAGCGCGAAGACAAGCTGGATGTGTCCAAGCAACGCTATCAGCAAACCACCAATGCCCGCACCCTGGCCGACGCGATTGTCGGCGCCGATGTGTTCCTCGGCTGCTCGGCGCCCGGCGTGCTGACCCAGGACATGGTCAGGGCCATGGGTTCGCAGCCCATCATCCTGGCATTGGCCAACCCGGAACCGGAAATCCGCCCGGAGCTGGCGCTGGAAGCGCGGCCGGACTGCATCATCGCCACCGGCCGTTCGGACTATCCGAACCAGGTCAACAACGTTTTGTGCTTCCCTTATATTTTCCGCGGCGCGCTCGATTGCGGCGCCACCAGCATCACGGAAGCGATGAAGGTCGCCTGCGTGCGCGAGATCGCCGACCTGACCAAGGCCGAGATCAGCGAAGAAGTGGCTTCCGCCTATGCCGGCCAGGAACTGCATTTCGGTCCTGAATACCTCATCCCGAAGCCGTTCGATTCACGCCTGATCCTGCGTATCGCGCCTGCGGTCGCCCGCGCCGCCGAAGAGTCGGGCGTGGCGACGCGTCCGATCAAGGACATGGAGGCTTATCGCCAGTCGCTGATGCGTTTCGTCAGCCATACCGGCATGTTCATGCGTCCGGTGTTCGTCGCGGCGCGCGGCGAGCCGCAGCGTATCGTCTACGCTGAGGGCGAGGATGAGCGCGTATTGCGCGCGGTGCAGATCGCGCTCGAAGAAAAGCTGGTGCGGCCGATCCTGATCGGCCGTCCGGCGGTGATCGAGGCACGCATCAAGCGCGCCGGCTTGCGTTTGCAGGCAGGGCGCGATTTCGAGCTGATCAATCCGGAAGACGATGTGCGTTTCCGCCAGTACTGGGAAACCTACCACGAGATCAAGGCGCGCGACGGCGTTACGCCGGAGATGGCGAAATCGACGCTGCGCCGTTCGAACACCACCATCGCCTCGCTGCTGGTCAAGCTGGGCGACGCCGACGGCATGCTGTGCGGCCTGGTCGGGCGTTTCGACAACCACCTGGAACATGTGAGCGACATCATCGGCCTGCGTGACGGCGCCAAGTGCTTCGCTACCATGAACGGCCTGGTGCTGGACAAGCACACCTTGTTCATCGCCGACACTTTCGTCAACGACGATCCGGACGCCGAGCAGCTGGCCGATATCGCGGCGATGGCGGTGGAAGAGGTGCGGCGTTTCGGCGTGCCGCCCAAGGTGGCGTTCCTGTCGCATTCGATGTTCGGTTCCAGCACGCGGCCGTCGGCCAAGAAAATGCGCGCCGCGCGCGACCTGTTCGTCAAGCGCATGCCGGACGTCGAAGCCGATGGCGAGATGCACGGCGATGCAGCCTTGAGCGCGGAGGTGAGGGCGCAGTTCCTGCCGAAATCCACGCTCAGCGGCGATGCCAATGTGCTGGTGACGCCGAACCTGGACGCCGCCAATATCCTGTTCAATGTGCTGAAGATGACCGGCGGCCAGGGCGTTACAGTGGGGCCGGTATTGCTGGGCGCCGCGGCGCCGGTGCACATCCTGAATCCGTCGGCGACTGTGCGGCGGGTGGTCAACATGACGGCGCTGGTGGTGGCGAACGCGATCTCTGCCAAGCAGGGAGCATAAGCTGACGGGGGACAGGATGCTTGATCCTGTCCCCCGCTCAATGCAATACCTGCAATGCTGTCAGTCGAACAGCTCTTGCCAGAAACTCTCTTTCTTCTTCGGCCGGCGGTAATCGCTGTACTGCGATCCGTGCTGCTCCTGACGATATTCGGGCTGATGCCGGACCGGAGCTGCCGGCTGCACCCTGGCGCTTGCCAGTTCATGCGTCGATTGCTGGATGATCTTGTCCAGTTCGCCGCGGTCCAGCCAGACACCGCGGCAGCCGGGACAATAATCGATTTCGATGCTCTGGCGCTCGCTCATGACGAGCTCCTTGTCTTTACATACGGGGCAATACATAGGCACTCTCCATAATATTCAAACGTAAGCCAGGCAGGTCATGCCGACCCTGCCTGCGGACGTCATTCTTTGTTGGCGAATCCCAGCAGCTGCAGCAGGCTGGTGAACAGGTTGAAAATCGAGACGAACAGGCTGACGGTAGCCATCACATAATTGGTCTCGCCGCCGCGCACGATATTGTTGGTTTCAAACAGGATCATGCCCGACATCAGCAGCACGAACACCGCGGATACGGTCAGCGACAAGGCCGGGATGCTGAAGAAGATCGCTGCCAGTCCGGCCACGAAAGCCACCAGCACGCCAACCGTCAGCATGCCGCCCATGAAGGACAGGTCGCGCTTGGTGACCAGCGCGTAGGCGGACATCCCCAGGAAAATGACGGCGGTGCCGGCCAGCGCCATCATCACCGTCAAGCCGCCGTTAGGCAGGCTCAGGTAATGGCTGACGATCGGTCCCAGGGTGTAGCCCATGAAGCCGGTCAGGGCGAACACCAGCCCCACGCCGAGCCCCTGGTCACGGTATTTGGTCACCAGGAACAGCAAGCCGAAATAGCCGATCAGGGTAATGATGATGCCGGGCGCGGGCAGGCTGAACGCTATCGAGGCGCCGGCGACGATGGCGCTGAAGCCCAGGCACAGCGACAGCAGCAGGTAGGTGTTGCGCAGGACCTTGCGCGCAGCGCCGTCCATCACCGTGGTGGCGGCATGCCTGGCGCTGCTGTTTCTGAGAGTGTTGTAACGGTTGTTCATGATGGTCTTTCGTCAAATTAGATAAGAGCTGGTTCGCTGACCGGCACCGTGTATCTGGTATGCCGGATCGATTTGGCGCGCGACAGCAGGCGGTCGATGGCTTGTGCGGCGCGATGCGCGGCCTGGTCGACCATGGCCGCGACATCGTTTCCTTTTTCGGTGATCACCACGGTCGGCAGGCCGGGCAAGGTCAGCTGGATCTGGCAATGCTTGTCGATGCCGCCCTTGGGGCCGTTCTGGTCGCTGATGCGCACTTTCATTGCCTGGATGCTGTATTGCCTCCTGTCGAGCGCCAGGCTCAAGCGACGGATAACGTACTCGCGCAGCCTGCGGCTGAGTTTTACACCTTTGGTAGCGACGATGGCGATAGTCGGTTTCATCAAAGACTCCAGTTCGTTTCAGGAGAAATCATCATATAGCCGCGACATGAACTTAAAAAGCGAAGATAATCGAAGAATTACTTCGGAAAAACGGAACAATGAAGACATCGGGACTGAATTTCCGCCACCTGCATTATTTCTGGGTGGTGGCCAAGGAGGGCAGCGTCACGCGCGCCGCCGAACGGCTGGGACTGGCGGTGCAAACCGTCAGCGCCCAGCTGTCGCTGCTGGAGCAGGCGATAGGAAAGTCGCTGCTGGCGCCGCAGGGGCGGCGGCTGGTATTGACCGAAGCGGGACGCCTGGCGCTGGGCTACGCCGACCAGATCTTCCTGCTGGGCGAACAGATGCAGGAGGCGCTTGCCGCCGTCGAAGACGAACCTACCTTGCGGCTGGCGGTCGGCATTTCGGATTCGCTGCCGAAACTGATCTCGTCGCGCCTGCTGGAAGCCGCGCTGCGCCTGCCGCAACGGGTCAAGCTGGTGTGTTTCGAGGACAAGTTCGAGTCGCTGCTGGGCGACCTCACCATGCACAAACTGGATGTGGTGCTGACTGACCGGCCGGCGCCGTCCGGCGCGGCATTACGTGTGTTCAGCCATCTGCTCGGCGAAAGCGACATCGCGCTGTTTGGCAGCAAGGAGCTGGCCAAGCGTTACCGCGCAGGATTCCCGGCCAGCCTGAGCGGCGCGCCCTTGCTGCTGCCGACCCGCAACAACGTGATCCGCGGCCGCATCGACCATTGGTTCGAGACGCATGAACTGCGGCCGGACGTGGTCGGCGAATTCGATGACAATGCGTTGCTGAACACCTTCGGCCGCAACGGCCTGGGCCTGTTTCCGGCGCCGTCGGCGCTCGCCGTAGACGTCGAGGAACAGTTCGGCGCGGTGCTGATCGGCGAGCTGGACCAGGTGCATGAGCAGTTCTATGCGGTGTCGAATGAGCGCAAGATCAAGCATCCGGCGGTGGAGGCGATTCTGTCGGCGATACACGGCAGGGTGTTCACCCCGGTCAAGCGTAAATGAGCTAGGCCTCTGACAAGGCGCGCCGGTGCTCGCCGGGGCTGCTTCCTGTCCATTTCTTGAAGGCTCGGTGGAAGGCGCTGGAATCGGCAAAACCAAGGCTGATGGCTATCTCTTCTATGCTCCTGGCTGAGCCGCTCAGGTAATTGATCGCCAGGTCGCGCCGCAGGTTGTCCTTGATCGCCTGGTACGATTGCCCCTCCTGGCTAAGCTTGCGGCGCAGGGTCGAAGCCGGCGTGTTCAGCTGTCTCGACAGGCTGTCGAAATCCGACCATTCCGTCAGCGGCAGCTGGCGCAGCCGGCGGCGGATGGTCGCCGCCAGGCTGTCGTGGTTGCTGTATTTCACCAGCAGGTTGCCGGGCGCTTCGCGCAGGAAAGGCTGCAGCGTGCGCTGGTTCTGCACGATCGGCAAAGCCAGGCAGGCGGCGTCAAAGGTGATGCTGGTTTGCGGCTGGCTGAAACGCGCCTGGTCGCAAAAGCGGATCTTGTAGTCCAGGCTGGCCAGCGGTTCCTCGCAGCGGAAGTCCGCCGACAGCAGCTGGATGCGGCGTCCGATCAGCCAGCTGCCGATGCCGTGCACGATCATCAGGAAGGTGCCGTAGGCGAACATGCGGCGCGGGTGGCCGCTGTCGCTGATGGCGATGCGCGCCAGGCCGTCTTGTTCGGTGAGGGTGGCTGACATGTCGTCCAGCACCAGACGCAGGAAAACCAGCATGCGTTCAAGGGCCTTGCCGAGATTGGCGCTGTGCAGGGCGCTGCGGCACAGCATGTTGAAGCTGCCGACCCGCATCGGATGGCTGTCCATGCCGAAGAATTCATCGTCCATGGCATGCGCGATCAGGTACCACAGCCGGCCGTAGTTGGCGGCGGCGACCCGGGCGTGCGGTTCGTGCAGCCAGCGCGGCGCGATGCCGGCCTCGAGCAGCAGCGATTCGGTATCCATGCCGCGCTGGCGCATGCTGTGCAGCGCTTCATCGACGAAGCTGATGGCGATCGTACCCTTTTCCCACTCTTCCATAAGTCCATTTGCCTCAGTATTGCAATTCCGATCAAACCCGCTGATCGCTTTTGACATGGCTGCCAGCCACTAAATATTCTAGACTTGATTGCAGCAATTCTATTTCTGACAACAACAAGAGCCGATTAAGCCTGCCATTTTAGGTTAGAGGAGAACACTCATGCCATCTGCTTTTCCAGGCGATGCTGCAACTGCGCACGCCAGCATTCCTGAATATGCCAAGTTTTATGCGGATTTCAATGTCGACAGCATTGCCGCCGAACTGTCCGGCAGCCTGCAGAGCGGCATCAACGCCTGTGTCGAGTGCTGCGATCGCCATGCCGTGCCGGGCCGCATCGCGTTGCTGTGGGAAGGCAAGGATGGCCGCAGCGCCAGCTATACCTTCGCCCAGCTCAAGGAATTGTCGGGTCGTTTTGCCAATTTCCTGAAAGAACGGGGCGTCCAGCCCGGCGACCGCGTCGCCGGATTGCTGCCGCGCACGCCGGAACTGCTGGTTGCGATCCTCGGCACCTGGCGTGCCGGCGCGGTATACCAGCCCTTGTTTACCGCTTTCGGCTCGAAATCGATTGAATACCGGGTGGCCGCCAGCGAAGCCAAGCTGATCGTGACCGACGCCGATAACCGCCATAAGCTGGAGGAAGTGCCGGATTGCCCGCCCATCATGACCGTAGCCGATGAAACGGCGGCCGGCGATTTCAATTTCCGGGCCGAGATGGCGCGCCAGCCGGCCGAGTTTGCGCCGGTGATGCGCAAGGCTGACGACGCTTTCATCATGCTGTTCACCTCCGGCACCACCGGGCCGGCCAAAGGCGTTGCGGTGCCGCTGCGGGCGATGCTGGCGTTCTACGTCTACACCCGCTACGCGATGGATGTGCAGCCGGAAGACGCTTTCTGGAATATCGCCGATCCCGGCTGGGCCTATGGCTTGTACTACTGCGTGACGGGGCCGATGCTGATGGGGCACGCGATTACCTTCTATGAGGGTTCGTTCACGGTAGAAAGCACCTACCGCATCATCGACAAATACAAGATTACCAATCTCGCCGGTTCGCCCACCGCGTACCGGCTGCTGATCGCCGGCGGCGCCGAAGCGGCGGCGCCGGCCAAGGGCCGGCTGCGCGTTGTCAGCAGCGCTGGGGAACCGCTGAATCCCGAAGTGATCCGCTGGTTCGGCGAACACCTTGCCTGTCCGATCAACGACCACTATGGGCAGACCGAAACCGGCATGGTGCTGTGCAACCACCATGGCTTGCGGCACGAAGTGCACATGGGTTCGGCCGGCCTCGCCATGCCCGGTTACCGGCTGGCAGTGCTGGACGACGATGAAAACGAACTGGGAGTGGGCCAGCCAGGCGTGCTGGCGGTGGACCGCCGGCATTCCCCGGTGTACTGGTTCCAGGGTTATTGGCAGCAGGATGCCGCCGATAACGAGGGCCGCTATTACGTCACCGGCGATACGGTCGAGAAAAACCAGGATGGCAGCATCAGCTTTATCGGGCGCGGCGACGATATCATTACCTCTTCCGGTTACCGCATCGGGCCTTTCGATGTCGAAAGCGCATTGCTGGAGCACGCGGCGGTAGTGGAAGCGGCGGTGGTCGGCAAGCCCGATCCCGAGCGCACTGAACTGGTCAAGGCTTTTGTCGTCTTAAGCAAGGACTACCAGGCCAGCGCGGAACTGGTGGCCGAGCTGCAGCAATACGTCAAGCATCGGCTGGCGGCGCATTCCTATCCGCGCGAAATCGAATTTTTAACTGTACTGCCCAAAACGCCGAGCGGCAAACTGCAGCGCTTCATCTTGCGCAACCAGGAAATCGCCAAGGCTAAAATCTAAAGAAGAAAAGAAGAGAAAACCATGCAAATCGAAAATAACGTATTCCTGATCAGCGGCGGCGGTTCCGGCCTGGGTGCGGCTACCGCCGCCATGCTGGTGCAGGGCGGCGCCAAGGTGGTGATCGCCGACATCAACCAGGAAGCCGGCGCCGCGCTGGCGACGCAGCTGGGCGCCAACGCCCGTTTCGTGGCGACCGATGTGTGCAGCGAAGCCAGCGCCGCGGAAGCTGTCAGCACGGCGCTCACCGTGTTCGGCGGCTTGCACGGCCTGGTCAGCTGCGCAGGCGTGGCGCCGGCCAAGCGCATCGTCGGCAAGGAAGGGCCGCATGCCCTGGAAGATTTTGCGCGGGTGATCCAGATCAACCTGATCGGCACGTTCAACATGATGCGGCTGGCCGCGGATGCGATGAGCAAGGGCGAGCCGAATGCCGACGGCGAGCGCGGCGTGATCATCAATACGGCTTCGGTGGCCGCCTTTGACGGCCAGATCGGCCAGGCTGCCTATGCTTCGTCCAAGGGCGGGGTGGTGGCCTTGACCTTGCCGGCGGCGCGCGAACTGTCGCGCCACGGCATCCGCGTGATGACGATTGCGCCCGGCATCATGGAAACCCCGATGCTGCTCGGCATGCCGGAAGAGGTGCAGGAGGCGCTCGGAAAAATGGTGCCGTTCCCGCCGCGGCTGGGCAAGCCGGCCGAATTCTCGGCGCTGGTGAAGACCATCGTCGAGACGGTCTACCTGAACGGCGAAGTGATCCGCCTCGACGGCGGGATCCGGCTGGCGCCGAAATAACGGCGCAGTCCGGCTTGTGGGGAATGAGGGGCAGCTGGGCGCGAGCTTAGCTGCCTTGCCGTTTTACGATCTCTTTATTGAAGAAGTCATAGATGCCGTTCTCGCCCATGCGGCGGGCATCGGCCAGCTCGCCGGCCTTGGTCGAGTACAGGATCTTGTTGTCCGGGCTGAGCAGCACGGCGGCTGGAATCCCCTTCTTGATCGGGTTGCCGTAAGACTGGGCAATGTCGAGATTCTTGTCGAAATTGCCGACGTCGATTTTCACCAGCACAAATTTGCCGTCGATCAGCGATGCGCTTTTGCCATGGATCGCCTTGTCCAGTTCGCGGCAATCGGTGCACCAGTTGGCGCCGAACACCAGGATCACCTGCTTGTGGCTGGCCTGGGCCTGGCTCAACGCCTGGCTCAGGTCGGCCTTGGCGTCGGCCTTTTCATCGTAGGGCAGCGGGGCGGCGGCTACCGCCTGCGCCAATAGCAGTCCCAGGCAGAGGGCGAAGAATTTTTTCATCATGCAATCCTGTTCAGGTTGGGTATTTTACGGATACGGCCGTATGCCGAATAGTATATTTCGTTTTGGTAATTGGCGGCGCCGCCTCGATTTTGACTGAACGATAACCCGTTGCCTGGATCAGAATCAGCGGGAAAGCTCCGTGAGTTTGCCAATTTATGGCAAACTGCGGGCTGATTTCGGGAGCCTCGTTTGAGCATCTTAAAAAATTTACCGTTTGAGTGGCTGGTCGGCATCCGCTATACCCGTGCGGGCAAGCGCAGCGGCCGCAACAGTTTTATTTCCTTCATCTCGCTCATTTCGATGGCCGGCATCGCCCTCGGCGTGGCGGCGCTGATCGTGGTGCTGTCCGTGATGAACGGCTTCCAGAAAGACGTGCGCGACCGCATGCTGTCGGTGCTGGCCCATATCGAAGTGTTCGACGCTTCCGGCTCCATGCCGAACTGGGAAGAGGTCGCCCAGCAAGCATTCAAGAACAAGGAAGTGATAGGCGCGGCGCCCTATGTCGATGCGCAGGCCATGCTGGTGCGCGACAGCGTGTTGCGCGGCGTCGCGGTGCGGGGCGTGCTGCCAGCCGAAGAGCCGAAGGTGTCGGACGTGGCCAGCAAGGTCAAGCGCGGCAGCTTCAATGACCTCAAGCCGGGCGAATTCAATATTGTGCTGGGCATAGAACTGGCGCACGCTTTGAGCGTCGGCGTCGGCGACAAGGTGACGCTGATGGCGGCGCAAGGGCAGGTGACCCCGGCCGGCGTGATTCCGCGCCTGCGCCAGTTCACAGTAGCCGGGATTTTCGAGGCCGGCCATTTTGAATACGATTCGACCCTGGCCTTCATCCACCTGGAAGATGCGGAAAAGATGTTCCGCCAGGATTCGCCGTCCGGCGTGCGCCTGAAGGTCACCGACATGCTGCAGGCGCCGCAGATCGTGCAGCAGCTGGCGACCACGCTGCCGCCCAACCTGTACCTGCGCGACTGGACCCAGCAGAACAGCAACTGGTTCGCCGCGGTCAAGACCGAAAAACGCATGATGTTCATCATCCTGACCCTGATCATCGCGGTGGCCGCCTTCAATCTGGTGTCGACCCTGGTGATGACGGTGACCGACAAGCAGGCTGACATTGCGATCCTGCGCACCCTGGGCGCGTCGCCGGGCTCGATCATGAAGATCTTCATGATCCAGGGCGCACTTGTGGGCCTGGTCGGCACCGCCATCGGCGTCGGCGGCGGGGTGCTGGTGGCCCTGAATATCGACGTGATCGTGCCGTTCATCGAACGCATGCTGCATGTGCAGTTCCTGCCCAAGAGCGTGTACGTGATCACCGAATTGCCGTCAGACCTGCGCTGGCCGGATGTCTGGACCATAGGCGGGGTCGCCGTGGTGCTGGCTTTCCTGGCCACCCTGTATCCGAGCTGGTGGGCCGCCCGGGTGAAACCTGCTGAGGCATTGCGTTATGAATAATACAAATAATTCCATCGTCCTTTCCTGCCGCAACCTGGGCAAGACCTTTACCCAGGGCAGCTACTCGGTCAAGGTCTTGAACGGTATCGATATCGATGTCGCCAAGGGCGAGCAGGTCGCCATCGTCGGCGCTTCCGGCTCCGGCAAGTCAACCCTGCTGCACCTGCTGGGCGGCCTCGATGCGCCGACCGCCGGCAATGTCAGCCTGCTGGGCAAGGACTTTACGACGCTGGGCGAAAAGACGCGCGGCGACTTGCGCAATAACGCACTGGGTTTTGTTTACCAGTTCCATCATCTGCTGCCGGAGTTTTCCGCGCTGGATAACGTCGCCATGCCGTTGATGATCCGCCGCCTCAAGCGCAGCGATGCGCAGCAGCAGGCGCGCGAGATCCTGGCGCGGGTCGGTTTGGCCGAGCGGGTGATCCATGTGCCGGGCGAACTGTCCGGCGGCGAGCGCCAGCGGGTGGCGCTGGCGCGGGCGCTGGTGACCCGGCCGGCCTGCGTGCTGGCCGACGAGCCGACCGGCAACCTGGACCGGGCTACGGCGCAGATGACGTTCAACCTGATGCTGGAACTGTCGCAGACCCTCGGCACGGCATTCGTGATCGTGACCCATGACATCGAACTGGCGCGCCGCTGCGGCCGCATCCTGCGCCTGTCAGAGCGCGGGCTGGAGCCGTACCAGGACTAAGCGCCTGATGTGCAGGGAATCAGGAAGCCGGCGTCGCGAGATGGCCGGCTTCCTTGTTTTGCAGGCTGCCGAAAAACAGCGCGTACTGGCGCGTAAACTGGGCGCCGAAGAAAAAAATCTGCGCCGAATAGTAAATCCACAGCAGCAGCGCGATCACCGAGCCGGCCGCGCCATAGCTGGAGGCGACGCCGCTGTTGCCAAGGTAGATGCCGATCAGGTATTTGCCCAGCACGAACAGGGCGGCGGTGCCGATCGAGCCTATCCAGACATCGCGCCACGGCAGTTTGACCTGCGGCAGCATCTTGTAGATCGAGGCGAACAGGCTGGCGATCACGGCAAACGAAAACAGTTGCGACAGCGGCGAGACAACCACCGTCACGCTGATCCACATGCCGCCCAGGTATTTGGCCAGCAGCGCCAGCGCCGCGCTCACCACCAGCGAGGTGAGCAGCAGGAAGGCCAGCACCAGTATCAACCCGAACGACAGCAGCCGGGTGCGGACCAGGCCCACGAAACCGGAGTGGCGGGTGACGGGCACGTACCAGATCTCGTCCAGGCTATCCTTCAGTTCGGAGAATACGGTGGTGGCGCCGACCAGCAGCACCGCCACCGCGATCAGCGCCGCCAGCGGCCCCGAACGGTTGCTGTGGGCCGCCGCCAGCAGCAGCTGGATGGCGTCGGCGCCGGTCGAACCGATCAAGCCGGAGAGCTGGCCTACAATCTCGCCGCGCGCCGCCTGTTCGCCGAATACCGCGCCGGCAATCGCGATCACCAGGATCAGCATCGGCGCCATCGAAAACAGGGTGTAGAAGGCCAGCGCCGCGCCCTTGCTGCCGCAGCGCTGCTTGAACCATTCCTGCAGGGTGCCGGCCAGCATGGCCTGGATCCGTTGCCGCTCGGGAAATTTGATCATGCAGTCGCCTTTTTTGAAATTTACCGGCCGAAGCGGGAATGCTCATAACGCGGATCGGGGCCGTTTTCGAGCTTGCGCACGATGCCGCTGTCGTCGAAGTACACGGTCATCTGCGAGTTCCAGACGCCGGCTTCCTTGTAAGAGTAATTCCAGCCGTTCAGCTTGACCCGGTCGTAATAGATGGTTTCGTACGGTTTGCCGATGGTGCGCAGGACGTCGGCCTGGTTGAACTGGTTAACCTTGATGGTAGCGAATTTTTCCAGGGTCAGTACTTGCTCGTAAGAAATCAATCGATGGTCCGGGCCGATTTTCGCCATGTATGTCGCCTGGCCGAACGGGCCGCGCGAATATTCCAATAATACATCATTGCCGTCTTGATAAGATCCGGTCGGCCTTCCCAGGCGCGCCAGGACTTGCGCCTCGGGTTCGCCGGGATTGACCGGCGGCGCCAGCAGCGAGGCGCAGCCGCCGAGGCCCAGCAGCAAACCGGCCAGGAGGAGGGGAAAGGGTTGCTTCATGGTGATACTCCCAGATAAATTGTTGTTGGTGCGACGCTAAGTATTTGAATCCGCAGGATTTTTGCTATATACTGCGCGTCTGGTCAAGTTTGACCGGATTTTTTAATTGTTTGTTCACGGTGCATAGGGTTACGTACTCTGTACACCGCTTGTGAAAGGTAAAGCATGACTATCGAAAAAACAGCCAAGGCCGCTATTATCACTGATAATGCGCGCGGTCAAAACGACACCGGCTCCCCGGAAGTGCAAGTTGCGCTGCTGACAGCCCGTATCAACGACCTGAACGGTCACTTCAAAGCCCACGCCAAGGATCACCATTCCCGCCGCGGCCTGATCATGATGGTTAACCGTCGTAAAAGCCTGCTGTCCTACCTCAAGGGTAAGGATCTGAACCGTTACCGCTCGCTGATCGAAAAACTCGGCTTGCGTAAGTAATCGTAGTGCGCGGCTCATCGTCGGCCTCTGGTATTTTCAGCGGCATCCTGTTTCGATATTTCGTGACGATGTCCTTGGTCCGTCGATAAGTTGAAAAAAATGCCTGTATCAGTTTCTGATGCGGGCATTTTTGCTTTTGGCAGCAGCTTCTTTGCGGCTTATCTGCACAAGTTTCAAGAGGTTGGTACTAGGCAAGGAGACGGCAATTCATTGGCAGCAGCCAGCGATGAATCGTCTGTGGTGAGGTGAACGACAGCGCCTGAAAATCTGTCGGCAAATAAACAATTGCGGGAAGAGTTTAAGAGTCGCAAGCGTCAGCTTGCGGCGAATTACTCTGTCCCCAACTGATGAGAGGGATATATTGTGTTTAATAAAGTTACGAAGACATTCCAGTATGGTCAGCACCAGGTCACGCTGGAAACCGGCGAGATCGCTCGCCAAGCCTCCGGCGCAGTGCTGGTATCGATTGAAGATACCGTTGTGCTGGCTACCGTGGTGGCACGCAAAGATGCCAAGCCAGGTCAGGATTTTTTCCCATTGACCGTTGATTACGTTGAAAAGACATACGCAGCCGGCCGCATCCCAGGCGGTTTCTTCAAGCGCGAAGGCCGTCCTTCCGAAAAAGAAACCCTGACATCGCGCCTGATCGATCGTCCGATCCGCCCGCTGTTCCCGGAAGGTTACCTGAACGAAGTGCAAGTCATCATCCACGTGCTGTCGGTCAATCCTGAAATCGATCCAGACATCGCTGCAATGATCGGCGCCTCGGCTGCCCTGTCGGTTGCCGGCATTCCTTTCGCCGGCCCGGTCGGCGCTGCGCGCGTCGGCTACATCGACGGCCAGTACGTGTTGAATCCAACCACTTCGCAGCTGGCCAAGTCGGCCATGGACCTGGTGGTTGCCGGTACTGAAACTGCGGTGCTGATGGTTGAGTCTGAAGCCAAGCAATTGTCGGAAGAAATCATGCTGGGCGCGGTTGTATTCGGCCATGAGCAATCGAAGGCAGTCATCAACGCCATCCACGAACTGGTGCGCGACGGCGGCAAGCCTGAAGTCGAATGGAGCCCGGCGCCCAAGAATGAAGCGCTGATCGCCCGCGTTGCGCATTTCGGCGAAGCCAAGCTGCGTGAAGCCTACCAGACCAAAGACAAGCAAGCCCGCACCACCAAGCTGAAAGACGCTACCGCGGAAGTCAACGCGGCATTGGCTGCTGAAGCTGCATCGATCGGCGGCACCGCACCTGACTCATCCGAAGTCAGCGGCATCCTGTTTGACCTGGAAGCCAAGATCGTCCGTTCGCAGATCCTGGAAGGCGAGCCACGCATCGACGGCCGCGATACCCGCACTGTGCGCCCGATCACGATCCGTACCGGCGTCCTGCCGCGTACCCACGGTTCGGCACTGTTCACCCGCGGCGAAACCCAGGCGCTGGTAGTCGCCACGCTAGGCACTGCGCGCGACGAGCAAAAGATCGACGCGCTGATGGGCGAATACTCGGACCGTTTCATGCTGCATTACAACATGCCACCGTTCGCTACCGGTGAAACCGGCCGCGTAGGTACGCCTAAGCGCCGCGAAATCGGCCATGGCCGCCTGGCCAAGCGTGCACTGCAGGCAGCACTGCCGGCGCCGGAAGATTTCAGCTACTCGGTGCGCCTGGTATCGGAAATCACTGAATCCAACGGTTCGTCGTCGATGGCTTCGGTCTGCGGCGGCTGCCTGGCGCTGATGGATGCCGGCGTGCCGATGCAGGCGCACGTTGCCGGCATCGCCATGGGCCTGATCAAGGAAGGCAGCAAGTTCGCCGTCCTGACCGACATCCTGGGCGATGAAGATCACCTGGGCGACATGGACTTCAAGGTAGCCGGTACGGCCAACGGCATCACTGCCCTGCAGATGGATATCAAGATCCAGGGCATCACCAAGGAAATCATGCAGGTCGCTCTGGCGCAAGCCAAAGAAGGCCGTATCCATATCCTCGGCAAAATGCAAGAAGCGGTGCCGCACGGTAAAACCGAGCTGTCCGATTTCGCGCCGCGCCTGATCACCATCAAGATCAATCCGGAAAAAATCCGCGACGTGATCGGCAAGGGCGGCGCAGTGATCCGCGCCCTGACCGAAGAAACCGGCACCCAGATCGATATCAGCGACGAAGGTGTCGTGACTATCGCTTCGGTAGATGCCGCTGCAGGCCAGGAAGCCAAGCGCCGTATCGAAGAACTGACGGCTTCGGTTGAAGTCGGCAAGGTCTACGAAGGTACGGTCTTGAAGCTGCTGGACTTCGGCGCGATCGTGCAAGTGTTGCCAGGCAAGGACGGCTTGCTGCACATCAGCCAGATCGCCAATGAGCGCGTCAATGCAGTCGCCGACTACCTGAAAGAAGGCCAGCAAGTGCGCGTCAAGGTTCTCGAAACCGACGACCGCGGCCGTCTGAAGCTGTCGATGAAGGCAGCCCAGTCTGAAGAAGGCGGCGAAGCTGCTCCGGTAGCAGCACAGTAATCCAGTGCTGCAAGTAGCATGAAAAACGCCCGGGATGCATTTGCATCCCGGGCGTTTTTACGTTTGTGCAATAAGAAGTGCTGACGGGCCGCTCTTGCTAGGATTCCCATCCTTCGATATTGATGTAGTAGCGCGTTGACCGGCCGGCTCCCGCCTGGCGCAACAGTTTCATTTGTTCCAGTTCGATGAGGTCGCGCGAAGATGTGGCCCGCGAGGCGCCAGTCAGGTTTTCGTACTTCTTTGTGCTCATCCCGCCTTCAAAGCCGCCGGGTCCTGCATCCAGCAATGCATTGAGCGCCTTGCGCTGGCGCGGGGCGAGTTCTTTGTCGCGATGATCGAACCAGAATCTCGCCTTCACCAGCGACTCGTCAATCACTAGAGACGCCTGCTCGCAAGCGACCCGGACTTGCGCGACGAACCATACGACCCAGCTGGTCACATCCATGGAGCCATGCTGCGCGCGTTCCAGTTCACGATAGTAGTCTTCTCTTTCTTCGAGCAGCCGTTGAGAGAGGCGAATCAGGCGGCTGGCTTCGCCAGTGTCGCGCGCAAGCACCAGATCGACGAGGACCCGGCCGACACGGCCATTGCCATCTTCGAAAGGGTGGACGGTCTCGAACCACAGATGGGCGAGCGCAGCCTGGGTGAGGCTCTCCGCTTCCGCCTTATTGTTGAACCATTTGAGCAGTTGCTCCATTTCTGCCGGCACGCGGGCGGAAGGAGGAGCTTCGTAATGAACATTCTCGCTGCCGATGCGCCCGCTGACGATCTGCATGGGCTCAGCGTGTTCGCGGTAAGCGCCGACACGGATCTTGCTCATGCCGGAAAAGCCGGTGGGAAACAATGCTGCTTGCCAGGCCTGGAGGCGTTCGTGGCTCAGCGGGGCGGAGGCATTGCTGACGGCGTCATCCATGATGTCCAGCAGGCCGTCGATATGCCGTGGCGCGTTCGGGCCTCCGCCGTTAACGACGCCCAGCCTGCGGCCGACGGATGAACGGACAGCCTGCAGATCCAGGCGCTCGCCTTCGATTGCGGCAGTTGAAACCGCCTCCTGGCTCCAGGCTTCCGCGGCCAGTTCCTGGCGCTGCTCAAATCCCAGTGCGGCCAGCTTTCCTTCGATCACGCCCTGGGCGCGTCTTGCGAGAGCGATTTCCTTGCCAACCAGCGCAATGTCATAGCGCATTTTTGGCCAACCGGGATCTTGCCAGATAAGATGAGGTGATTTCATTGCATTATCGACTCAATAAATGAGTTGATTATAATGCATAATCGACTCATTGCAAGATGTGAAAATTCCATGAAAGCGACTCATCGTGACGCATGGCCGCCCGCAACGACGATAAAAAGCCGTCCGAGAATTGCTCCTCGGACGGCTTTTATTGAATCAGGCAGGGCTGCTTAATCGAACACTGGCGATTCCACACCCAGGATCTTGTGCAGCTTCGGCGATGTGGTGGTGTACTGCATGTGGATCTTCTTGTCCGGGAAAATGTAGGGCGCAGCGCCGAATGCGGCCAGCGCGGCTTCATGGAAGCCCGACAGGATCAGTTTTTTCTTGCCCGGATAGGTGTTGATGTCGCCCACCGCAAAGATGCCCGGCACATTGGTTTCGAACTTTTCGGTATCGACCACTTTCAACTGCTTGCGCTCGATATCCAGGCCCCATTCGGCGATTGGGCCGAGTTTTGGCGACAGGCCGAAGAACACCAGCAGGGTGTCCAGCGGCAGGCGGCGGGTGACGCCGTCCGGGCCGGTGACCTTGATCTCGCTCAGCTTGCCGTCCTTGGCTTCGTGGCCGGTGACCTGGCCGACCAGGAACTGCATTTCGTAGGCTTCGCACAAGGCTTTCATCTTGGCGACGGAAGCCGGCGCCGCGCGGAATTCTTCGCGACGATGCAGCAACACCACCGATTCGGCCTTGCCGACCAGGTCCAGCGCCCAGTCCAGCGCCGAATCGCCGCCGCCGCAGATCACCAGGTTCTTGCCGTGGAACTGGGCCGGATCCTTGACGCGGTAGAACAGCTGCGTGTTGTCGAACTGGTCGATGCCTTCGACCTTGATGGTGCGCGGCTGGAACGAACCGACGCCGGCCGCGATGAAGATGGTCTTGGTGATGAAGCGGGTGCCGGCCGAGGTTTCCAGGTCGAAGCGGTTATCTTCGCGGCGCGCTACCAGCGTCACTTCCTGGTTAAGGTGGAAGGTCGGTTCGAACGGCTCGATCTGCTTGAGCAGGTTGTCGGTCAGTTCCTGGCCGGTGCAGACCGGGACTGCGGGAATGTCGTAGATCGGCTTGTCAGGGTACAGCTCCACGCACTGGCCGCCGACCACCGGCAAGGAGTCGATGACATGGGCCTTGATTTCCAGCAGGCCGAGTTCGAAGACCTGGAACAGGCCGACCGGACCGGCGCCGACGATGACGGCATCGGTTTCGATCACGCTGTTGGCAGGGGTGAGTGCTGGTGCGAGTTTGACGGTGGTATCCATACGACGATCTGATTCCTGTTTCAGTTGGGTCCCCCAAAACGCCCTGCCGGTTTTGGCTGCGACGGCGATTGGATGAAGGTTTTCGCGAATTTCCGTGCGACGGCGAATACATGCTGCACTGTGGCTGGGGACAATGGCCTGGCTTAAATCGGCGCTTGGCGCCACGCCGCCCGGTAAGGGCGGGTTCCAGCTTAACGTTGCAAGAAGTCCAATTTTTCCTTGACGTCTTTCCATTCCTCGGCTTCCGCCAAAGGAGCGATGGTCTTGGTGATCGACGGCCAGTGGCGCGACAGGTCTTCATTCAATTTGATGAAATGCAGCTGGTCCGCCGGCACATCTTCTTCAGCATAGATGGCGTTGACCGGGCACTCGGCGACGCAGACCGCGCAGTCGATGCACTCGTCGGGGTCGATCGACAGGAAATTCGGGCCTTGGCGGAAGCAATCAACCGGGCATACATCCACGCAGTCGGTATAGCGGCAGCGAATGCAGGATTCGGTCACAACGTGGGTCATAACAACAGTCCTATCTGTAAATAATGTTCTTGAAGCGGATATTGAGGCGGCGGCGGGTAGCCCGGAGCAAGTGCTGCCCTTGATATATACCCAGTCGCAAAGCCTTGTATTTTAAGGTAATTCGGGTTTTCCCACAAACAGCTGTTATATAGAATCCATATAAGCAAATGTGAAATTCACATTAGCCGCAATTGCCGGTATTTCCGCAGTTTTACCACATCCGCCGGAAGCATTTCGAGGCGGCGCCAGGATTGCTTGCGTCGGCTTGGCAAAATGGCTATCGTGGACGCCTTTGTTGCTACGGAATAATTATGTCATCTTCCAACGAAAGCTCCACCAAAGCGATTTTTTACGCCCTGGGCGCCAATGGCGGCATCGCACTGGCGAAGTTTGCCGCCTCGATCTATACCGGGTCGGGAGCGATGCTGGCAGAGGCAATCCATTCGCTGGCCGACTGCACCAACCAGGTGTTTCTGCTGATCGGCCTGAAAGAAGCCAAGAAACCGGCAAATTCGTCGCATCCCATGGGTTATGCGCGGGTGGTGTATTTCTGGGCAATGATGGTGGCGCTGCTGCTGTTTTTTGTCGGCGGCGCGTTTTCGGTGATGGAGGGCATCGAGCACCTGAAGCATCCGCAAGCCATCAGCACCCCTTGGGTGGCGCTGGGCGTGCTGGGCATATCGGTAGTGCTGGAAGCGTTTTCCCTGCGCGGCGCGATGGTGGAGATCCGCAAGATTTCGCATGGCAAGCCGTTCATGCAGTGGTTCCGCGAAACCCGGCAGTCGGAGCTGATGGTGGTGGCGGGCGAGGATATCGCCGCCCTGGCCGGGCTGGCGCTGGCGTTTGTCGCGGTGCTGATGACGGTGGTCACCGGCAATCCGCTGTGGGACGCCTGCGGCACGATTGCAGTCGGCTTGTTGCTGATGATCGTCGCGGTGATGGTGATCCGCGAGGTCAAGGCCATGGTCACCGGCGAATCGGCGGCGCCCGAGGTGCACGCTGCCATCAAGGCGCATATCGAAGCCGACGCCGACGTAGCGGCCGTCAGGAACCTGATTTCCATGCAATGGGGCGAGCAGGTCATGGTTGCAGTGCAAGCCGTGATGCGGCCGCAGCCCTCCGATGTGGCGCTGGTCGATGCGATCAACCGCATCGAAGCCTCGATCCAGCAGCGCTGGCCGCAGGTGCACTGGTGTTTCTTTGAACCGGACCATGCACAGGCGGCGCCGGCCGCTGCCGAAGCCTGACATTTCATTAGGGAGCATTGCCATGAACCTATGCTTTCCGCGTTTTCCACAAGCAGCATTGACAGTTTTGATCGCTGCCGCCGGACAGCCAGCGACGTGATCTGGAAATGCGTCATGCCGATGTGTGCGGCAAATGAGACCGCTGCTGTAAGATGCAAGATCGGTCCAGGCAATCCCGAGGTTTTGCCGGCCACTCACCGCCATGCAATTAATCAAAAACCATGATCATTACTTCACTGCTCGACACAGATTTGTATAAATTCACGATGATGCAGGTGGTGCTGCATCATTTTCCGGCGGCCGAAGTGGAGTATCGCTACAAATGCCGGAACAAGGGCATCGACCTGCGGCCCTACGTCGATGAAATCCGCGATGAAATCGCCGGCCTGTGCCGTTTGCGCTTCCAGGAGCAGGAACTGGCTTACCTGGGCAGCATGCGTTTCTTCAAAAGCGATTTCGTCGATTTCCTCAGCCTGTTCCACCTGCAGCAGAAATACATCAGCGTGCAGCCGTCGGCGGCGGACAACGGTGAAATCGATATCACGGTCAAGGGACCGTGGCTGCACACCATCCTGTTTGAAGTGCCGGTGCTGGCGATTGTCAACGAAGTCTATTTCCGTGCGACCCAGGGTGCGCCGGACCACGCCGAAGGGCGGCGGCGCCTGCAAAGCAAGATGGCCCTGATCCGCGACGACCCTGCCATGGCCGGTTGCAAGGTGGCCGACTACGGCACACGCCGGCGTTTTTCCCGCGGCTGGCACGAGGAAGTGGTGCAGACCTTGCAACGCGACTTTGCGCAGCACCTGGTCGGCACTTCCAACGTCCATTTCGCGATGAAGTACGGCATGACGCCGCTGGGCACGATGGCGCACGAATACCTGCAAGCCTGCCAGTCGCTCGGTCCGCGGCTGCGCGACTCGCAGATCTACGGCTTTGAGATGTGGGCCAAGGAATATCGCGGCGACCTCGGAATCGCCTTGTCCGACGTTTACGGCATGGCGGCTTTCCTGCGCGATTTCGACCTGTACTTCTGCAAGCTGTTCGACGGCGCCCGCCACGATTCAGGCGATCCGTTCGAATGGGGCGAACGCCTGATCAAGCATTACCAGGACAACCGGGTCGATCCCTCGACCAAGACGCTGGTGTTTTCCGACAGCCTCGATTTCGGCAAGGTCAATGCGCTGTACCTGCGTTTCAAGGACCGGACCAGGGTAGCGTTCGGCGTCGGCACCAACCTGACCAACGACCTCGGCTACACGCCATTGCAGATCGTCATGAAGATGGTGCGCTGTAACGGCCAGCCGGTCGCCAAGCTGTCCGATACGCCGTCCAAGAACATGTGCGACGACCAGGCTTACCTGAATTACCTGCGCCAGGTCTTCGAGATCGCCGAGCCGGTTGCCGCGGCGACATAGTGTGGTGTCTTTGTTATTTTTTTGATATTGATTCCAGGCTAAAATAGCCGGTTTCGATCGATCACCTTATCTGGAAGATTACATTGCACAAAAAAATACTCGCTATCTTGATCGCTTTGCTGCCCGTGGCGGCGCAGGCAGCGGAGCTGGACGGCGCCCAGCTGTCGGCCTGGTGGGGCGTGCCTTTCATGGGCCTGCTGCTGTCGATTGCGCTTGGCCCGCTGCTGGCGCCGG
>NZ_JBANDC010000011.1:0-176506 GCF_038896935.1 Collimonas rhizosphaerae
TTTGCTTTCATGGGTTCCTCTCGAGGACATATTGTCCCCTATTTGAGATGTCCATCAAAGCCGGGCTACCTCAGAGTCAACTTTCGCAGCGCTTCATCGCGAAACTTGACTCTGACCCCTCATGACGGATTCGGAGAAAGACAGAGCGCAAAGCACGGTTTTGTTTTTTTAGCGATGCGACAGGTGCTCCGTGGCCCGCTAATTGAGGTCAGAGTGAACTTTCTGCAAAAGGCGCGCAGAAAGTTCACTCTGACCCCAATTAGCTGCGTTTGTTGATCGCGCAGAAAAACCGGGCAAGGGCATTGTCATGTTTTATGAAACTCTCAATAGCAGGCCCGGTCTTGCCATGGCGCAAGACGCGCTGCGGCAGTCTTTACAAGCGCTCTGTTTCGCCGCTCTTCGGCTGCCATTTCATCAGGCGTTTTTCGATCATCCCCACCACGGTGTCGAGCACCAGAGCAAACGCCGTCAGCACCAGGATGCCGGCAAACACGGTGTTGATGTCAAAGCTGCCCTCGGCCTGCAGGATCAGGTAGCCGACGCCGCGCGCCGAACCGAGGTATTCGCCGACAATGACGCCGACGAAAGCCAGGCCGACCGAAGTGTGCAGGCTGGAAAATACCCAGGAAGTCGCCGACGGCAGGTACACCGTACGCAGCAGCTGGCGCTGGTTGGCGCCCAGCATGCGGGCGTTCGCCAGCACCACCGGGCTGACTTCCTTCACACCCTGGTAGACGTTGAAAAACACGATGAAAAACACCAGCGTCACCGCCAGCGCCACCTTGGACCAGATGCCGAGCCCGAACCACATGGCAAAAATCGGCGCCAGGATCACGCGCGGCATGGCGTTCGAGGCCTTGATGTAGGGATCGAGGATAGCCGAGGTCAACGGCGACAAGGCCAGCCACAGGCCGACGCCGAGGCCGAACACCGTGCCGATGCCGAACGCCAGCATGGTTTCGGTCAGCGTCACCAGCAGGTGCGAATAAATCTCCGCCGGGAAAACCAGGGTGAACCAGGTATGGTCGCCGAAACCGACTTCCACCGAACCGCTGCCGACCGTAAACCATTGCCAGATGCGCAGCAGCACCTTGAGCGGCTCGCCAAAGAAAAACGCGGTCTGCGGATTGCGCGTGGCCAGATGCCAGATGCAGAAAAATATCAGCAGCACCAGCACTTGATAGACGCGCAGATTTTTATAATTGGGCTTGATGGCTTTCCACATGATCCTGTTTTATCCCTGTTTTCCTGGTTCCACGAATTGCTTGCCGGCTTGCTGCTAGGCGACTTTCTTCTGTTGCTGGTAACCCTTCAGCACCTCATCCCGCAGCACGCTCCAGATCTGCTGGTGCAATTCGACAAAGCGCGGTTCGTTGCGGATTTCCGCCACGTCGCGCGGCCGCGGCAGGTCGATCACGAATTCGCCTATCGGATGGGTGCCGGGCCCGGCCGACAGCACCACTACCCGGTCCGACATGGCGATCGCCTCGTCCAGGTCGTGGGTAATGAACAGCACCGCCTTGCGCTTGGCGCTCCACAGTTCCAGCACTTCGTTTTCCATCAATTGCCGGGTCTGAATATCCAGCGCTGAAAACGGCTCATCCATCAGGATGATGTCGGGATCGAGGATCAAGGTCTGCGCCAGCGCCACGCGCTTGCGCATGCCGCCCGACAGCTGGTGCGGATAGCGGTCGCCGAAGCCTTGCAGGCCGACCCGCGCCAGCCATTCCTCGCCCAGCTGGCGCGCCCTGGCTTCATCGGTTTCGCGGTACTGCAGGCCGGCGATGACGTTTTGCAGCGCGCTGCGCCACGGCATCAGCGCTTCCGCCTGGAACATGTAGCCGGCGCGGCGGTTGATGCCGAGCAGCGGCTCGCCAAACACCCGGACGGTGCCGGACGAGGGCTGCAGCAACCCGGCGCCGACGTTGAGCAGGGTCGATTTGCCGCAGCCGGTAGGGCCCACCACGGACACGAATTCGCCCGGCGCGATCGACAAGCTGGTGTCCGCTACCGCGGTGTAGCGCTGGGAACGGTCATCCTTGGAGATGAAAGTGCAACTGACGTTATCGAGAAAGAGGGCTGGAGTCATGGGAGTATGGATGGGCTTGTGACGGCTGCAGCCTCGGCGCCGGACTGGAAAATCAAGGACAGCGCGCGCAAGGCGACCCATGCGCGCCGTCCCGCCGATTATTTGTACTTGGCGTTGGCCTTCTTTACAAACTCGTTGGTATAAGTTTGCGACAGGTCGATATTCTTGCCGGCCAGGTCAGGATCGAATGCCTGCAAGGTGCGCAGCGCGACTTGCGGGCCGGCCTCAGGGATGGTGCCGTCCGGCGAAATCGCCTCGCGCACTTTCGTGAAGGCTTCGATGTACAGCGCACGGTCGCCCAGCTGGTAGCTTTCCGGCACCGTCTTGACGATGTCCGACGGCCCGGCTTTCTGCAGCCATTTCAGCGCGCGCACCATAGCGTTGGTCAGGGCTTGCGTGGTGTTCGGATATTTCTTGATGAAGTCGGCCGAGGCGTACAGCGTCGCGGCCGGCATCGGGCCGCCGAACACGGCGTTGGTGTCTTTCAGGGTGCGGGTGTCGGCAATGATCCTGATCTCGTTATTCTGCTGCATCATGGTGATCAGCGGATCGAGGTTGGCGATCACGTCGATGGAGCCGGAACGCAGCGCCGACAAGGCGCCGGCCGAAGCGCCGACGCCGATATAGGAAACATCGGTCGGTTTCAGGCCGCCCTTGGCCAGCACGAAATTGGACATCATGCTGGTCGAGGAACCCGGCGCGGTGACGCCGATCTTCTTGCCCTTCAGGTCGGCGATCGACTTGTAGTTAGGCATGGTCTTGTTGGACACGCCCATGACGATTTGCGGCGCCCTGCCCTGCAACACGAAGGCGACGATATGCTGGTTCTTGGCCTGCATGCTGATGGTGTGCTCGAATGCGCCGGAAACCACGTCGGCGCTACCGCCGACCAGCGCCTGCAAAGCCTTGGCGCCGCCGGCGAAATCGGAAATCGTGACGTCCAGTCCTTCATCCTTGAAATAACCGAGCTGCTCGGCGATCGTCAGCGGCAGGTAATAAAACAGGTTCTTTCCGCCCACCGCGATCGCCACCTTGGTTTTCTCGGGGGTCTGCGCAAACAGTTTGCCATTGAAAGAAAAGTACCCCGCCAAGAACAGGCAAAGGGCGATGCCGAACTGCTTCCAGCTGAATTTCATATTGTCTCCTCGTATATCCAGGGTTATTTCACTGCTGTTTGTGTGCAATGGTTGTTTTCTTTGCCGTCTTGGCGCGGCTGTCTCGAAACTGGTTACGTCTTCTACGAGCTATGATAACGATGATAATACTGCCCGAGCGGAATTAATTCGGACTACTGCTATGTTTTTTTGGCATGGCGCTCCGGTCTGTCAGGTCGCACGCCGGTCCAGCATGGCGCGCGCGATGGTGCCGGCGTCGACATACTCCAGCTCGCCGCCCACCGGCACGCCGCGCGCCAGGCGGCTGACCTGCAGGCCGCGCGCTTTCATGGTTTCGCTGATGTAGTGGGCGGTGGCCTCGCCTTCGTTGGTGAAATTGGTGGCCAGCACCACTTCGGTGACGACGCCGTCGGTAGCGCGGCTGATCAGTTTCTCCAGCTGGATGTCTTTCGGACCGATGCCATCCAGCGGCGACAAGCGCCCCATCAGGACAAAATACAGCCCCTTGAAAGTCAGGGTCTGCTCGATCATCAGCTGGTCGGTCGGCGTTTCCACCACGCACAGCAAGGCTGGATCGCGCTCGGGATCGAGGCAGGTTTCGCACACCTCGTTCTCGGTAAAGGTATTGCACAGCGCGCAATGGTGGATCTGCTCGACCGCCTGGGTCAGCGCCCGTCCCAGCAGCGCTGCGCCGTCGCGGTCGTGCTGCAGCAAGTGGTAAGCCATGCGCTGAGCCGACTTCGGACCGACGCCGGGCAGATGACGCAAGGCTTCGGTGAGCAAGGCAAGACTGGAAGGAATTTTCACAGAATGGTGTTATTAAGTTTCATTACCTACGTTTCATTACCTGCGAAACACTGCACGAACCTTGAACCGTGCAGCGCTTATGAATCCGGTCAACCTCAGCGGTTGGTCAGAATGGCAGCTTGAAGCCGGCTGGCATGCCGGCGGTCAGGCCCGACATCTTTTCAGCCGACAGCGCTTCAGCCTTGCGCACGGCATCGTTGAAAGCGGCGGCTACCAGGTCTTCCAGCATGTCCTTGTCGTCAGCCAGCAGCGAAGCGTCGATCGCCACGCGCTTGACCGCGTTCTTGCAAGTCATCACGACTTTCACCAGGCCCGCGCCCGACTCGCCTTCGACTTCGATCAAGGCCAGTTGGTCTTGCATCTTCTTCATGTTGTCCTGCATTGCCTGGGCTTGTTTCATCAGCCCTGCCAGTTGGCCCTTCATCATGGTGCTTCTCCTATAAAAACAGATTATTTAACCGGTGTTTCAAATGGCGCCCGGCGTCATGCCGGCGCGCCCTGCTGCTTGCCGTTTCAACCCAGGGGCTTGACCGATCCCGGTACGATGGAAGCGCCGAATTCGCGCACCATGCTCTGGATGAAGGGATCGTTTTTTGCGGTCTGCTCCGCCAGGCGCTGCCGTTCGGCCTGCGCCGCCATGGCCTGCGCATTGGCCGTATGGCGGACCTGGCCAAGCTCCGTTTCCACCTTGACCGGCCGGCCGAAATGTTCAGCCAGCGCAGCCTCCAACTTATCAACACTGCCGGCCGAACGCAAGGTATCGAACGGAATCCGCAGATAAAACTGGGCCGCCGCACCGCTGCTGTCGGACTTGATCAGTTCGCTCTGCTGCGCCAACTGATGCGCTACGCCGCGCACCGCCAGGGTAGCGGCCAGCAACGGCCAGTTGCCGTCCCAGTTCAGGTTCGGATCGGGTTGCAGCACCAGCGGCGGCAGCGGTTCCGCCGGAGCGGCCGGTTGCGGCGCCACGGCTTCGGGGCGCGCAGCCTGGCGGCCGTTGCCCGCTACGCCGTTGGCGGGAGATGGCCGCTGCGGAGCGGATGGTGCGTACGATTCAGTTTTTTTTTCAGCCGCCGAACTGGAAAATTCGGTATCCGGCAAATCCATGGGCAACGGGATCTCTTCTTCCCAAGGCGGCACCGACGAATTTTGCGGAACGTAGATCGGCGCTGCCGGTTTGGCGTCCGCTACGGCCGCCACGGCCGGCTGGCTGACCTGCGCCGCAGGTGACTGGCTAGGTTGCGGCCGCACCGGCGCGCCGCCTTTGCGGGAAGACGCAGCGCGCGCTGCTTCCAACGCCGCCCTGGCCGGGCTCATGGCGCCGCTGCCGGCGGGAGGCGTTGCCGGCGCGCTGGTGCTGAGCGCGGGCGGAGCGCTGCTCAAGCGCGCTGCGGCCGGCGCCGCCTGGGCTGGCGGCGGCGCTGGCCTCGATACAGGCGCCGCTGCTGCCGGTGCAACGCTGGCCTGCGGCCGCGGGCGGCTGGCCGGCGGCGGCGGCGTCACGGTGCTGCCGTCGGCTTGCGGGCGGAAGGCCAGCATGCGCAGCAGCGTCATCGAGAAACCGGCGTATTCGTCCGGCGCCAGGCCCAGTTCATTGCGGCCGTGCACGGCGATCTGGTAGAACAGCTGTACTTCTTCGGCATCGAACAAGGCCGACAGGCGGATCACTTCTTCCCGTTCCGGCAAATCCTCGGCCAGGGCCGCGGGAACGCTTTGCGCCAGCGCGACCCGATGCAGCAACGTGCCCAGGTCCTGCAGCGCCGCGCTATATGACAAGCTGCGGCTGGCCATGTCGTCGGCCACCGCCAGCAAGCCGGGGCCGTCCTTCAGCGCCAGCGCATCCAGCACGCGGATCAGGTAGGACTGGTCAAGCGCCCCCAGCATGCCCTGCACCGCTTCCAGCGTCACCTTGCCGGCGGCATAGGCGATCGCCTGGTCGGTCAGCGACAGCGCATCGCGCATCGAACCGTGGGCGCCCTGCGCCAGCAGGCGCAAGGCCGGGGTTTCGAATTCGATCTGTTCCTGGCCCAGGATATTGTCGAGGTGGCTGATGATATGGCCGGGCGGCATCTGTTTCAGGTTGAACTGCAGGCAGCGCGACAGCACCGTTACCGGGATTTTCTGCGGATCGGTGGTGGCCAGGATGAACTTGACATGTTCGGGCGGCTCTTCCAGCGTCTTCAGCATCGAGTTGAAGGCGTGGTTGGTCAGCATGTGCACTTCGTCGATCATGTAGACCTTGAAGCGCGCATTGGACGGCGCATACACAGCCTGTTCCAGCAGCTGCGCCATTTCGTCGACGCCGCGGTTCGAGGCCGCATCCATTTCGATATAGTCGACAAAACGCCCGGCGTCGATCGCCACGCAAGCTTCGCACACGCCGCACGGCGTCGCGGTGATGCCGCCGTTGCCGTCGGCGCCGATGCAATTGAGCGATTTCGCCAGGATCCGCGACAAAGTGGTCTTGCCGACGCCGCGGGTGCCGGTGAACAGATAGGCGTGGTGCAGGCGCTGTTGCTCCAAAGCGTGCGTCAAGGCCCTTACGACGTGTTCCTGGCCGACCAGCGTATCGAAGCTTCTGGGGCGATATTTACGGGCGAGAACTTGGTAGGACATAGGCAGCGGATAGGGGCGGCAGGTTGTGAAATACAAACAGCATTTTACCTGACAGACGAAGCCCGCACAGTTTTTAAACTCGGCGCCATTCCAGCGCATGGCAAGCCGATTGAAGACAGCCTCTAGATAATTGCTCGACAACACCTTCCAGAGAGCCGAGACAAGGGGTAAAGTCAGACCAGAAGCCCCATAAAACCAGGAGACCGCTCATGCAAGGGCAAACCCACGAAGTCACCAACCAGGCGCCTGAACTGGTTGGCAACAACCTGTACCTGGACGATACGATCCTGCAGGCCGGCGTGCAGCGCCTGCACGGGCAATGGCATGCCGACCAGCTGGCGCGCTACGGCGCCGAACTCGGCAGCAAGGAAAGCTGGCAGCTGGCCGAACTGGCCAACCGCCACCAGCCGGAACTGAATACCTTCGACCGCCTCGGCAACCGCATCGACGCCGTCGAATTCCATCCGGCCTGGCATGCCTTGCTAGGCATGCTGCGCCGCGAAGGCTTGCACGCCCTGCCCTGGATCAAGCCGCAAGGCGGCAGCCACGTGGCGCGGGCCGCCGGTTATTTCCTGCATGCCCAGCTGGAAGCCGGATCGCTCTGCCCGACCACCATGACGTTCGCCTCGATCCCGGTCCTGCAGCAGGAACCGGCCCTGTTTGCCGCCCTGCAGGCAAAACTGTTGTCGTGCGAACATGACAGCCGCGACCTGGCGCTGGAGCACAAGAATTCCATCCTGGTCGGCATGGGCATGACGGAAAAACAAGGCGGCTCCGACGTCCGCAGCAACACCACCACCGCCATCCCGCTGGAAGGCGGCGGCGGACGCGGCGCCGGTTACCAGCTGACCGGCCACAAATGGTTTTTTTCGGCGCCCATGTGCGACGCCCATATGGTGCTGGCGCGCACAGAGATGGGCCTGAGCTGCTTTTTTGTGCCGCGCTGGCGACCCGACGGCAGCAAGAACCCGGTGCAGATACAGCGCCTGAAAGACAAGCTCGGCAACCGCTCCAACTCCAGCAGCGAGGTGGAGTTCCGGGAAGCCTTCGGCATCATGGTCGGCGACGAAGGCCGCGGCATCCCGACCATCATCGAAATGGCCAACCACACCCGCCTCGACTGCGTCATCGGTTCCGCCGGCCTGATGCGCCAGGCGCTGGTGCAGGCGCTGCACCACGCGCGCCACCGCAGCGCTTTCGGCCGCCGCCTGGCGGAGCAGCCGTTGATGCAAAACGTGCTGTCCGACCTGGCTCTGGAAAGCGAGGCGGCGACGCTGCTGATGCTGCAGCTGGCGAGCGCTTTCGAACAGCCCGACGATCCGCTGCAGCGCGCCTGGCGCCGCATCGTCACGCCCGCCGCCAAATTCTGGATCTGCAAGCGGGCGCTGGAATTCACCGGCGAATGCATGGAAGTCTGGGGCGGCAACGGCTACGTTGAAACCGGTCCGATGGCGCGCTTTTACCGGGAAGCGCCGGTCAATTCGATCTGGGAAGGTTCAGGCAACGTGATGTGCCTGGACGTGCTGCGCGCGATCGAACGCGAGCCGGCCGGTTTCGGCTTGCTGCTGGCGCAGCTGGCCGAAACGGCGCGCGAACACCCCGGCTTGCGCAACATGCTGGACGAACTGCAAAAGGACCTGGCGACCCCGGCCGAGCAGCGCGAAATGCTGGGACGCCGCTTCGTGCAGCGCCTGGTGCTGACGGTCCAGGGCGCACTGATGCTGCAGCACGCGCCGGCCATCATCGCCGAAGCCTTCATCGCCAGCCGCGGCGAGGCGATGGGCGGACGTGTTTACGGGACCTTGGCAGCGCCGCACCTGCAGCAGCAGATTCTGCAGCGGACCTGGCTGCAGTAGGCGCCGTCCGCAAAAGAAAAACCGCCAATGCCCTTGCCGGGCATTGACGGTTTTTTTTCGGCCGCCGCTAAGCGGTCAATGGCCGCCGAACAGCTTCAGGATATTCTGCTTCTCGTCTTCCTGCGGATTGGTTTGCGGCGCAGGGGCAGGCAAAGGCGTCCCATCGGGGCCGATTTCGACCGGCGCTCCGCTCGCGCCGGCGCCCAGCCCCAGCGAAGCGATGAAGCCGTTGCCCGGCGTGAAATTGTCGAAATAAAACTCATTGTTGATGGTGGTGACGCCGGCCGGCACAGGCATCTGGTATTCAGGTACGCCACGCAGGGCGCGGCCCATGTATTCGGTCCAGATCGGCAGCGCCAGCTGCGCGCCGAATTCGCGGCTGCCCAGGCTCTTCGGCTGGTCGTAGCCCATCCAGGCCACCGCCACCAGGCTGTTCTGGTAACCGGCGAACCAGCCGTCGAAGGCATCGTTGGTAGTACCGGTCTTGCCGGCCAGGTCGCTGCGGCGCAGTATGTTGGTGCCGGCGCCGGTGCCGCGCTGCGCCACCGATTGCAGCAGGCTGGTCATGATGTAGCTGTTGCGCGCATCGAGCACGCGCGTGGCGTTCTGGCCTGCCACCTGCGGTTCGACCTTGGTCAATACGGCGCCGCGTGAATCGGTCACCTGCGAAATCAGGTAGGGATTGACACGGTAGCCGCCGTTCGCCAGTACTGCATAGGCGCCGACCAGCTGCAGCGGCGTCACCTGCCCGGCGCCCAGGGCCAAAGGCAGGTAAGGCGGGGTCTTGTCGAGATCGAAACCGAAATGGCTGGTGACGAATTCCTGCGCGTACTTGACGCCGATCGCATCCAGCAGGCGGATCGACACCAGGTTCTTTGAGCGCTGCAAGGCGGTGCGCAGCGGCATCGGGCCGTCAGGCTGGTCGTCGTCCTTCGGCTCCCACGGTCCCTGGCCAGGCGCGCCGGGGAAAGACACCGGTGCGTCGTTGATGATGGAGGCCGGTCCGAAACCCTTTTCCAGCGCAGCCGAGTAGATGAACGGCTTGAAGGTCGAACCAGGCTGGCGCCATGCTTGGGTGACGTGGTTGAATTTGTTCTGGTTGAAATCGAAACCGCCGACCAGCGAACGGATGGCGCCGGTTTGCGGCGTCAGCGACACCATGGTGGCCTCGACTTGCGGCAGCTGCGTGATCTGCCAGCCTTTGGCGGTATTGATGACGCGGATCACCGAGCCCTTCTGGATCTTCAGGTTCTTGCCGGCTTTCGTACTCAACGCCGAAGCGGCAAGACGCAAGCCCTCGCCGCTGATGGTGACCACGGTATCGTTGCGCAGCATCGCCTGCACCTGCTTGGGATCGGCGCTCAGCACCACGGCGGGCAGGATGTCATCATTGTCGGGCTTGTCCTGCAGCGCGTCTTCGATCGCCTGGTCGCGCTCATCGCCGCCGGCCGGCAGCTCGATGGCGGCTTCCGGTCCGCGGTAGCCGTGGCGGCGGTCGTAATCCATCACGCCTTTGCGTACCGCGTCATAGGCTGCCTGCTGGTCGGCGGCGTTGAGGGTGGTAATTACGCTCAGGCCGCGGGTATACGTGTCTTCCTTGAATTGTGCGTACAGCATCTGGCGCACCATTTCGATGGCGTACTCGGCATGCACGCTGTAGTTGTTGCCCTTGGTCTTGACCTGGATATCTTCCGCCAGCGCCTGGTCGTACTGTTCCTTGGTGATGAATTCCAGGTCGCGCATGCGTTTCAGGATGTATTCCTGGCGGATCCTGGCGCGCTTCGGATTCACCACCGGGTTGTAGGCGGAAGGCGCTTTCGGCAGGCCGGCCAGCATCGCCGCCTGCGCCAGCGTGATGTCCTTCAGGTCCTTGCCGAAATAGGTGCGCGCAGCGGCGGCGAAACCAAATGAGCGCTGGCCCAGGTAGATCTGGTTCATGTAAACCTCAAGGATCTGGTCCTTGCTCAGCGCTGTCTCGATCTTGTAGGCCAGCAGGATTTCATAGATCTTGCGCGAGTAGGTTTTTTCGCTGGACAGGAAAACATTGCGCGCGACCTGCATGGTGATGGTGCTGGCGCCTTGCGAAGCGCCGCCATGCAAGATGTCGGCCACGCCTGCGCGCAGGATGCCGATGACGTCTATGCCGCCGTGCTGGTAGAAGCGCGCGTCTTCAATCGCCAGCACCGCATTCTTCATGTCGGCCGGGATGTCGTCCAGCTTGACCAGGCTGCGCCGTTCTTCGCCGAACTCGCCGATCAGGACGTGGTCGGCGGTGTAGATGCGCAACGGCACTTTGGGCCGGTAGTCGGTGATTGCGTCCAGCGCCGGCAGCTGCGGCGTCATGACCACCAGCGCATATGTCACCAGCAACCCGGCAATCACCACCCCCGCCAGCACCAGGCCGCCGATGGTGAGCAGCAGCGCATGGGCCACGCTGCCCTTGCCGTTTTTCCCGGCCGGGCTGGAGCGGGACTTGTTTGTGTCTTGCTGGGTTTTCTTTGTTGATGACATAGCAATATTCGATGGAAATAGCCCTGTATCCTACAACATGCCGGGGAGCGGACCTCGAATGGCTACGAATTGTTACGAATCGACGGCCCGGGATCCCGCTGCCCCAACAGGGACTGGATCATCTGACGCGTGGTGGCCGCCGCCAGCTCCGGCGTTTCCATCGGGAACAGGTGGCCGCCGGGGATTTGCCTGAAATATTTGCCGACCAGGCGTTTGGTGGCGTCCAGCCCGGCCTGCCGGCATTCGACCGAATCGACGCCGCCGACAAAACCGATAGGCACCGGGAAACCGTGTTTCAGCACATTGCCCATGTCGTGCGGCAGAGTGCGGTAAACGGCGGTTTCGATATCGCGCCGGAAACGCAGGACCACATTGCCCTGCTCCTCTTCCAGTCCGTAGGTGATGTAGTCGCGCAGCACTTCGGGCGCCCAGTTGGCGAACACCTGCTTGCCGGCGAAATGCTGGTAGGCGGCTTCCGCGCTCGGCCACAGGTTGCGCCGCTTGACGGAAAACCGGGCTTGCGACACCCGCTTGTCCAGCCCCAGCGCCTTGGCGCCGCGCAGCAGGCTGGCGCGCCAGCCGACCACCACCGGCGTATCCAGCATCACCACGCAGCTGACCAGGTCCGGCCGCTGTTGCGCCGCCAGCAGGGCCAGGCCGCCGCCCATCGAGTGGCCGACCAGGATCACCGGCTGTTCGTAACGCGCCGCCAGCTCGTCGATCAGTTCCTGCACCAGCGCCGGCCAGCCGTCGGTGACCGGGTATTTGGGATTATGGGCGTGGATGTCGAGCGAACGGACATCGTAGTCGTACCCCAGGAAGTCAAGGAACTGGCGGTAAGTCCCTGCCGGAAAACTGTTGCCGTGGATGAAATGCAAAATCGGACGAATAGCGTCAGTCATAGATAAGACAAAAAAACCTGTTGCGATGGGGTCTCATTTAAAACCGAAAGCAGCCGTGCGCCAAAGGGAATATTAGAGCCGGCGCTCAGGAGTCAGCTGCGGCGCGGCGCGACAACCGCCTCTATCGAGCGTCCTACCGCGAGAATGCGGTGGTCCGTATTCTGGATGCCCGCAATCATGAGGCCGACCGGCGCGTCTCCCGCCTGGTGGCATGGCACCGAGAGCGCGCAGCCATCGAACAGGTTGACCACCGACGGGTTGCGCAGCATCCGTCCGTTGATGCGGTAGTAACTTTCATCGTCTTTCAGCACATCGGCGATCGGCGGCGCGATGTCGGGAGTGGTCGGCATCAGCATCGCGTCATAGCCTGCCGCGGCCTGGTTGATCGAGCGGATGAAGTCGCGCCGGAGCGCCAGCAGTTGCACATAGTCGGGCGCACTGATGGCCTCCCCGGTCTTGATGCGCGCCAGTACCCGCGGATCGTATTTGTCCGCGCCGTCTTTGATATATTTCCGGTGCCAGGCATACGCCTCGGACGCGGTGATCATGCCGCGCGGGTTGATGTTCGGAGCCTGCGCAAATTCGGCCATCGGCAATTCAACGATGGTCGCTCCTGCCGCCGACAGCCGCTCCAGAGCGCTCGAGAACGCGCGCGCCACAGGCTCGGACAAATCGTTCTGGAAGAAAGTCTTGGGCACCGCAAAACGCAATCCGCGCAGTGGCGGCGCATCCGGCGCGCGCACGGTTTCCGCGGCAAGCACAGCATCAAGCAATGCACAGTCCGCGACGCTCCAGGCGATCGGACCGGCGGAATCTAAAGAGGTCGACAGCGGCATCACGCCGTCGAGCGGCACGCGGCGTTGCGTCGGCTTGAAGCCGACCAGGCCGTTAAGCGCCGCCGGGATGCGCAGCGAGCCGCCGGTATCGGTGCCGATAGCGCCGGCAGCCATGCCGTCGGCTACCGAAATGCCGCCGCCCGATGTCGAGCCGCCGGGGATGCGGCCGGTGGCGCGGTCGTATACGTTTTTCGGTGTGCCGTAGTGCGGATTGATGCCAAGGCCTGTATAGGCAAATTCGACCGTATTGGTCCGTCCGATGATGACCGCGCCAGCCTTGCGCAGCCTTGCCACGACAACCGAATCGCGGAGCGCGGCGGGCTGGCCGACCAGGACCGTGGAGCCTCCCAAGGTAGTCTGGCCCGCTTCGTCGAACAGGTCCTTGATCGAAATCGGGATGCCTGCGATCGGCGAGGCAATCACTCCCTTGCGGCGTTGGGCGTCGATCTCGGCAGCAACCGCGCGCGCCTGTTCGGCATACACCGTCATGAAAGCGCGCGCGCCTTCACCTTGTGGATCGCCGATGGCGGCAAGCGCTTCTTCCACCAGCTGGCGGCTGCTCAGCGAGCCGGCCGCCAGCCGATGCGACATTTCCACCATGGATAATTTCCCCATGGAAATTCCACCGGTAGTCCGCGCAAACACCTGTGGCGCTACCGTACCGAGTCCTGCAAGGGCTGCATACCCACCGGCCTTCTGTAAGAAATTGCGGCGCTGATTGTCCATTTGTCTCCCCTTTTTAAATTTATTGAACGAGATGCGAAGATTCTCGTCTTTGATTATCAAGCACATGCTGTGCCATCCCGGCATAACACGGTAAGCACATGAAAAATAGCGTTTTTCCATGGCTTGGCAAACCGAGGCACGGATCGAAACGGATGGAAATCCGCACACGATCGGGGCGGTTGTCTGGAAAAAGTGACGGCGCGCCGGGTTAACGGCCGTACCAATAGCGGCGGTGCTGCTCACGATAGGTATCGGCAATCACGGTCTCGCCGAATTTCAGCATGATTGCGCCGTCGGCATCATTACGCAAGACGGCGATGCCCAGGTCCTGGTAGCGCTCCAGCACCTGCTGTTTCGGATGACGGAAACGGTTGCGGTAGCCGACCTGGAACAAGGCGATTTGCGGTTCGACCTCCGCCAGGAACGCGGCTGTCGATGACGTGCCGCTGCCATGGTGGGGCGCCAGCAGCACCGTCGATTTCAGCTGCCCCGCGTGGCTGGCGGCCAACTGCTTTTCCTGGGCTGCTTCGATATCGCCCGGCAGCAGGATGGCATGTTTTCCGTGGCTGATCTTGAGGACGCAGCTGAGCGTATTCGCCTTGGTTTTTGCTACCTTCGCCGGCGCCGGATAATGCTCCAGGTCCGGGTACAGCATTTCGAAGCTGGCGCCGCCCCATTGCCACGCCTGGCCGCTGTGGCAGCGCTGGTGAACGGTTGCCGCCCTGGCGATCGGATGATCTTGCGCCAGCGACGAATATACCGTGCCCACCTTGATGCTGCCCATGAGCGACAATGCGCCGCCGGAATGGTCATTGTCGGCATGCGACACCAGCAGCGCATCCAGCGCCGCGATGCCGCGCGCCCTCAGGTAAGGCACGACGACGCGGCTGCCGGCATTCGATGCAGGTGAATAATACGGACCGCTGTCGTACAGCAGGCGATGTTCGGCAGTCTCCACCAGTACCGCCATGCCCTGGCCGACATCGAGCGCAGTGACCCACATTTCCCCCGGACCGGGACGGCTGCCCTGGTCCAGCAGCAGCGGCAGCCAGCCGCTCAGCGCCAGCCAGCGCAGCGGCCAGCCGCGCGGCGCCAGCAGCCACAGGGTCGCCAGCAGCGCCAGCACAAAAGTCCATGCCTGCGGCAACGGCGCCTGCCATACCGCGAACGGCAAACCGCTCAACCAGTCCAGGAAGACCGCCAGCAGTTCTACCAGCGCATGCGCGCCGCGCCACAGCCAGGTCGACAGCGGCGCCGGCAGCACGCTGGCGACCAGGGTCAGCGGCGTCACGGCCAGTCCGACCAGCGGAATCGCCAGCGCATTGGCAAGCGGACCGATCAGCGAGACACGGCCGAACAGCAAGGCCGTCAGCGGCAGCAAACCGATGGTCACCGCATATTGGGTAGAGCCGGCAGCCTTCAAACCGTGCCGGCAACGCGCCAGCAGCGATTGTCCCTGGACCGCAACCGCCACGCTGCGGCCGACGCTGGCGTAGAGGATCACGCCGACCGCGCAGAAGGACAGCCAGAATCCCGGCCACAGCAGCGCCCAGGGATCGGCCAGCAAGACCATCGCCAGCGCCGCGCACAACACATGCGACACGCTGGCGATGCGTCCGCTCCATAAAGCCAGCGCGGTCACCAGCAGCATGTACAGGGTGCGCTGCGCGGGTATGCCGAAGCCGGCCAGCGCGACGTAGCACAGGGCCGCCAGCGCGCCGCCCAACGCTGCCGCTTTTTGCGCCGGCAGCAACAGCGGCAAGGCCGCGCCGGTGAAAAAGGAACGACGCCACAGCGCTGAAACAATGACGGCGAACATGCCGGCAATCATCGTGATGTGGAGGCCGGAAATGGCGACCAGGTGGCTGACGCCGGTGCGGTTGAAGACTTCCCAGTCGGACTGCTCGATGGCGCGCTGGTCGCCCACCGCCAGCGCCACCAGCACACCGGCGTAGCGGTGCTCGGGCAAGGCTTGCAGGATCCGTTCACGCAAACGGCTGCGCAGTACTTCAACCAGGTTGCCCGGGCTGAACACGAATGCCTGCAGCTGCCGGTTCTGTTGCCCGGAACGGACGTAGCCGGTGGCGCGCAGGTTGCGCTCCAGCAGCCACGCTTCATAGTCGAAACCGAGCGGATTAGCGTTGCCGTGCGGACGTTTCAGGCGCACGCTCAACTGCCAGCGCGCGCCCGCCTGGAGCCGGACCTCTTCGCCGTTTTCCTCTTGATGCCAGCCCAGCGCCAGGCGCTGCGGAACGAGCGGCGCTTCGCCGTCCTGGTCCAGCACTTTTTCAACGGCAAAAGTAAAACGGACGCCGCTCTCGGAATAGGAAGGCAAGCTGTCGACCGTACCGATCACGGTGATATCGCGCCCTTCCCATGCCGGCGTCAGCTCATGCCTTAAATAATATTGCGCGAACAGCCCGGCCCAGGCAAAACCGAACAGCATGCCGGCCAGCAGGTTCGCAGCCGATCCAAGATAGGGATTGCGGGTTTTGCGGGCAGCCGCAGCCGGCAACCATGCCGACACCACCAAGCAACATAGCAGCCAGACCGCAAGCAATGCCGCCTGGGTTTGCAAAAAACCAACACCGAGGACAAGGCCAACCACGGCGCTGCGCATGCCCGCCGCGCCGTGGCGCTACTTAAGCCAGCGCTGCCAGGCGCGGCAAGGCGGCGCGGGCATTGGCGGCGGTTGCCTGCGCCAGGTCAGGCAGCGCCATGCCGCGCAACTCGGCCAGCACGGCGCCGATGCGCGGGATCTGCTGCGGCTGGTTCGGTTGCGGGTGCAGCCAGGCCGGCGACATGTCGGGCGCGTCGGTCTCCAGCACCAGCGCCGCCAGCGGCAGCTGGACCGCCAGCCGGCGGATCTGCAGCGCGCGCGTAAACGTCATGGCGCCGCCGAAACCGAGCCGGAAGCCGAGCCCGATGAAGGCTTCGGCTTGCTGGAAACTGCCGTTGAATGCATGGGCAATGCCGCCCTGCACCTTGATCCGGCGCAGGTGCTTGAGCAGGATGTCTTGCGAGCGCCGCACATGAAGCAATACCGGCAAGTCGAAATCGCGCGCCATCTTCAATTGCTCGACGTAGAAATGCTCCTGCTTTTCGCGCAAGGGGCCGCTGTCCATGCCGGGCACAAAAAAATCGAGGCCGATTTCACCTATCGCCACAAAACGCGGATCGGCCATTGCTGCAGCGATCGCCGTGCGCAGTGCCTGCAGGTCTGCCTCCTCGGCCTGCGGCACGTACAGCGGATGGATGCCCAGCGCATAGGTGCAATTGGGCAGCTGCGCGGCCAGCGTCGCCACCGTGGCGAAGTTGGCGCGCTCCACTGCCGGGATCACGATCCAATCGACGCCCTGCTGCGCCGCCGCTGTCGCGGCTTGCACCTGCGCCTGTTCCCCGCCGAATTCAGCGGCGTCCAGATGGCAATGGGTGTCTATCCACATCGGCAGGTCTTTTCAAAAGGAATTGATAGATTGCCATCCTAGCATGGGCTGACTTTGGCCAATATAAGCAACGGGATAAACAATCCCCCTCGCTCCGAGCCAGAGCCTGATAACATGATGCCAAAAAGTATTTGTCAGAAAGCAATGTAGATGTCCAAACCGTCCACCCCGTTCGACCAGCGCGAGTTCCGCAACGCGCTGGGAACCTTCACCACCGGCGTTACCATCATTACCGCTTGCCAGGCCGACGGCAAGCTGGTCGGCGTGACCGCCAACAGTTTCAACTCGGTCTCGCTCGATCCGCCGCTGGTGCTGTGGAGCTTGTCCAAGTCGTCCAACAGCCTGGCGGCTTTCGAAGCCGCCGAATACTGGGCAGTGCACATCCTCTCGCACGACCAGGACCAGCTGGCCACCCATTTCAGCAAACGCGCGCACGACAAATTCGCCGGCCTCGACCTGGAAACCGGCATGGGCGGCGCGCCGCTGCTGGACGGCTGCACCACCCGCATGCAATGCAAGACCGCCTACCGCTACGACGGCGGCGACCACATCATCATGGTCGGCGAAGTCATGCACTTCGAACATTCCGACATCGCGCCGCTGGTATACCAGCGCGGCAATTACGCCGTCGCCACCCGCAAGGAACTGGCCGATGAAGCCGAAGCGCTGATCAAGGCCACCGCCGCCTCCGACAGCTTCGACGAGAATTCGATGAGCTACCTGCTCGGCAGCGCCTATTTCCACCTGTATGGAAAACTGCGCGAATTCGGCGCCCTGCAGGGCTTGAACGACGCCGAGTTTTTTGTGCTGAATACGCTGGCGGCGCGCAACGGCCGCAGCCTGGCGGAACTGAACCGCCTGTTCGTCTATGCCGGCCACACGCCGCTGATCAATGTGCTGGACGACATGACTGCGCGCGGCCTGCTGCAAGTCGTGGTGGACCAGGGCGAACGCACCGAGCGCGGACTGTTTTACCTGACCGCCATGGGCCAGGCCCTGGCGCAAGAAATCGCCAATGCCGGCAAGCAAACCGAACTGGCGTTGCTGGGCAACCTGGGCGCGGTCGACACCATCGCCCTGCGCACGCTGCTGCGGCGTTTCATCTCGCTGACCGACGACGGCAAGCTGCCGGGCGAATAAGCCGCCCGCCGACAAGGCCATGCCAATGCGCTACACTGGAATCTCACCGATGGATTGCCGACAGCACCGATGAACATCCGCTTCCTCGAAACCTTCGTCTGGCTGGCGAAATTGAAGAACTTCCGGCTGACGGCGGAAAAACTGCACACCACCCAGGCCGCGGTATCAAGCCGCATCGCCACGCTGGAGCAGGATTTCGGCGTGCGCCTGTTCGACCGCGGCGCGCGCGAGGTGGCCTTGACCACCGACGGCAGCAAGGCGCTGGTGTATGCCGAGCGCATCGTCAAGCTGATGCGTGAAATGAAGGACGACATGTCGGCGCGCGACAACTATTCCGGCGTGCTGCGCATAGGCGTGATCGAATCGATCGTGCACAGCTGGTTCCCGGACCTGATCGGCCGCATCCACAAGCTGTTTCCGCAGCTGGAAATCGAAATCGCCAGCGACACCACCATCCACCTGCGCGAACAGTTCAGCAAGGGCGACCTCGACCTGGTGCTGCAGGCGGAACCGGTGATCGCGCCGAATATCCGCAATCTCAAGCTGTGCGAACTGCCGATGCGCTGGGTCGGCAGCAGCAAGCTGGAAATCGGCAGCGAAACGCTGAGCCTGTCGGACCTGGCGGCTTTCCCGCTGGTCAGCTTTGCCCGCAACTCGGGACCGCACACCATCATCGAACAACTGTTTTCCAACAGCGAACGCGGTTCGCTGCACATCAATTGCATCACCTCGGTGGCGACCATGATACGGCTGGTCAGCGATGGTTTCGGCGTCGCCGTGGTGCCGCCTGCGATCATCCAGCGCGAACTCAACGACGGCAGCCTGCAGCTGCTGCGGGTGGATGCCGATTTTCCGGCTTTGCTGCTGATGGCTTCGTTCCGCAACGATCCGGAAAATGCACTGACTGAAACCATTGCCAGCATCGCCCAGGAAACCGCTTCCGAATTCGCACTGAACTGGGGGCCGGAGATCGCCCGGCTGCCTTCAGAACCGCTGGAACTACCCTTCGCGGCAATCTGAGAAATTGCCGCAGCGGCGCCTGTTGAGCGCTTCATAAAACATGACAACGCCCTTGCCCTGTTTTCCTGTGCGATCAACAAACGCAGCTAACTGGGGTCAGAGTGAACTTTCTGCGCGCCTTTTGCAGAAACTTCACTCTGACCCCAATTAGCGGGCCACGGAGCACATGCCGCATCGTTAAAAAAATAGAACAAAACCGCGCTGTGCGCCCTGCCTTTCTCCGAATCCGTCATGTGGGGTCAGAGTCAAGTTTCGCGATGAAGCACTGCGAAAGTTGACTCTGACCCCAGATGACTCTTGCCGTGGCGATGCCATGAATGATGAAACCCTCAATAGTTCAGAGAGATGAAATCAGCCGCGCGCCACAGGCCGTTTCATCCGTGTCGTATGCCAGCCACTTCCCGTTATGCCGCCTTCCGCTGCCTCTCGCGAAAATCTCGAACTCGCCTTGGCACCGTGGGCAGTACGTCATGCACCCCTCTCCCGCCACAGGAATGCCCTGTGCGTTGAAACCCGCGAAAGCGCTGGTCACTTCGCCGCCGTGGCTGGTTTTGTCGCGGAGGCGGATGAAGCCTTGGCCTTGAGAATTTTTCATGGAATCTCCTTGTCAAGCACGGCGCGCTTCGGGAGCTACATGCATGGAATTTTCCCGTGTCCGATTGCCGAGATAGACGGCCCGATAGCGCAGGTAGCCTTCAAACTCAACCTGCTTGCGCAAAAATTCGCCGCCTAATTTTTCGATGAAACCGGCATAGGAATCATGCACCATCTCATCGTAAAATGCGCCCACCTCAGGAGGCACTTTGATCGTCTGGATCACGTTATAAATTTCAGTGACATTTTTATTATAGTTATGCCGCGCAGACCGGTCCTCTGGATCAATAATGGGAAGATATCGAGATACCAGCTCGATCTGCTTGGCGAACACTTCTTGCCCCTTTCGATAATAGAACAGACTATTTCGCTCTTTCATATTGCCCAAATTGTCGCGGTATTTAATGATTCCAGCTGCCTGTGCATACCTCACGCTATACAGGCGCTCAAAACCTTCAGCCGTATTTACCATGTGGCGCCAGGCCAAATACATCAAGCCGTGCGCACGTAATTGCCGATCAATGGGGAGATCCTTGACGATGCGGCAGTTGGTGAAATAGCCGGCTACCGTCTTGCGGACTTCGGGATCCAGCGCGAATTGTGCAATCAATGGATTCTCGTCAGTCTCGGACTCCGGCGTCACGTCTAGCCACGGCTGACCGGCGGAATGATATTCGCAGGCTTTTCTTGCGGCCTGATACATATCGTTGAGTGGGAGTTGCGACAGCTTTTTGCTATCGTCCGGGATCGGCACGCCATCAACGATTCGTACCGCCTTGCCTTGAGCGCCGGGGGCATAGCCGCCGCCGACATCGGCATGTGCGCCGGGATAATAATGTTCGTAACATTTTGGCGGCAAGACATCGCCTTGACATATGCTATCGAGGGGGAAGACAGTGCGAAACTCATGCAAGGCCACGTAATGAACGCAGTTCCTGACCTCCGGATGAATGCGCAAATTCTCTGCCGTAGCCCAGTCCCAATGCCCCTCACCATTGTTTGCATTGGTAACGCCCACCGACGCAACCGTATCCATGAGGCCCAGCATACGGACATAGGCGGGAATGCCAAACAGTTTACCGTCAATCAGGAAATATTGATGCAGCCAATTGGTGAACACGCGTGCCTGGGCTGCGCCACGGGAAAATCCGAATACATCGAGATAAATTCCTGCCAGACGCGGCAAGGTCTTCGGCGCCTTGAGTTGGATACTCAACTTGAGGGCACATTGTTTCAAGAAGTCCTCTCGCGTCTTTTCGTAATCGACCAGACCGGATTTCAAGCCGAGCGCTTTGAGTATCTTGTCTTCCTCGGATGGAATGGGTACTGGCCATTCGCTCCGATTTTCAGACTTTACCCAGTAGTTGGTGCACAAGGTTTTCATTTGCTCTATTTTGAACATCGGCTTAGTATTTTTTACGAAGCTATGCACTGAATTCAATACCTCCAACAAGCCCCATATAATTCGTGACTGGCCACCTTTGCCAGCAGCAGCCTCCCGGACATCCTCACCATTAGTGCCAAATTTCTCAGGAGAGGCTGTACCAACACCCTCAATATAAACAGAAAAAAAACCTTCTAACGGATGATGACGATATGCGTCAGACAAGCGTGCGATATTACTCTGAGCCAAGGCCTCAATATCTCGCTCTTTGTTATTATCAGTGCCATCAAAGAAAATGCCGATGTTCAAATTGAAGTCACAATACGTGCCGCATTCGAGCGGCAAAGCGGGTGGGCAGGTTACCTGAGCAGGCTCAAGGCAGGATTTTGCATTGGCCATGTCATTTACCCTTTGTTGGTTCTGGTTTTTCATCGGCAAGTGGAACATAGTCGGGGGCAAGGCCACGCGGATAAGGTGGCCCTGGATAGTTCGAGCTTCCTACGCCTTCGTCCGCAAACCAAATCTCGACTCGATGTCCCGGTAAAAAATGAACTACCATGCCATAACTTTTTCCCATTGAAACCGCAAAATTCACTGGTACAGTAGTTTCGTGCCAGCGCTCTTCTTTGAAGTTCGTTCGATAGGTTTTCCATCTCACCGTCATCATCAGAGGCATGCTTGGCTTATCTGGTAGATTCAGGCAGCACGAATTACCGCTGCTTCCCCAGCCATCGTACTGATGACCACTTCGCCTACCATTGACATAAAATTCTGAAATGCCGATCCCTTTTCCATAATGCACGACTGACGATATTGAGACTGGAGTCTGTCCCTCCGGCGCCATGCCGTTGACGCCCCTAGCAGCGCAGCCGCTCAAAAGGACGGCTATGAGCGTCGGCAACAACCAACGCAATAATGCAAATTTAAAGAAACTATTCGTCATCTGATTTCCCTTAAAAAATGTCAGTGTTCAAATTGAAGTCGCAATGTTTTCCGCAATCCATCGGCAACACACATGGACAGGCTCGATACAGGACGTTGCATCCGTCATGTTGATTTTTTCTTGGTCGGCTGAGGTTTTTCATCGGGTAGTGGCACATAATCAGGAGCCGGACCACTTGGATAAGCTGGACCTTGGTATTTTGGATTGCCCGGCCCATATTTTGCCGATGACCATACTTCAACTCGATGCCCAGGAAAAAAATGGATATATAAATAACCCACTTCATTCTCTGAAAAATGTACTGGTACGGTAGCCTCATGCCAGCGCTCTTCTTTAAAATTCGTGCGATAGGTTTTCCATTTCACCGTCACCATCAGAGGCAAGCTTGGTTTCTCAGGCAAACCTAGGCAACACACCGTCGAGCCTCCACCACCCCACCCGTTATATTGGACACCGCCCCATTTGCCATTGACATAAAATTCGGAGACACCGATCCCCTTGCCATAGTGAGTAACTGATGAAAGAGAAGTTACCGTCTGACCTTCCGGCGCTAAGCCACTAACACCTCTAGCAACACAGCCGCCCAACAGCACGGCCAAGAACGTCAGAAACAACCAACGCAATGAAAGGGATCTAATGTGGTTATTCTTCATGTGGATATCCTCGGATCACGAATCTGAAATATCTTGCGGCCCGGCATGCGCAAGAAACGACACCCAATCCCTTTCCTGCAATGCCTGACCTTTCGAGCTGAATACTTTGCGAGCGAAACTCAATAAAACCTCCTGGTTATCGGACCCGCTTTCTTGCCATATCGCGACACACTCGCACGCCAGACGCCAATCGTCATACAAATGGCCTTCCTTGACGTGCTTCGTAGATTTCAACTGATCAAGCAGCATATCGGGCTCGGCGCCGATGGCAAAAGTCGCCATTTGTTCGCCGCTCAGCGCAAACTGCTTGTCTTCCGGGATCAGGCTGGCGCGATCTTCCGGCAGCATCAGGACGACTTCCTCGCCGCGCCGGTCAAGCGTGCTCCATTGCTCTATCGGTCCGGTCATCTCGCCCCATTGCTGCGGCGTCATGATGGCGGGCAGATGCACCAAGACTCGCGCGTCCGCGAAGCGTAGTCCCAGCAGTACGGCATCCTGGTCGTAGAAACACGTGAACCGTTGCAGATGGCCGGCCAGGGCGGCGAGGTCGGCTTGGCTTTGCAGCGTGGAGCAATGCAGCCGCCCGGGGAAACCGTCAAGTATTGCGTCAACCGCAGATTTGGCTTCCGCTCCCGCTGCCTCCACGAGCGCCATGTCTATCAGTATCGGTCCGGCCAGGCAGCGTTTCTCGGTGGGCAGCAGCGGCGCGCACCAGTTGACGGCGGGGTCCGTAAACAACGGGTGATTGCAAATTGCGTCATACACCAAGGCGCCATCGATCAGGGAATAATGGCGCATCATGTTAACCGCGCAATCAGCGTGGCCTGCCTGCCCGCCTTAAACATGCACGGCAGACACACATCTTTTGGCAAGACAGGCATAGCCGCCGACCTGCTCTGCGGCGGGAAGGTGCCGTGGCTGATCGCATGATGCTCCACCACGCCCGGCGTGAACCAGCGGTGGCCGTCCGGCTGGATGGTGTATTCGGTGCCGCCCACATTGAAGCTGATGCCCTTCTTGGCCTTGAAGCGCAGCCAGTCTTCCGCGCTGATCATCTCGATCACTTTGCGGGCGACGAGGCTGATGGCGTTGTCATGCGCTTCGATTGCCACTTTGCCCCGTCCGGCGATATGGCTGATGTCGCCCTGGCTGGCAAACAGGCTGATCTGTTGCTTGACGCTGGCAGCCAGGTTGTTGCCTGCCGCCAGGTTGGTGTCCTGGCCGCTGGACACGGTCAGGTGGTCGCCGCTGTGCAGATGCGTGCTGCTCGGCGTGGCCAGGCCGATGCCGGCCGGAGATGCCGCCAGCAAGATGGGTTGCCGGAAACGGTTGGCCTGTTCCTGGCCTTGCCCGGCATATTGCTCCTGGGTGGCGTCGATGAATTGTTCGAGCGCATCTTGCGCTGCCAGGGCGGGCGCGCCGACTTTGGCAGCCGCGTCCGACAAGGTTTTGGTCAGGCGCCGGGCTGTCGTCAGCTGCTGGTGTGCTTCCCGCACATCCAGCTGGGAGCCGGTGGCGCCGGGCCGGCCGAAGGTGCTCAGGTAGAGGCCCTGGCCGGCGACGACGGCGCCGTATGCATTGGTGTTCAGCGCAAAGCCGCTGCCGTAGAATGCCTGGCGGGTATTGCCTTGCTGGCTGACCAGATAGCCGAGGTTGAGCTGGGCGTGGGTATTTGTGCTGTACAGCTGCAGGCGGTTCTGCCGGGTATTGTCGTCCATCACCAGCTGGTTGTATCCCTTCCCCATATGCTCCTTGGACTTATATCCAGACAATTTGCCGTCGGTATGCCAGTGCGGCGCTTGGTCGCCGTTATAGAGACGGCCGGTGATGACCGGACGGTCCGCATCGCCGTCCAGAAACGTGACGATCACCTCCATGTTGATGCGTGGGGTATAGACGCCGCCGTAATTGTTGCCCGCGTTTGGATAGCTGACGCGCACCCAGCAAGAGGCGACGCCGTTCGCCCACACGAACTTCACCTTGACCCGGTTGAGCGCGTCGGTAAATATCTCCTCCCCTTCCGGCCCTGTCACAACCGCGGTCTGGGTATGCATGACGGGTTTGTGATGCTCCCTTGGACTGCGATATTCGAGGCTGCGGCGCTGCACTTCGATTCGGTTGATGCAAAATCCGCTGTTGGCAGCGGCCTGGCCGGCGCTGGCGCGTTCCTTGATGGCGGCGAGCTGTTCCCGCAAGCTGCCGGGCACGTCGTCCGCCGTGCCAGACAAGGGCAGGTTGTTTTCGACATACCAATGCAGGCCGATGACGATGAATTGCCGCTGCTCGTCTGTGCCCTCGGCATGGTCGGCATGGCCTTCGAAACTGAAATACGAACCGACCGCCATGCGCCGCACCGCAGACCAGGCGAAATAACGCTTGGCTTGCGACTCCCAACCCTCGACCGTGTTCTGCGCCTGCAGATCGCCCTGTGCCCGCTGGCCATAGGTATACGCGCCGGTGTATTCGTAGACTTCCAGCTGCTCGGGAATGTTGCCGTGTTCCGGCGTGATCCGCCTGGCGGTGCCTTTGGCCTGGCGCGGCACCTTGTAGTCAGTCGTGACCGTTTCCAGCTTGCGACTGCGCAGCTGGCGCTCGCCGCTCCATTCGGTGATCTTGTCGGCCTCGTCCCGGCAGCCGGCCCGGTGAAAACGGACGGCGGCAGGATCCAGGGCAGGCAAGCTGCGCGCCGAATCGGTGATGACCAGCAAGTGGTCCTTGCCGTCCTCTTGCTGCTCGTGATAACAGTACCAGCCCTCTTCTTCCATCAGCCTCATCGCAAAATGCCAGTCGGTCTCGTACTGGGTGCAATACGAGCGCGCCGCGGGCGGGCGGCTGAGCTTGAAACGGTAACGGCCATGGCCCTGGGGATGGCGGTTAAATACCTCGGAGAGGATGTCGGTGGCGTCCCGGTCTTGCCAGATGCGGCTGTCTTTGCGGTACTTGAGGAAATGCAGCCAGCAACGGAAGGTCAATTGATACGTCGTCAGCAGGCCGTCGCAGCCGAGCTTGCGGGCGCGCTGCACATAGCCGTGGACCGGCAGGTAGCTGCGCTGGTCGGCTTGCTGCAGCCAGAGTGTGACTGGCTGGGCAATCAATTGCTTGAGGGGGATGTTGCGGTCCAGGGACAAGGCATCAACGGTATATTCATAACCACGCCCCAAACGGTCTTCGGCAACCAGGCGCTGCGGCAGCAGTACGTCTTGTCCCAGCAGGGTTTCGAGTTTCAGGAGGCGGCTGTGCTGGCCCAGGCCCTTGTGCCACGAGGAGATGAACTCTTGCGTCATTGTCGTCCTTGTTTTTTTGTCTGTTGCTGAAACCGCCCGCTCTCCATATCGGACTACGCCAGCGGGGCTGCGCCGGTGCGCGGCTCGCACTTGATTGAAGTGCGAGGGATTGTGGCACAAGGAAATAATATTGACAAACTAACATCTAATTACAATCAAGAAACTGTTATGAAAAATAACAGACTCGGAGGTTTCCGCTTGCCCGGCCGCGCCCATCTACCGGTTTGTTGCGCCACGTTGCTCCATACGGCCAGACAAGAGCCGCTGCCTGAAAACCGGTTCAATACGGCATCGGGAGCCAGCATCGCAAAAGCAATAAAGCATTGCTTAAAACATCGCCAGCCTGTTTTTAAGAAAAACCATAAAGCACAGCCGCAGTGCACAGCGCGGCCAAAATGCGGCAAACGCCAAATGCAGCGCCCCACTTTTGCTCATAAGATTTTCCATTCAATTGCGCTGACAATTTCTTGTTGGACAGCCGCCAGGCCGGTACGCATACTCGACGCATCCGGTAGCCGGTCCTGGCCGCCGGTGACGGACGTCAAAGAAACGCCGCGCCATCCTTCGCCAGCCACGGCGGAGCACATTCATTTCGGGATGACATCACATGCGCAACAACCTCAACCTGGCGCCGGACGCGCTGGAAGCGACCTACAAGAAAATCGCCTGGCGGCTGATTCCGTTCCTGGTATTCCTGTTCGTGCTGGCCTGGATAGACCGCGTCAACGTCGGTTTCGCCAAGCTGCAGATGCTGCAGGACCTGCAGTTCAGCGAAGCGATCTACGGCCTCGGCGCCGGCATCTTTTTCATCGGTTATTTCCTGTTCGAGGTGCCGAGCAACCTGCTGCTGGAAAAGATCGGCGCCCGCAAGACGCTGGCGCGCATCACCATCCTCTGGGGCCTGACTTCGATGGCCATGGTGTACGTCAAGACGCCGGCCATGTTTTATGTCATCCGCTTTTTCCTGGGCGTGTTCGAGGCTGGCTTTTTCCCCGGCGTGGTACTGTATCTGACCTATTGGTTCCCGGCCGCCAAGCGGGCCCGCGTCAACGGCCTGTTCATGACTTCGTTCGCCATCGCCGGCGTGGTCGGCGGGCCGATCGCCGGGTTCATCATGAGCGCCATGGATGGCGTCGGCCATTACGCCAACTGGCAATGGCTGTTCTTGCTGGAAGGCATACCGTCGGTGCTGGCCGGCATCATGGTGCTGCTGTACCTGCCGGAAAAGCCGGTCAACGCCGGCTGGCTGAGCCCGGCTCAACAGCAGGCAGTGAGCGGCGCGCTGGCGGCCGAAAACCACGACAACAAACATGCTTCCCTGCGCGACGCCTGCCGCAACTACCGGGTCTGGATCTGCGCCGCGGTGTATTTCTGCGTGGTCAGCGGCAATGCCACGATCGCTTTCTGGTCGCCGTCGATCATCAAGGAAATCGGCATCGTCGGCAACCTGCAGATCGGCCTGATCTCCGCCATTCCATTCCTCGCCGGCACCATCGCCATGATCTGGAACGGCATCCATTCCGACCGCAGCGGTGAACGGCGCCTGCACTGCGCGCTGGCGACGCTGGTGGCCAGCATCGGCCTGATACTGACCGGTTTCTTCATCGGCAGCGCGGTGCTGGCGCTGTGTGCGCTGACGCTGGCGGCTATCGGCATCCTGGCGGCGTTCCCGGTGTTCTGGTCGATCCCGGCTGCGTTCCTGACCGGCACCGCGGCCGCCGGCGGCATCGCGCTGATCAATTCGATCGGCAACCTGGCCGGCTTCGCCGCGCCCTACCTGATCGGCTCGCTGAAAACCTCTACCGGCAGCGTCGCTTCCGGTTTGTACTTCGTCGCCGCGCTGGAATTCTGCGCAACGATCCTGGTCTTGCTGTTCATCAAAAAAGTTCGCTGATTTTCTAACTGGCGCCGGCTTTCCTGCCGGCTGCCTTCTTTAAAGCTGGAACCATCTCATGCACATCTCATTTCAAGTCGACAGCGCGCAAGGCGCGCGCCAGCTCGACACCGATATCCATACCCTGATCGTCGCCGGCTGGGCCGGGCGCGACCATGCCGCCATCGAACACCACATAGAGGAACTGGCTGCGCTCGGCATCTCGCGCCCAAGCGCGGTGCCGCTGTATTACCGCGTCGCCATCAACCAGCTGACCCAGGCGGAACAGGTGCAGGTGGTCGGCCCGGATTCCTCGGGCGAAGTGGAAACCTTTGTCTTTGCCGCCGGCGGCGAGCTGTATGTCAGCATCGCTTCCGACCATACCGACCGCAAGCTGGAAGCGCACAGCGTGGCGCTGTCGAAACAGGCGTGCGTCAAGCCGGTCGCCTGCAGTGCCTGGCGCCTGGCCGAGGTCGCCGATCATTGGGATGAACTGGTGATCCGTTCCTACATCGAAGAAAACGGCGAGCAGCTGCTATACCAGGAAGGCACGCTGGCTTCGCTGCGCACGCCGCAGGACCTGATCGCCGGTTATACCAACGGCGCCGCCGTGCTGCCCGCCGGCAGCGGCATGACCTGCGGCACCGTCGCCGCGATCGGCGGCATCCGCCCGGCCCGGTCATTTACAATGGAGCTGTTCGATCCGCGCCGGCAGCGCACCTTGCGCCATCGCTACCAGGTAGAAGTCCTGCCGGAAGTTGCCTGAACATCGGATTCCACACCATTTCACGAGGCCGCATGATTACCACGCTACCTACCCTGCAATCCCTGTCCGCGGCGCTAAGCCAGAATGCCGTCAGTTCGGCCGACCTCACCGAAGCCGCGCTGCAGCGCGCGCTGCAGCCGTCCGGCGAAGGCCGCCGAGTGTTTACCGAACTCTATGCGACGGCGGCGCGGGCGGCGGCGCAAGCCTCCGACCTGCTGCGCGCCAGCGGCCAGGCACGCTCGCCGATCGACGGTGTGCCGATTTCGGTGAAAGACCTGTTCGATGTCGCCGGCAGCGCCACGCTGGCCGGTTCGGTGGCGCTGCGCGACGCTGCGCCGGCCAGCGTCAGCGCACTGGCGGTGCAGCGCCTGGCGGCGGCCGGCGCCGTCATCATCGGCCGCACCAACATGACCGAATTCGCCTATTCCGGCCTCGGCATCAATCCGCACTACGGCACGCCGCGCAATCCCTGGGACAGAGACGTCGGCCGCATACCGGGCGGCTCCTCGTCGGGCGCCGCGGTGTCGGTCAGCGACGCCATGGCGGCCGCCGCCATCGGTTCCGACACTGGCGGCTCGGTGCGCATCCCGGCCGCGCTGTGCGGGCTGACCGGCTTCAAGCCGACTGCGCGCCGGGTCTCGCTGCAAGGCGTACTGCCGCTGTCGACACAGCTCGATTCGATCGGCCCCATCGCCAACAGCGTCGCCTGCTGCGCCACCCTCGATGCAATCATGGCCGGTGAACCGCTGCTGCCGTTGCGTCCTTATTCGCTGCGCGGCCTGCGCCTGGCGCTGCCGACCACGCTGGTGCTGGACGGCATGGCCCAGCAGGTTGCGGCGGCGTTTGCCAATGCGCGCCGGCGGCTGCAGGCAGCGGGTGCGCTGATCGCGGAAATCGAGATACCCGAATTAGCGGCGCTGGGTGCAATCAACGCCAAGGGCGGTTTTACCGGCGCCGAGGCTTATGCCTGGCATCGCGCGCTGATCGCCGAGCGCGCCGCTGCCTATGACCCGCGGGTGATTTCGCGCATCTTGCGCGGCAAGGAGATCAGCGCGGCTGACCTGATCGACCTGTTCGCGGCGCGCAAGCAATGGATCGCGGCGGTCGAATCCAGGATCGCGGGCTACGATGCGCTGCTGCTGCCGACCGTGCCAATCGTGGCGCCGCTGATTGCCGAACTGGAAGCCAGCGACGAGGCGTATTTCGCTGCTAACGGCTTGATCTTGCGCAATCCGTCGGTGATCAATTTTCTTGACGGCTGCGCGCTGTCGCTGCCTTGCCATGCGGCGGGCACTGCGCCGGTGGGGTTGATGCTGGCCGGCGCCGGCGGCAGCGACCGCAAGATCCTGGAAATCGGGCTGGCGGTGGAGGCTGCGCTGGCGGCTGACTGATACCGGCTGCATGCTGCCAAACAAAAAGCCGGATCAAGCAATTGATCCGGCTTTTTTTGTCGGGCCTGGCCGTCGCTCAGCGAGCGATCAGTGATCGACCGCCAGCCTGGCTACCTGCAATACTTCCCCGCTGTTCGCATTCTGGACAAAAGCGACGATGCCGAAATTGTCAGCGCGGAGATCCGTGCCGATGCTGTCGAGCGCAAGCTTCTGATTGATCTGCACCATGCCATCCTTCAATGCAAACGGACCGAGCCAGCGCCGCACGACATAGTCGTGATGCAGCGTCACGCCGTCGTTCTCGCCTGCCGCCACTTTCGATACCAGCTTGTTTTCGTAGACCGCGATGTAAGCGTCATGGCTGTCCTTGGAAGGCTGGCGCAGCTTGACCCTGGCCGACAGGTCGAAGCTGCGCGCCGCCGTGCCTGACAGCTTGATGGCGATATCGGCCGGCGACGGCTGCTGCGCGATTTTTGCGGTCGCAGCGTCAAAAGCCTTGCTCGCGCTCCACTGTCGCAACTCGCGGCCGCCGACGAAAATTTCCGGCGTGTACACCACGCGGCTGCCGGTGAATGCCGCCAGCTCCTGCTGCCGCACGGTGAAGCGATGGTCGCCGAATCTGTCCTTCCAGCCAAGGTTATCCCAATAATCGACATGCAGCGCCAGCGGCACGATGCGCTCGGTTCCGGCCTGGCTTGGCCCGGCTTGCGCGCCTTGCCTGGACAGCCACTGGTCGGCCGGCGGGCAACTGCTGCAGCCTTCGCTGGAATACAGCTCGACCAGCGCCACCCGGTTGGGCGGGCTCTGTGCGCTGTAGTCCTGCGCCTGGGCGGCGGCGGAAATGCCGAGCGCAAGCGCGGCTACGGCAATCTTCTTTGCAACATTGATAAGGTCTGGCACGTGGCTCTCCTGGCTGGTCGTCTGCTGCTTGGTCGTTCCGGCTCGCGCTTTCCTTACACACCAGCACCAACGCAGGCCAAGCGCTACGGCGCCCGGTACAAATTGATCACGTCGCGCTCGACCCGCACCAGGTTTTGTCCGGCGTCCACCACGAACTCGGCACCGTTGAACGACGGCCTCGCCAGCAACAGGATGGCGTCGGCAATTTCAGTGATCGGCGCGATATACCCGAGCGGTGTCGAACGTGAGGAAGAATATTCGAAATCGGCCTGGCTCTGGTCGCCGCTGGTCGCCATCAGGCCGGGATACAGGGCATTGACGCGCAATACCGGCGCCGCCGACATCGCCAGCATCGCCGTCAGGTTGCCCAGGGCGGCTTTCGCCACGGTATAGCTGAAATCCTCGGGATGGAAATTGGCGCGCACCTTCTGGTCCACCACATTGACCACCACGCCTTGCTGGGCGCGTTGCCTGGCTTGCCGGTGAAATGCCTGGGTCAGCAGCAACGGCGCACGGCAGTTCACTTGCCATGACCGCTCCAGGTCCCGCAGCGCAAAATCGGCCAGCGTATCGGGAAAAAATACGGCGGCGCAGTTGACCAGCACGTCGAGCCGTCCGAACCTGGCGTAGACCGAGTCCATCATTGCCGTCAGCTGCTCCGGCGCCTGCAGGTCGGCCTGCAGGGCGATGGCGCTGCCGCCGCCGGCCTCGATGGCTTGCACCGTAGCGAGCGCTTCCTGCTGCGAACTGCCGTAATGCACCACCACCGCATAACCGGCTTGCGCAAACCGTTCGGCGATCCCGCGCCCGACCCGCTTGGCGGCGCCGGTAATGAGCACGACGGCGGGCGCCGCCGTGCCGGCCTTGGGCGGCCGGCTGGCGTGCTTGTTCAATTTTTGACGGCAGCGTGACGGTCCATGAACTGCGCTAGCCGCAGATCGAGATCGGTCACGCCGTTGGCGTCATGGGTAGTCAGCAGCACCTCTACGCGGTTATAGACATTCGACCACTCCGGGTGATGGTCCATTTTTTCCGCCAGCAGCGCTACCTGGGTCATGAAACCGAAGGCAGCGTTGAAATCGGCAAACCGGAAAGTCTTTTGAATCGCATCGCGGCCGTCCGCCGCGGTCCAGGTGGCCAGGCTTTGGAGCGCCGCCGCGGCGCCGATATGAGTAGAACTTGGCATTGAAGTATCCGTTCGTGAAAACTTCAATTCTATAACCTGGAGCGCCGGAATGAGTAAAAGATGCCGTATCGAAGGCCAATCACTCGGATTTGGGCAGCTTGCGGTCGAAAAAATCGATGATTTCAGCATTCAGCCTGGCGTGCTCGGCAACCCGGTCAACGCCCGGCGCATCGACGCACAGGAATGGCATTGCCGTCTTCATTTCGTCGCTGCAGGGAGCAATGAACACATAATGGCCGCCGGCAAGTTCGCCGCGTTCCACGCTGGCCGGCAGCAGGCTCAGGAGATGGTCGGTATTCCAGCGGTTGCGCAAGACCTGGTCGTCGCTGGCCTTGTAGATGCGCAGCGGGATGGTCACGCCTGCCACGCCCTTGGCGTCGAACATGATGCTGAACGGCGCCATGGCCACCGCGGCGCGCACCCGGCTGTCGCTCGGCACGTTCCAGCCGGGACGCGTGCGCTGCAGCGCCGACTGGCCGCCGGCCGGGCATACTCCATGGTCGTCGGCATGGGCCGCGCAATAGGCGGTATATAAAGCGAAGTTGGGTTTGGCGCCCGCCATCACCATGGTGGTGTAGGCGCCGGCGGAGAATCCGGCCATGCCGATGCGCTTGGCGTCTATCGACGGCCCGAACCGCTTGTCAGCCAGGACTGCATCCAGCGCTGCCACCGCTTGCCATGGGCGCCCAATGATCTGCACATCCGTGAACCTGCCCTCCGGGCGGTCATAGCTGTCGCCCAAATGGCGCGGCGTCGCCACCACGTAGCCGTGGCTGGCCAGAGCTTCGGCCAGGTCGGCGTGCCCGAATTCGCTGCCGCCGCTGCCGTGCGAGAGGATGATCAGCGGATGCGTCCCGGCGGCGATGGCGGCGTTGCGCGTGGCATGGATCAGGCCGGAACCGGTCTGCCACTCGGTCGGCGGCGCTGCGGTCGGATACCAGACCGCGACCGGGATGTCGTACTCGCCGCCGGTGGCCAGGCTGACGATGCCGACATTCATCTGGCCGTCGCGGGCCGAGGCTTGCCCTGTCAACACTCCGCACATCAAGATCAATATCACCGCGCACAAGGAACGCATGTCATCTCCAGGTTAAACAGGAATCGAACCGGCTATCGCAGGCCGGGATAGCGGCGATTGTAGGGTACAGCCGGATTTTCCACCTGACCGGGATTGCTGATTTGCATCAGCGCGGTGGCCTATGCCGGGTTATCAAAAAGCCGGCATTTGATCTGCTTCCTTGAAAAACAGGCAATTCGACAGCCGGCGCCTTTTTCCCAGGTATTGTCAACCGAGCACCCAGCCCTTGGCGTTAACGATCTGCACAAGCACAATCATCTTCCAAAGGAATCGCCATGAAATCAAGCATCATCGCAGCAATGCTATGCACCGTTGCCCTGGTCGCCGCTACCGGCGCAGCCCAGGCAAAAGGCTGCCTGAAAGGCGCAGCCGTGGGCGCGGTGGCAGGCCACTACGCGGGCCATCACGCAGTGGTCGGCGCGGTTGGCGGCTGCGTCGTGGGACGCCACCTGGCCAACAAGAAAGCCGCTGATGAAGCAGCCGCCGCACACCAGGTTGCTCCCGCACCGCAAGCCGCGCCTGCAAAATAGGCAGGAACGCTGCGCCGGCGACGCCCGGAACGGATGTTGGCATAATGGCTGTCCTTGCAAAGATCCTCGGGCATCATGAAATTCCTGGCCATCTCGGGCAGCCTGCGCGCAGGCTCCCACAATTCCGCCCTGTTGCGCGCCATGGCACGCCTGGCGCCCGCCGGCATCAGCGTCGCGCTGTACAGCGGCCTGGGTGATTTACCCTTGTTCAATCCCGATATCGAAGCCAGCGACCCAGCCGCCGTGGCAGACTTGCGCGCCCGCATCGTGGCCGCCGACGCCTTGCTGATCGCCAGCCCGGAGTATGCGCACGGCATTACCGGCGCCATGAAGAATGCACTCGACTGGATGGTGGGTTGCGAAGCTTTTGTGCTCAAGCCGGTGGCATTGCTGAACGCCTCGCCCAGGGCGGTGCACGCCCAGGCGTCCTTGAAGGAAATCGTCACGATGATGTCGGCGCAGGTTGTCGAGCCGGCGTCGGTCACCGTCCCCATCCTCGGGTCACATCTCAGCGAAGACCAGATCGTCTGTCACCCAGGAATTTCCGCGACGCTGTGCGGCGCGCTGCTCGCCTTGCGGGCCGCCGTGCTGGCGGCCCGCTTGCCGTCTGAATGAGTCAGGCCAGCGTCAGCAAACCCAAAGCGACGATAGCCGGCACCGCCTGAATGTACAAGATCTTGCGGCTGACAGTGAGTGCGCCGAAGATGCCGGCGACGATCACGCAAGCCAGGAAAAAAATCTTGACCGCATACCCTGGTGCACCCAGGCACAACCCCCAGGCCAGGCCTGCAGCCAGGAAGCCGTTATACAAACCCTGGTTGGCGGCCAGCGCCTTGGACGCCGCGGCAAACTCGGGCGTCAGCCTGAACGTCTTGAGGCCGAACGGCTTATCCCACAAGAACATTTCGAGCACCAGGAAATAGACGTGCAGCAAGGCGACCAGGGCAATCAGCAGGTTGGTGACAGTATTCAATCCAGACTCCGTTTTTTTTGATGATGGAAGCCGCCGCCCCTGCTTTGGCAGGATGGCGGCAGGCGAGGTGAAATCCGCTTTCAGGCCTTGGCTGCGGCCAGGCTGGCGTGCTGCGCCGCCAGCTCAGCGTCGAGCGCCTTGACGCGCTGCGCCGCCGGGCGCGCATTGACCCGGTCGATATAAGCCTGTATCACCGGCGACATCGGCACCAGCTGGAAGGCTGTGGTCCAGGTCAGAGCGGTGCCCCACAGGACATCGGCGGCGCTGAATTTGTCGCCCAGGATATACGGTCCCTTGGCCAGCTGGTCGGTCAAGGTCTTGAGCATCGTATCGAAATCGCCGTAGGGGCACGTCGACGGCGCCACCGGCGGATGCTTTTGCGCGCGGTCGACCAGCGCCGGCTCGAAACAGGAACCGTAGTACACCATCCAGCGCAGGTACGGGCCGCGCAGCGGATCGTCCAGCGCCGGCGCCAGCCCGGCATCCTGGTACAGGTCGGCCAGGTACAGGAAAACCGCGACCTGTTCGGTAATCAGCGCTTCGCCATGGCGGATCGCAGGGACTTTGCCCATCGGATTGATTGCCAGGTATGCGGGATTGCGCTGCTCGCCCGCCTTCATGTTAAGCGCGTGCAGCTGGTAGTCGGCGCCCAGTTCCTCTAACAGGATACGGGCGCCCATGGAGCGGGTGTTCGGCGAATGGAAAAAAGTCACGCGGCGGTTCGGTGTCATGGCATCTCCTGATTTTTTTATGGCGCTCAGGGCATGTAATATATCTCAAGCATTGCCGACACATAATGAAACAACTAGATAATATTTTCCTCTTGCATTAGTCCAAACCCTCTACTCCGCCAGCGCCCGGTCAAGTTCTATTAATCTATTCACAAGACCTCCGCAGTCGCCGCAGGCGGCGCAGCGGTCACGGAAAACCAGGGGTTGTCATAGGGGAATCGAAGCGGCCGCCAGCCTGCGCCGGGATCGGCAAACCAGCCTGGCGCTGTAAGTCAAATGTGAAAAGTGTAAGCAAATGCACGGGACACATTTCTGAAATTCCCGCTTCGTACAATCGATCGCACTGAACAACTTCAGGAGCGCAAATATGAAACACCCTCTCAGCATCGCAGCGATCATCGCCGGCCGCTTTTCATCGTTCGCCAGTCCGCCGCCGAGGATCCAGGGCGGTCCCGACATCGTGCTCAGGAATGCCCCGCCGGCGCCCAAGAAAGAAGCCGAGCCGGTCGCGCGCGCCGGGCTGGTGTGGAGTCCTGGATTCTGGAATTACGTAGGCGGCTGGTATGTGTGGGAAGCCGGCCACTGGGAACTGGAACGCGACAACCAGCTTTACCTGAAGCCGGGCTGGCAGAAAGTGATACACGGCTGGCAGCTGCAGCGCGGCGAATGGCGCGTCACTTCGGTCAGCTTCATCAAGCAGAAAAATGCCGCGGCGGAGGCAGACGATGCTCCAGCGCCGCAATACGATCCGCTTGCTGCATTCCGTTGAAACAAGGTTGATTATCCGACCTGTTTTGCCAGCGCATCGCGGCGCAGCCGGCTGCGTTCCTGGCAGCGGAAACAGATCCAGCGCTTGGATTTGTTGCGCAACACGAAATCGCCTTCCGCCACCGCGACTTCACCCTGGTGATGCGAGCAGAATCGCTTGCCGGTAACGTTTGCCGTGGCCTGGGTCACCAGCGCCAGCCGGTCTTGTCGTTGCAGATATGCGGTCATTGCGGATTCTTCCTTGATTGCTGGTCCGGTTCAGGCCCGGACGTTTGCTATTTTCCAAATGGATTGATACTCACGGCGTCTTGCGCTTTGGCCGACAAGGCTGGCGCAGCGGCCTGCGCGGCGCCAGATGCCAATCCACCCAGCTCCCCGGCTGCTGCCACGGCCTGGGTCCCGGTTTTCGCTATCGAATCGTCGACCGAGAAAACCGCATAGATGCCGCCGGCGCCCAATGCAAGGGCGGCGACTATCCATCTGAGATTCGATTTGTTCATGTCCGGCTCCGATCGGTACAGGTACTGCCATCTCGTCGCCGGCGCGGACCAAACCAGTCCGCGCCGGCGATTTCAGACATGCTTGCTATAGAAACCTCGGAAGATTAACGTGCAAAATCCGAAGTGTTCTTGACGAAGGTGTTCAGGTTGCCGATGTTCAGGCTGCCGAAACCTGTTGTCGCATCCCAGCCGGCGGCAGCTTTGTAGCCGTACAGACTGCTGGCGCCGTTAGTGCCGGAGGTCACGTCATGCAACAGCGAAGCGTTGGCGGCCACCGGGAAATACTTGTAGAAGCTGGCTGCCGGGAAGCCCAGTGCATTGCTGTTGGCCGATTGCAGGCGAGCCCAGACGCCGGAGAAGATCGGCGCCGCCAAGCTGGTGCCGCCGACTGTTCCGGTCTGGTTGTTGTAGTAGATGGTGGCGCCGCTGGCGCTGGCGGCATCAAATGCGATGTCCGGCAGGCCACGGGTGGTCTTGCCGGCGGCAATCACGCCAGTCTGGTAGCTAGGCGCTGTTTCGTATTTGCTGTAGCCGCCGCCGGTTGCCCACAGGCGCTTGGTGGCGTCGTAGTCGCCTGCGTCGTCGTAGGTGCCGATCGCGCTCAAGCCTTCGTTCCACACGGTTTCGCTGCTGTAGGCGCCGGAGTTGGTGTACAGGGTGGTGCCGCCGACTGCGATCACGTAAGGCGAAGAAGCCGGTTCGCTGACGTCATAGGTCGTTTTGCTTTTCGGCACGCCAGGCGCACCGGAAATCGAACTGACCTGGCAATTGTAAGTGCCTGCATCTCCGGTTGAAATGGAGAATGTCTGGCCTTGCGCCACAGCCTGCTTGAACACGTTGTCGTCAGCTGCCTGGGTGCCGTCGCTATGCGTATCCGATTCGCAGCCGCCGAGCGAGACGTTGATGACCTTGGCCACATTGTCAGTCACCGCACGGTTGTAGGCAGCAGTGATGCCGCTGAAACTCATGTCAGGCGACGCGTAGAAAACCAGCTGCTTGACACCGCCGGATGTGCCGGTGATGGTCTGGCTGTCCAGGTTCCATTCGACCTGGCCGGAAGTATCGCTATAGTCGGCGCCGGCAGGACCGGTTTTCACCACCAAGGTATTGACGGTAGGCAGGCCCTTGGCGGTAGTGAAGGTTTGCAGGTCGGTAATCGTCGGGCTGAGATCGCCTGCCGAGATGATGCCGACCACGGTGTTGGAAGCCGTTGGCGTAGTGCCGACGCTATAGATTGCAGGGAACTGCACCGGACTGTGCGCCGTCGCGACCGGCGTTGCATTGACCGTGACTTTAGCCTGTGCGCTCACGCCTGCTTCAGGAGCCTGCACCCAGCGATGATGGGTCTGGGCGATCGCAACGTTCTGCAAACCCAGCACCGAGCCGACGATGCCGCTCAGCGCCGCAGGCACTTGCGCTGCGTCGGTATTGGCGAACACGTTGCGGCCGCCTTGCTGGAAGCGCTTCAGCGCCGTGCGGAAGCCGGTTTGCACAGTAGCGGCGGTGCCGTCGGCTGTCACCAGCTGGCGATTCGGGGCGACCTGGATGTTGACGAAACCGGACTTGCTCAGATGGGCAAGCACTTTCGCCACATCTTTTTCCGAAGGTGCATATTCCGCGGCAAATTGCGCCGGCGTCAGGAACTTGCCGTAGGAAGCCGTGCCAGGAGTACGCAAGTCTTGCAGGAACTTGTCGAGCTTGGCTTCATTGCGCAAATTCAGGCTGAGCGTCACATGGACCGGCTCGCCTTGCGCCAATTGCACGGCGGATGCGGCTGGGGTAACCACGCTGGCATCGGCTGCCACGCTCTTTTGATTCGCTTGGACTTGCGGCAAGAACGCTTGGGTCTTGGTGGTGACCCAAGCGCTGTTATCCGCCACCGCTGCATAGGAGGTGGCGGACAAAGATGCAAACACCAGGGACAGCGCCAATGACAATGCCGAAGCCTGGGGAATCGCAAAATTTGCTGCTAGTACTTTCGCTGATATTTCCGATTTCATGTGCATATTCCTCTTGAATGGAACAGATAAAAGACGCCGCAGCCCGGCATTGCGATCAGCAATGCAAAGTTGGTCTGGCGCTGGAGTCTGCATCACCGGTCGTGATGCAGTTGCTTAACGGGACGTGGTGTCCGTTAACTGGATGGCCGCAGCGTTAGCGCTGGCGATGCCGGAAGATCGGAAGGAGCCGCGGTCCGCTGCGCAGCATCTGGCGAGCAGCGCGGGCGGATGGAGATTGAATTGAATCCGGTGCAAATCATGAGACTTCCCTCTTGAGGATTAACCACGGCATCGATGACTCTTTTGGAGCGGATGCCGTGTGAAAAATCAACGCTTCACATCTTTTTTTACGATTCAAATCTATCTGTCTTGTGATTCAGAATAAATCAATTATTTCCATATGGCAATATCAATTCAACTGATATTTTCTTCTATCGAACCGCGTATTTCGTTGCTCCCCTGTTTCCGCTCAAACCCTTGTATTCATTGGCTCGAATCAATTCCCGCACCAATGATGGGAGCACTCTCCTGCTTGATATTCCGGGTCGAAAAAACCGCACCGAAATTAAGCATCGAACGCGGCAATGTCGCCCATAAAGTGGCGCCGACAATCAGCGCGCCGCCGACCCAGGACAAGGCGCCGAGTTTCTCGCCGAGCCAGAACGAAGCAAACAGCGCGCCGAATACCGGCTCGCTTCCCATCAGCAGAGAAACCCGCGTAGGGTTGCTGCGCCGCAGTCCATAGTTCTGCGCAAAAAAAGCAAAGATGGTGCAAAACAGCACCAGGTAAACCGTGCACACCCAGAAGCTCGGATCGCTTGGCAGCGGCGGCAAGCCGCCTTGCATGAACAGGCTGGCGACCAGCAGGCAACCGAATCCGACGACGCCGGATTGCACCGCGGTCAGGGTCAGGTTGGACATGTTCTTGTCGATCGTCAGGCGCTTGGTCATGACCATCATGAAGGCGCGCAGCAATGCCGCCGCCAGCATCAGGCCGTCGCCCAGGTTGAAGGTCAGGTTGCTGCCGATGGTCAGCAGCCAGGTGCCGGACAGCGAAACAAAAGCCACCACGAAAGCGCTGACCGGCGGCCGTTGCGCCATCACCAGCCATTCGACGAAAGGCGTAAAGACGACGCACAGGCTGATCAGGAAAGCGGCGTTCGAAGCTTGCGTCAACGCCACACCGAAGGTTTCGCAGATGAAAATGGCAAGCAGGATCAAGCCGAGCGGCACGCCTGCCCGCAACGCAGCCCTGCCTTCCGGCCGGGCCAGCCGGCGCAGGCTGGGCAACAGCAGGAAAAAGGTCATGCAAAAACGGATCGCGACAAAACCCAGCACCGGATAAAACACCAGCGCGTCCTTGGCGACGCCATAGCTGGTGCCCCAGACGATCGCAACCAGCAACAGCAGCAAGTCGGCGAACCAGAGACCTTTGGCAAATGGATTGGGGGACCGGCTGGCAGATGGGATCGTCACTTCGCTTTACTCCGGATAACGCCATCAGCGTTATCAGTTAAGAAAAAAAAACGTTCCGCCTAGGTGGAGGCTGAGCGGAACAAACGGCGGGAGCACCGAGGATATTGGTCAGGGTCGGATCACGCTTGGTTAAACTTGGGTCCTGGTATAGGCGATCACCAGCACATCTCTGAATGCTTCACGCTTGGCTTCATGCGGCAGCACCTTGGTCACGCCGTGCATGGTGCGGGCATCGTCGGCCAGCATCAGGTCCATCGGGTCGGTCAAGGTATAGCGGCACATCAGCTTGCCGGCGACATCGGTAATGTAGGTCTCGCCGCCGACCACGTTATGACGGCGCACCATCATGGTCACGATATAGTCGACGCCGTCGCGGTGCAACCCTTCCGGCGTCGGGTTGCCTGGAACATGGGAGCTGGCGCGTATGCGGTAAGGATGAAGGCGGATATTCCATTTGCCGCTGCCGCCATCGACCCGGTCAAACACTTGCGCCAGGGACAGCAGCAGGCCGGACAGGAAAGGGTTGTCGATAAAGTGCTGCTCAAGCGGTTCAAAATGGCGGGCGACGTCGCCGTTCAATTTATTGATGTAGCTCGGCTGCACGTAAGGCGCGTGCGGCAGCTGCCGCAGCACGCCGTCGGCGCCGTCCAGTTCGAATGCGCTATAGCGGCGGAAGCGGTAGCTGCCGTTGTCGCCCATGTACTTGTCTTGCGGCAGGTTGTTCCAGCAGCTGGCGAATTCATCCCAGGTGCCCGGATCGACATCGCAGGCAGCTTGCACGGCGCGGCCGGACATCACGCTGAATTGCCGCTGGCGCAGCTCGTTGCTGAGATGGTCGATGATGGGCGGCGCGATCCTGATGGGCGCCAAGAGGTCGATTTCCATTTAGTTTTCCTCAGCCAGCAGTTTGCTGGCATCCAGCACCGAACCGGTCGGCACAGACAGCTGCCGGCTGGAACGTTGCGCGGCGATGTCTTTTTCCCAGCTGTCGCGATCGGTCAGGTACAGCGGCGCGTCGGCGCGTATCGCGCAGACGTCGGCAGCGCCGGCGCGCAAGCGGTAGTTGACTGTGCCGCTGACGTACTGCACGGTCTCCAGGATGAAACGGTCGGCGGCGGCGCGCAGCGGGGTGAACCAGCGTCCTTCGATTGCTTCGCGCACCCACAGCTGCTCCATGTGCAGTTTTTCGCGCAGCAGTTCGGCGTCCAGCACTGCGGTTTCGAGATGCCGGTATGCTTCCAGCAGCACCATGGCGGCTGGCGCCTCGCGTACTTCCAGCACTTTCTCGCCCTGTTCCAGGTGCTCCAGGCCGCAATAACGGCCGATGCCGAAGGCGCCGACGCGGCGGTTCAGGCGCGCGATCAGTTCCACCAGCGGCAAAGCTTCGCCGTCGATGGCGACCGGCCGGCCGCCGTCGAAACGGATCGACAGTTCGGTGCTGGCAGGCGCCGGATCGACGGCGGCAGTCCAGTCAAACAGGGATTCCGGCACCCAGAACGATTCCGGATTGTCGAGCGAGCCGGATTCAAATTCGCGGCACCACAGGTTGGCGTCGCCGCTGATGCCGCGCGCCTGGAAGTGAGGCAGGCCGGCAGCGCGCAAGGCTTCGATTTTTTCTTCGCGGGAGATCGCGGTGTATTCGTAAGGCGTACCGTAATAACCGGCGTAGCCCAGCTGCGCAATCGCACCGTTCAGGCGGCGCAGGGTATTTTGCGACTGGTTGGCGGTATGGACCACGGCGTTGCAGCCGAGCCGCAAGGCGGTTTCGACTGCGAAGCGGGCGATGATGGGACGCGACAAGGACGAACTGATCGGATAGATGCCCATGTAGCGGGCATTGGCGCGGATCGCCGGCAGCACGGCATCTTCGGCGAACGCTTGCTGGCCGTCGATCACCAGCAGCTCGGCGCCGAAGTGCGCCGTGATCTGCTGCAGGTCGGCGGCGTTGATGCCCTCGCCTAAGTCCACCGTCAGCGCCGTCACGCGGCAACCGCTATCGACCAGGCATTTCAAGGCATAGGTACTATCCAGTCCACCGCTGAACAAAGTCAGGACATGCTCGCAGTGAGCCGCAACCAGTTTCAGGTCGTCGATGCTGCGTATTCTTTTTAGCGGCTGAATCATGGGAGCTCCGACATTCAAAAACTAGATAGTATGAATAAATCAATAAAAACAATCACCAATGAATGTAATTATGTTTTATTCCAGCAAATACGATAATCTATGTATTCAGAACAACACTTGTGCACGGTGGGAACAAATGGGAGCCAATCGATATATCAAGCTGATGCCGGATATGGCGGTGTTTGTCCGGGTAGTGGAAACCGGCAGCTTTTCGACCGCGGCGCAGGAGCTCGGCATGACGCCCTCGGCGGTGAGCCGCCAGGTATCGCGTCTGGAGCAGGCATTATCTGTCAGATTACTGGAACGCACCACCCGCAAGCTGCGCCTGAGCGAGTCCGGCAGCGAGGCTTACCAGCGCTGCCTGGAGATGGTGGGCGCGGCCAAGGCGGCGATGGAAGTCGCCGACAAGTTCGTGGCGGTGCCGCAGGGACTGCTGCGGGTCGGCATGCCGAAAGCCTTCGGCAAGGGCGTGGTGACGCCGTTGATTCCCAGTTTCCTGGAAAAATATCCGCAAGTCGATGTGCAGCTGATACTCACCGACCGCCACGTCGACCTGATCAACGACGACGCCGACCTGGTGATCCGCATCACCAGCCAGCCGGCCGACGGCCTGGTGGCGCGGCCGCTGATGTCGATCGACCAGGTGCTGTGCGCCACCCCCAGCTACCTGGCCCAGCACGGCACGCCGAAACAGCCGCAAGACCTGTGCAGCCATAGCTGCCTCTATCTTGGCGAAAATCCCGGCGATTCCGACTGGCACTTCATGCGCCAGGGAGAAACCACCATCATCAAGGTGCGCGGCCGTTACGTGGTCAACCACAGCGAAGCTCGCCTGGACGGCGTGCTGCAGAACCTGGGCATCGGCTGCCTGCCCTACTTCATCGTCCGCAACGCGCTTGAGCAAGGGCTGGTCAAAGCCGTGCTCACCGATTGGGAATTCATCGCCGCCTACCAGGGCACGGCTTTCATACAATACCTGCCGACCCGCTACCTGGCGCCCAAAATGCGCGTCTTCATCGACCACCTGGCGACCCACATGGAAGCCGACCTCAAACCGCTGGACCGGCGGCGCCTAGTGTAGTGTTTCACACCTAATGGAGCTTAAGAAATGGTAGATTTTTGTGCCAGGCTAGACGCAAACCGGAGCGATAGTGGGCTATCGCGAGGATTTGCAACGACGCATGGCGCGAAAAGATGCCGTTTATTAAGTTTCATTAGGTGTGAAACACTACACTAGCCTCCGACAAATGAGCAAGGCCGCCATCTGCCGGCGGCTGCTGGCGTTGGCCGGCCTGGTCTGCTGCTACGGCCTGCCGCTTGCCCGCTGCAACGCACAACAAGTCGTGGTCGATACCGGCCACACGACGGAAAAACCCGGCGCCACCGGCCCCGGCGGCAACCGTGAATTCGACCTCAACCGGCAATTCGCCATCGCCTTGGGCAAGGCATTGCAGGCAGAAGGACTGGACGTGGTCGACGTCGCTGCGCAAGGATCGCCGGTTTCCTTACAAGCGCGCACCAAAGCCAGCGCCAAGGCGGCGCTGTTCGTCTCCATCCACCACGATTCGATGCAGCAAGCCTGGCTGGACGCGGGCCGGAGCCGCGAATTCTCCGGCTACGCCCTGTTTGTTGCCGCCAGCAAGCCGCATTATGCGCGCAGCCTGGACTGCGCCAAAAGCATCAGCCTGCGCCTGCAAGACATCGGCGAACACCCTTCGCTCTATCACGCCACGCCCATCCCGGGCGAAAACCGCCCCTTGCTTGACCGCCAGCTGGGGATCCATCGCTTTGACGACCTGGTGGTGCTGAAAACCGCCGAGTCGCCGGCGCTGCTGATCGAAATCGGCGTGCTGGCCAATCCCGACCAGGAACCGCGCCTGGCCTCGCCGCAGTTTGCCGGCAAGGCTGCCCGCGCCGTCGCCGCCGGCATACGGCAGTGTTTGCCGGCGGCGCCATAAGAGCATGCAGCTGGCGGACAGCCGGCAAAATTCAACCCTGCCTGCGGCGGCATTCTTCGACAAAAGCCAGCAAGGCGGGATCGCGCAGCGCGCATACCTCGAACAGGCCGAGTGCATCCAGCGCCGCAAGCGCCTCGGCCATGTGCTGCTCCGCTTCCTGGCGGCGGCCCGGCGCCGCCGACGGATCCAGGAAGGTCCGGGCATTGGCCAGAAAGGCGCCGACAGTGCCCTTGCGCACGACGGTGCCGTTGAAATCGCCGCTATCGAAGTGGTTTGGAAGTAGGTCTTCTGCTCGCATGGTTGTGCTCCATTAAGAAAGGAGCCCCAGTATGCGACGCAAGAAATGGCCTGGCTTGCGTCGTTAAGCCATAATATGTCGCATGCAAGCCAAACCACAAACCCTGCTCGATCCCGCCCGCGCCGACGGCCAAGCCGGACCGCAAGTCATCGCGGTGCATTGCCGCAGCGACGATTTCCGCGCCACGCCGCTCCATAGCCATGCGCGCGGCCAGCTGATCGCTGCGACCGGCGGTTTGCTCAGCATCGATACCGGCGACGAACGGCTGGTGGTGCCGCCCAGCCACGCCGTCTGGATCCCGGGCCATCAGCCGCACAGCCTGCGCTCGCACGGCCCCTTCGACGGCTGGAGCGTTTATGTCGCGCCCGCCGCCTGTGCCGGTCTCCCGCGGCAAGCGCTGGTGCTGCAAGTCTCTGGCCTGCTGCGGGCAGCCGTGTTGCGAGCCGCAAGCTGGTCCGATGCCCTCATGCCCGATGCAATGCAAGCGCGCGTACTGGCCGTCATCCTCGATGAAATCGCCAGCCTGCCGCGCGCAAGACTGGCGTTGCCGCTGCCGGCGGAACGCCGCCTGAAAAAAATCGCCCAGGCCCTGGCCGACAATCCGGCGGACCAGCGCAGCCTGCAGCAATGGGCTGAATGGGCTGCGATTGCGCCCAGGACGTTGAGCCGTCGCTTCGCCGCCGAAACCGGCATGCCGTTTTCCGAATGGCGCCAGCGTGCACGGCTGATGCGCGCCCTGGAACTGCTGATGGCGGGACAGCCGGTGACCGGCATCGCGCTTGATCTCGGGTATGACAGCCTGAGTGCATTCATCGCCATGTTCCGGCGCTCGCTGGGCGTCTCCCCGAGCAAATACCTGTCTGCAAAAAACAGCGTAGCCTGAACCGGCATCGAGCACGGGCAGCGCAGCAGTTTTTACGCCTCGTTTACAAGCCCGCCAGTCCTTTTTAGAGAATCTTTACGTCCCGCCTGCTAACCTGTAGTCACCTAAACGACCAGTAGATACCTTCTATGAATCAGGTAATTCCAGCAGCATGGCGCTTCTCTTCGCTTCCCGCTGCCGTCTCGAAAAAAATCCAGGCCCCTGCCTTGCCCTTCTCTTCGCATTCGTATCGCCAGCCGACTCTCCCGACCCACAAAGATTTCATGATGCGCATCACCGTGGATGCCGCCTCGGTCGCCGAGCTGCGCCGCATCATCGTCGGCACCTGCGGCGACCTGATGATCTACATGCGCGTCAAGCCGGTCGATCACGCCAGCAAGATGAAATTCTGGCTGTGCCTGAGCAAGGGCTCGATCGACGCCGTCATCGGCAACATCATGCGCGCCTTGCCGCAGGCAGAATTCGGCCGCATCACGCCATTGCTGCCGGCATGAGCATGGCTACTGCCCCCACATCATTCCAACCTCTACTGAAAACAGAACATCATGTCCATTTTTGAAGGCATCTGGGTTCCCCTCGTCACGCCTTTCCGCCAGGGCAAGCTTGATCTCTACGGCGCGCAGCAACTGGCCCTGAATCTATCCGCTGCCGGCGTGCATGGCCTGGTGGCATGCGGCACCACCGGCGAAGCCGCCACCCTGAACGAGCATGAACAAGACAAGCTGCTGTGCGGCGTGATGGAAGCGGTGCAAGACCGCTGTCCGGTGGCGATGGGCATCGGCGGCAGCGACACGCGCGCGGTGACCGAGAAAATCGAGCGCCTGAACGCCTTGCGCCCGGCCGCTTTCCTGGTTTCGGCGCCGTCCTATGTGCGGCCGTCGCAAGAAGGCATACGCCTGCATTTCGAAGCGCTGGCCGCAGTCGCCGAGAGCCCGCTGGTCCTGTACAACATCCCGGCCAGGACCGGCGTCAATATCGATGTCGCTACCGTGAGCGCGCTGGAACAGCATGCCAATATCGTGGCGATCAAGGAAAGCAGCGGCAACCTGGCCCAAACCATGGAACTGATCAACCGTACCAGCCTGCGTGTCCTGTGCGGCGACGATTCCTTGCTGTTCAATATGCTCTGCCTGGGCGGGCACGGCGCGATTTCCGCCGCGGCGCACATACGGCCCGACCTGTTTGTGCATTTGTTCGAACTGGTGCGCGCCGCCCAGCTCGGTTCGGCGCGCGCCCTGTTCAAGCAGCTGCTGCCGATGATCCAGCTGCTGTTCTCGGAACCGAATCCTGGTCCGGTAAAGGCAGCGCTGGCCATGCAAGGCCAGATACAGGACGAACTGCGGCTGCCGATGACACGGATGTCAGCGGCGGGCCGGGTCAAGCTGGCCAGGGCGCTGGAAAAACTGATGACGGTGCCGGTTGCCGGCAAGAGCGCGCAGCCGGAATCGGCCGTGCGCGGCAAATCCCGGCTGCTGGGCCTGGTGAGATGAGACGCTCTGTCCTTACCGGCGGCCGATTTCCACGCAATACTTGCAAAAAATGCTTGATGCGTGTCCAATCGCCTTATGAAAATTTCCCCTGCACTCCCCATATGGTCCATTGCCGCTCCGGTCGCCGGCTGGCTCCTGCTCGGCGGCGCGAGCTTTAATCCAGGCGGTTTTTACACGATATTGCTGGTGATCGGCTTGCTCGGCAGCGTGCTGGCGGCGGTGTACCACGCCGAGGTCGTCGCGCACCGGGTCGGCGAACCTTACGGCACGCTGGTGCTGGCGCTGGCGGTGACCCTGATCGAAGTGGCGCTGATCGTCTCGCTGATGCTGGCCGGCGGCGAAGAAACCACGGGCCTGGCGCGCGATACCGTATTTGCCGCCATCATGATCATCCTCAACGGCATCGTCGGCATCTGCCTGCTGGTCGGCGCCAGCCGCCACAAGGAACAGAGTTTCGGCTTGCTGGGCGTGAGCGCTTCGCTGGCGACGCTGGCGGCGATCGCGGTGCTGACGCTGGTGCTGCCCAACTACACCTCGAGCGCCGCGGGCCCGTTCTACAGTCCCAGCCAGCTGGCGTTCATCGCCGTCATCTCGCTGATACTGTACGGCACCTTCGTGCTGGTGCAGACCGTGCGCCATCGCGATTACTTCTTGCCGGAAGAAGCTGTCAACGATGAAGATGTCCACGCGGCGCCGCCATCGGCCAAGGTGGCCGCGCTCAGCGGCGGCTTGCTGCTGATTTGCCTGGGAGCGGTGGTGCTGCTGGCGAAATCGCTGGCGCCGGCCCTGGAAACCGCGGTGGCGAGCGTCGGCGCGCCCAAGACCCTGGTCGGCATCATCATTGCCGCCGTGGTGCTGCTGCCGGAGGGACTGGCCGCGGTGCGCGCGGCGCGCGCCAACCGCCTGCAGACCAGCCTCAACCTGGCGCTGGGTTCGGCGCTGGCCAGCATCGGCCTGACCATTCCGGCGGTTGCCATCGTTTCGCTCACCACCGGCTGGACCCTGTCGCTCGGCCTGGACGTCAAATCCACCGTGCTGCTGCTGCTGTCTTTCATCGTCGCCACGCTGTCGCTCGGCACCGGCCGCACCACGGTCATGCAAGGCACGGTGCACCTGGTGATTTTTGCGGTTTACCTGTTCACCACCATCGTTCCCTGAATCAATCCCGGAACCGGCCAGCCAGTTCCGGGTTTTCCGCACCAACCGGTATCGTTTTTTGCGGCGGCCCCAGGGTCGCCGCATAGCGCAGCACCATGCTGGTGCGCTTATCCTGCACCAAAATCCCCTCTCACCAAATATGGGCGCCGCGCGTCTCGCCGGCGTCAATATTGCTTCAGATTCAAGTCGTTCTCCCCGAATCCGGCGCATGGCGCCGTCCCGCCTCTCTGGCATGCATTCTGCTAATGCCATTGTGTAATCGGCGCATCCCCGCACCAGGTTTGCCGCAGGCTTTCTTTGCTCGTGCTTTTTCTGTTTTTTATCGCTCATAACCGGAGGAGAAATTCATGTCACGTCGCACCCTTCTGAAAGCTACCGCACTCGGCGCTTTCGCCCTGGCCGCCAGCTCCTGGCTGCCGTCTGCATTTGCCGCGGACACCATCAAGGTAGGCATCCTGCATTCGCTGTCGGGCACCATGGCGATCTCTGAAACCTCGCTGAAGGATGTGGCCCTGATGGCGATCGAAGAGATCAACGCCAACGGCGGCGTGATGGGCAAGCAACTGGAGCCGGTGGTGGTCGACCCGGCTTCCAACTGGCCGCTGTTCGCCGAAAAGGCGCGCCAGCTGATTTCGCAGGACAAGGTGTCGGTGGTGTTCGGCTGCTGGACCTCGGTTTCGCGCAAATCGGTGCTGCCGGTCTTCAAGGAACTCAACAGCCTGCTGTTCTATCCGGTGCAGTATGAAGGCGAAGAGCTGGAGAAGAACGTGTTCTACACCGGCGCCGCGCCTAACCAGCAAGCGATCCCGGCCACCGAATACCTGATGTCGAAAGAAGGCGGCGGCGCCAAGCGCTTCGTCCTGCTCGGCACCGACTATGTCTACCCGCGCACCACCAACAAGATCCTGCGCTCCTTCCTGCACAGCAAGGGCGTGAAGGATACGGATATCGACGAAGTCTACACGCCGTTCGGCCACTCCGATTACCAGACCATCGTCGCCAACATCAAGAAATTTTCCGCCGGCGGCAAGACTGCAGTGATCTCGACCATCAACGGCGATTCCAATGTGCCGTTCTACAAGGAACTGGGCAATGCCGGCCTGAAAGCCACGGACGTGCCGGTGGTAGCGTTCTCGGTCGGTGAAGAAGAATTGCGCGGCGTCGACGCCAAGCCGCTGGTCGGCCACCTGGCCGCATGGAATTATTTCGAGTCGGTGAAAAACCCGGTCAACACCGCCTTCATCAAGAAATGGAAAGCCTACGCCGTCGCCAAGAAACTGCCGAACGCCAGCACCGTAGTCACCAACGATCCGATGGAAGCGACCTATGTCGGCATCTACATGTGGAAACAGGCCGTGGAAAAAGCCAAGTCCACCGACACCGACAAAGTGATCGCCGCCATGTCCGGCCAGAAATTCAAGGCCCCGTCTGGCTATGAACTGGAAATGGACGCCACCAACCATCACCTGCACAAGCCGGTAATGATCGGCGAAATCAAGGCTGACGGCCAATTCAACGTAGTCAACAAAACCAAGACCACAATCCGCGCACAGCCTTGGAGCCCGTACATCCCAGGCAACGAAAGCAAGCAAAAACTCTGACCGTAGCGGCATCAAGGCTGTTGGTTTTGACGTTGCTGTTGTAGTTGTTTTTGACGTTGGGGTTGCTTTTGACGTTGGAGTTGCTTTTGACGTTGGAGTTGCTTTTGACGTTGCCGTTGCTTTTGAATTCCGCATTGGGACGTTGCCAAATCCGGCGCGTGCCAGCCGGGAATTGTGGGGGACATGTTTGAGCCGAAGGCGAGTTTGTCCCCCACCCGGCTGGCACGCGCCGGATTTGGGGACCTGACCGAAGGGAAGGCAACGGCTTTGCGGTCGCCTTTCTTTGCTTACTTTTTGGCGCCCGGCTAGGGGCGAAGCAAAGAAAGTGAGCGGCTGCCGGGCCGCCCCCGGCTTGTACCCACGGAGCAGTGAACGTTTTAGATAACACCGAACGAAGGACATCGCACGCCACCGAACGTACTCCGTAGCCCGTTAAATGGGGTCAGAGTAATTTTCGCAAAAGGCGCGAAAAAAAACTCTGACCCCATTTAACTACCGTCCCGTAATGCCAAGGCAGGAAAAATCGGCTCGCAAACAGACTAATGAAAATCTCAAGAAAAATTCTTCTCATTGCAAGTTTGTGCCTGCACACCGCGCTGGCGCACGCCAGGATCGACCCGGCGCTGCTCAAGCCGCTGGCCGGCGACGATCCCGATGCACGCATAGCCGCAGTCAACCAGATCGCCGCACTGGCCAACGACGACGCACTAAAGATCCTGAACGCGCTGAATACCGACGCCCTGTACGCCCGCCCCGACGGCACCATACTGATCGTCGACGACACCCAGGCATTCAACCCAGCCACCGACCAGACCTCGCCCGCACCCGACGACGCCGAAGGCATCAGCGTCAACAACCGCCTGCGCGGCGTAGTGGAAGGCGCCCTGTCCGGCCTGAAACTGTTTTCCGCCAACCGCAACCAGCGCATTGCCGCCGCCACGGAACTGATAAAAACCGCCGACCCGGCGCAAATCCCGCTGATCAGCAAAGCCCTGCACCAGGAAAGCGATCCCGAAATCCAGGCCATCCTGCAACAGGTGATCGCCACCGCCAACCTGCACTCGCCCGAAGCCGCCACCCGCAAGGCCGCGGTGCAAACCCTGGCCGGCAGCACCAACGCCAACCTGCGCCCCGCCCTGCAAAACCTGCTCGACAAGAACCCGGACGGCAGTTATGTCGAGCCGGATCCGGCGGTACGCATCGAAGCAGTGCGCACCCTGGGCGTGCTGGACCGCCACCTGGCGACGGTCGATTTCATCGGCAAGGTGTTCTATGGCATCTCGCTCGGCAGCGTGCTGTTGCTGGCCGCGCTCGGGCTGGCGATCACTTTCGGCCTGATGGGCATCATCAACATGGCGCACGGCGAACTGCTGATGATAGGCGCCTACACCACCTATGTCTGCCAGCTGCTGTTCCGCCAGTATTTCCCGGGCGCGCTGGACGGCTACCTGCTGGTCGCGCTGCCGGCCGCCTTCATCGTCACCGCCGCGGTCGGCATCGTGCTGGAGCGGTTGGTGCTGCGCTGGCTGTACGGCCGGCCGCTGGAAACCCTGCTCTGCACCTGGGGCATCAGCCTGATGCTGATGCAGCTGGTGCGTTCCATCTTCGGCGCCCAGAACGTCGAAGTCGCCAATCCCAGCTGGATGTCGGGCGGCGTCACCGTGCTCGGTTCGCTGGTGCTGTCGTATAACCGCATCGTGATCATTTTCTTCGCGCTGGCCGTGGTGCTGGCGGTGTGGCTGATCCTGAACAAGACCCGGCTCGGCCTGTTCGTGCGGGCGGTCATGCAAAACCGCCGCATGGCGTCCTGCGTCGGCGTCTCGACCGGCAAGATCGACATGATGACTTTCGGCCTCGGCTGCGGCATCGCCGGCCTCGGCGGCGTGGCGCTGTCGCAGCTGGGCAATGTCGGGCCGGACCTGGGCCAGGGCTACATCGTCGACTCCTTCATGGTGGTGGTGCTGGGCGGCGTCGGCCAGCTGGCCGGCACCGTGATCGCCGCGTTCGGCCTGGGCGAAGTCAACAAGTTCCTGGAGCCGGTGGCCGGCGCCGTGCTGGCCAAGATCGCGATCCTGGTCTTCATCATCGTCTTCATTCAAAAACGCCCGCAAGGCCTGTTTGCGCTGAAAGGCAGGAGCGTCGAATGAGCAGCGCAACCCTACCGGTTTCCCAGCAGATCGCCGCCACCAGGACGCCGTTGTTTTCGCGTCCAGCATGGAGCGGGATCATTTTCTGCAGCGTGGTCCTGGCCCTGCTGCCGGTGCTCAACCTGGCCTTCCCTGCCGGCCATGTACTGCACATTTCCGGCTACACGGTAGCCCTGGTCGGCAAGTTCATGTGCTACGCCATGGCGGCGCTGGCGCTCGACCTGGTATGGGGCTACACCGGCATCCTGTCGCTCGGCCACGGCGTATTCTTTGCACTGGGCGGCTACGCCCATGGCATGTACCTGATGCGGGCGATCGGCCGCGACGGCGTCTATCAAAGCAACCTGCCCGACTTCATGGTGTTCCTCGACTGGAAAACCTATCCATGGTTCTGGTCGCTGACCGACCATTTCTGGTACTGCATGGCGCTGGTGGTGCTGGTGCCGGGCGTGCTGGCTTTCGTGTTCGGCTATTTCGCCTTCCGCTCGCGCATCAAGGGCGTGTATTTCTCGATCATCACGCAAGCCATGACCTTCGCCTTCATGCTGCTGTTCTTCCGCAACAACACCGGCTTCGGCGGCAACAACGGCTTCACCGATTTCAAGCGCATCCTGGGTTACTCCATCACGGCGCCGTCGACCAAGGCGGTGCTGTACCTGATCACGCTGGCCTTCCTGCTGGGCGCCCTGCTGCTGTGCCGCTGGATCGTCACCTCCAAGCTCGGCAGGGTTCTGCAGGCAGTGCGCGATTCCGAATCGCGCCTGATGTTCATCGGCTACAACCCGCTCTGGTTCAAGCTGTTCGTGTGGACCTTGTCGGCGGTCCTGTGCGGCATTGCCGGCGCCTTGTACGTGCCGCAAGTCGGCATCATCAATCCGTCCGAGATGTCGCCGGCGAATTCGATCGAAATGGTGATCTGGGCCGCGGTCGGCGGCCGCGGCTCGCTGCTGGGGCCGATCATCGGCGCCTTCTCGGTGAACGGCCTGAAGAGCTGGTTCACCGGCGCCTTCCCCGACCTGTGGCTGTACGCGCTCGGCTTGATTTTCATCCTGGTCACGCTGTTCATGCCGCAGGGGATCCTGGGCCTGGCCGACAAGCTGAAGAGCAAATTCAAGAGTGGCAAGGAGAGCGCATGAGCCAGATCTATAACCCGGCGCAGCCATCCGACAAGGTCGATAACGCCCTGCACGCCGACTACGGCACCTCGTATGCGCGGATCAAGCCGGAAGGCGTCGACACCACCCACGGCGCCATCCTCTACCTGGAAAACATCACGGTTTCCTTCGACGGTTTCAAGGCGCTGAACAACCTGAACCTGGATATTTCGGTGGGCGAACTGCGCTGCATCATCGGCCCCAACGGCGCCGGCAAGACCACCATGATGGATGTCATCACCGGCAAGACCCGGCCCAGCGCCGGCACCGCTTTCTTCGGCCAGAGCATCGACCTGACCAAGCTGACCGAATACGACATCGCCCACGCCGGCATCGGCCGCAAGTTCCAGCGGCCGACGGTGTTCGAACAGCATACCGTGTTCGAGAACCTTGAGCTGGCGATGAAGATGGGCAAGCGCCTGACAGTCCGGACCACCTTGTTTTCGCGGCTGAGCTCGGAACAGGTCGACAAGATCGACGCCTGCCTCAGGCTGATCCGCCTCAACGGCAACGAGCGGCGGCTGGCCGGCCTGCTGTCGCACGGCCAGAAGCAGTGGCTGGAAATCGGCATGCTGCTGATGCAGGAACCGCAGCTGCTGTTGCTGGATGAACCGGTGGCCGGCATGTCGGATGCGGAAACCGCGCGCACTGCGGAACTGCTCAATGAATTGCGCGGCAAGCACTCGATCATGGTAGTCGAACATGACATGGGCTTTGTCGCCGAGATCGCGCAGGAGGGCAAGGTCACCGTGCTGCATGAAGGCTCGGTGCTGGCAGCCGGCAAGATGTCGGAAGTGCAGGCCGATGAGCGCGTGATCGAAGTTTACCTCGGGCGCTAGAAGACTATGCTGAACGTTGAACAACTGAACCAGTATTACGGCTCCTCGCATACCCTGCGCGGCGTTTCGCTGTCCCTGGAAAAAGGCAAGTGCCTGGCTCTGCTGGGCCGTAACGGCGTCGGCAAGACCACCCTGCTGAAGTGCCTGATGGGCGTGCTGCCCAGCGCCAGCGGCAAGGTGACGCTGGAAGGACGCGACATCACCAGCCTCAAGCCGCACCAGCGCGCCGCGCTTGGCATTGCCTATGTGCCGCAGGGACGTGAAATCTTTGCGCGCCTGTCGGTGGAGGAAAACCTGCTGATGGGCATGGCCACCAAGTCCGGCAAGAAGGCGCTGCTGATCAAGGACGAGGTCTATGAACTGTTCCCGGTGCTGAAGGAAATGCTGCAGCGGCGCGGCGGCGACCTGTCCGGCGGCCAGCAGCAGCAGCTGGCGATCGCGCGCGCCTTGCTGGCGGAACCGAAGCTGATCATCCTCGACGAACCGACCGAAGGCATCCAGCCCTCCATCATCAAGGATATCGGGCGCGTGATCCGCCTGCTGCGCGAGCGCGGCGACATCGGCATCCTGCTGTGCGAACAGTACTTCGATTTTGCGCGCGACCTGACGGACAACTTTGTCGTGCTGTCGCGCGGCGAAGTGGTGGCCGCCGGCAGCCAGGACGGCATGGATGACGACAGCGTGAAACGGCACTTGGCGGTATAGTGCTCCATGGATAACTTGACCGTCCAGCCCATGCCCGCTAGCGCCGAGACCGCCCTGCCTGCGGCCCTGTCCGAGCCAATCCATCGCGCCGGCAACCAGGCCTGGCTGGCGCTGCGCTTTGGCGACGACCGCGGCACCACGCGGCTGCTGGAGCGTGCCCATTACGGTCCCTTGCGCGTGCAGAAGGCGCTCTATCCGGAACATCCGTCGATCTGCCACGCCATCATCGTCCATCCGCCCGGCGGCGTGGTCGGCGGCGACCAGCTTACCGTCAAGGCCAGCGTCGGCCCAGGCGCCCACGCCTTCCTCACCACGCCCGGCGCGGCCAAGTGGTACCAGGCCAACGGCAAGCTTTCGCAGCAGCAGGTCAGGCTGCAGGTTGCCGATTCGGCAACCATGGAATGGCTGCCGCAGGAAACCATTTTTTTCGACCGGGCCGAAGTCGCGCTGGAACACCAGGTCGAGCTGCAAGGCGAAGCCCGCTACATCGGCGGCGAGATCCTGTGCTTCGGCCGCACCGCCTCGGGCGAAACATTCAACAGCGGCCGCATCTCGCAGCAGACCAGCATCCGCCGCGACGGCAAATTATTGTGGTTCGAACAAGGCACGCTGAGCGGCGCCAGCCCAGCCATGCATAACCGCCTGGGATTGGCGGGCTGTACCGTGTGCGCCACCCTGGTGGCGGCCGGCAAGCCGTTTTCTCCGGGCTTCGTGCAACAGTTGCGCGAACTCTCGAACCAGCTGGCGGGAGACCGCGCCAGCGTCGGCGTCACGCAGGTGAAATCGGTCCTGGTGCTGCGCCACCTGGGCCACTCCAGCGAACTGGCGCGGCAGTGGATGATGCAAACCTGGCAGCTGGTCCGCCCGCAAATGCTGGGGCACGAAGCATTGATACCGCGTATCTGGAACACCTGAATCAACGAATCAACGAACCGACATCACCTCCGTCATCGAAAAGAAAGAACAGTCACATGGACCTGACGCCAAGAGAGAAAGACAAGCTGCTGATCTTCACCGCCGCCCTGCTGGCAGAACGGCGGCTGGCGCGCGGCCTCAAGCTGAACTATCCGGAAGCGGTCGCCTTGATCAGCGCCGCCATCATGGAAGGCGCGCGCGACGGCAAGAGCGTCGCCGAACTGATGTCCTACGGCAGCCAGATCCTGACGCGCGCCGACGTGATGGACGGCATCGCCGAAATGATTCCCGACATCCAGGTCGAAGCCACCTTCCCGGACGGCAGCAAGCTGGTCACCGTGCATCACCCTATTCCCTAACCCGCGCCGGAGCCACCATGATTCCAGGAGAAATGCAGATCCAGGGCGGCGACATCGAACTCAATGTCGGCCGCCGCTGCAGCAGCGTCACCGTCGCCAACAGCGGCGACCGGCCGATCCAGATCGGCTCGCACTTTCATTTTTACGAAGTCAACCCGGCCCTGCTGTTCGAGCGCGAGGATGCCTACGGCATGCGGCTCAACATAGCCGCCGGCACCGCGGTGCGCTTCGAGCCGGGCCAGAAGCGCACGGTGGAACTGGTGGAGCTGGCGGGCGACCGCATCGTCTACGGCTTCAACGGCAAGGTCATGGGTGCATTAACGAAACGAGCAAAATCATGAGCAAGATCGCAAGGCATGCCTACGCCGAAATGTACGGCCCCACCACCGGCGACCGCATCCGCCTGGCCGATACCGAGCTGTTCATCGAAATCGAAAAGGACTACGCCACCTACGGCGAAGAAGTGAAATTCGGCGGCGGCAAGGTGATCCGCGACGGCATGGGCCAGTCGCAGCGCATGCATAAGGACGTGATGGACACGGTGATCACCAATGCCGTGATCATCGACCACTGGGGCATCGTCAAGGCCGACATCGGCATCAAGGGCGGCAAGATCGCAGCCATCGGCAAGGCCGGCAACCCGGACATCCAGCCCGACGTGACCATGGTGATCGGCGGCGCCACCGAGATCATCGCCGGCGAAGGCAAGATCGTCACCGCCGGCGGCATCGATTGCCATATCCATTTCATCTGCCCGCAGCAGATGGAAGAAGCCTTGATGAGCGGCGTCACCACCATGCTCGGCGGCGGCACCGGCCCGGCGGCAGGCACCGCCGCCACCACCTGCACGCCCGGCCCCTGGCACCTGCATGCGATGCTGTCGGCGGCCGACGCTTTCCCGATGAACCTGGGGTTCCTCGGCAAGGGCAACATCAGCCTGCCGGGGCCGCTGGAAGAACAGGTGCGGGCCGGCGCCATCGGCCTCAAGTTGCATGAAGACTGGGGCTCGACCCCGGCCGCCATCGACAACTGCCTGAGCGTGGCCGACCGCATGGACGTGCAGGTCGCGATCCATAGCGACACCTTGAACGAAGGCGGTTTCCTGGAACACACGCTGGCCGCGTTCCAGGACCGCACCATCCACACCTTCCATACCGAAGGCGCCGGCGGCGGACATGCGCCGGACATCATCGCCGCGGTCGGCAACAGCAATGTGCTGCCCTCGTCCACCAACCCGACCCGGCCGTTTACCGTCAACACGCTGGACGAGCACCTAGACATGCTGATGGTCTGCCATCACCTGGATGCAGCGATTGCCGAAGACGTAGCGTTTGCCGAATCGCGCATCCGGCGCGAGACCATCGCCGCCGAAGACATCCTGCACGACATCGGCGCCATCAGCATGATGTCGTCCGATTCGCAGGCCATGGGCCGGGTCGGCGAGGTCATCATGCGCACCTGGCAGACCGCCCACAAGATGAAGGTCCAGCGCGGCAAGCTGGCCGAGGACAGCGGCAGCAAGGCTGACAATTTCCGCGTCAAGCGCTATATCGCGAAATACACGATCAATCCCGCCATCACCCATGGCATCTCGCATGTGGTGGGCTCGATCGAAGTCGGCAAGATTGCCGACCTGGTGCTGTGGAAGCCGGCTTTCTTCGGCGTCAAGCCATCCACCATCCTGAAAAGCGGCATGATCGCGGCCGCCCAGATGGGTGATCCGAACGCCTCTATCCCGACGCCGCAGCCGGTGCACTACCGGATGATGTTCGGCGCCTACGGCGGCGGCCTCAAGACCTCGCTCACCTTTGTTTCGCAAGCGGCGTTTGACGACGGCATAGGCGAACGCCTGAAGCTGAACAAGCCGGTAGTCGCGATCAAAGACGTGCGCCACCTGCGCAAGCACCACATGATCCATAACAGCGCCACGCCGCACATGGAAGTCAATCCGGAAACCTATGAAGTGCGGGCCGACGGCGAATTGCTGGTGTGCGAACCGGCCAGCATATTGCCGCTGGCGCAGCGTTATTTCCTGTTCTGATTCAATTTCGATGAAAGCAAGATGTTAATCCTCAACACAAAAGTAGAACGCGCCGACCTGATCCATGGCGAACTGGTCTTGCCCTATGAATTGCGCGAGAAGAGTCGCCTGCGGGCAGCGCTGTCCAGCGGCGAAGAAGTCGGCGTATTCACGGTGCGCGGCACCGTGCTGCGCCATGGCGACCTGCTCAAAGGCAGCGACGACAGCGGCCAGGAGCGCGTGGTCAAGATCATGGCGGCTGCCGAAGCAACCTACCGCATCGAATGCGCCAGTCCGCACGCCTTGCTGCGCTGTGCTTTCCACCTGGGCAACCGGCACACCCAGGCGCATGTCGGCGACGGTTTCCTGCGCATACGCAAGGATGCAGTGCTGAAGGAAATGCTGCAGGGCCTGCAAGCCACGGTCACTGAAGAACTGGCGGCGTTCGAGCCCGAATCGGGAGCCTATGGCGGCGGCCATCACCACCAGCACGACGGCTTGCTGGCGCCGGTGCCGCTGCGCCAGAAAATCCATCGCCCTGGCGACGAATCCGGCACCTGAGTTCCGCACACACAAGATGAACGCGACCGCACTGCTCCATCTGCTGCAACTGGCCAGTCCGTCGCTGCCGATCGGCGCCTACAGCTATTCGCAGGGGCTGGAAACGGCCATCGACAAGGGCTGGGTCAAGGATCCGGAATCCGCGCGCGGCTGGATCTGCAACAACCTGCAGCAAGTAGTGGCGCTGTTTGAGGCGCCCGTCTTGTGGCGCCTGCTGCAAGCGTTCGAAGGCCGCGACGGCGCCGCGGTTGCGCTGTGGACTGAACGTTTCATCGCAGCCCGCGACACCGCCGAATTCCGCGCCGAAACCATACAGATGGGATATTCGCTGGGCAAGCTGGCGATCGAACTGCAGGTAGGCGATGCCGCCTTGCTGGCGATCTTGCAGGCCCAGCCGGAACTGCCGCTGCCGACCGCCTACGCCTACGCCGCGGTAGCGCTGCAGGTGCCGCATGAGGCGGCGCTGCTGGGCATGCTGTTTTCCTGGGCGGAAAACCAGGTGCTGGTGTGCGTCAAATCGATACCGCTGGGCCAGGTCGCCGGCCAGCGTTTGCTGTTGTCCTTGCAGACAGAACTGCAGCTGGCTGCACAGCAAGCGCAAGGACTGGCCGACCATGAATTGTCGAACTGGGCGCCTGGCCTGTCGCTGCTGTCGATGCAGCATGAAGAACAATACAGCCGCCTCTACCGCTCCTGAAACCAAGCATTCAATATTTTTAAGCGAATCTCAACATGACCACTTCCTCAACATCCAATCCACTCCGCGTCGGCATCGGCGGCCCGGTCGGCTCCGGCAAGACCGCGCTGTGCGAAATGCTGTGCAAAGGCATGCGCGACCGCTACGACATGGCGGTCATCACCAACGACATCTACACCAAGGAAGACATGGAGATCCTGCTGCGCGCCGACGCCTTGCCGGCGGAGCGCCTGATGGGCGTGGAGACCGGCGGCTGTCCGCACACCGCGATACGTGAAGACGCCTCGATCAACCTGGAAGCGATTGCGCGCATGAGCGCCGACTTTCCCGACCTCGACCTGATCCTGCTGGAATCCGGCGGCGACAATCTGGCAGCGACCTTCAGCCCGGAACTGTCCGACCTCACCATCTACGTGATCGACGTTGCCGGCGGCGAAAAAATCCCGCGCAAGGGCGGCCCCGGCATCACCCGTTCCGACCTGCTGATCATCAACAAGACCGACCTCGCCCCCTACGTCGGCGCCAACCTGGATGTGATGGCGCACGACGCCAAAAAGATGCGCGGCGAACGGCCGTTCATTTTCACCAACCTGCGCAGCGGCGACGGCGTTGAGCAAGTGATCGCTTTCATCCGCGAGCAAGGGTTGCTTGATCAATCTAAATAAGCAACCTAAATGAATTCTTCAAATAAACAGCCATTTTCAAGGAGCACCGCCATGTCCCATCTTTCCGCCCGCACTTGTGGCCGCCTCAGCGCGCTGGCCATCGCCGCCCTCGGCATCGGCTCGGCATTCGCCCATCCGGGCCATCCCGACGCGTTCGGCTTCAACGACGGATTTTCCCATCCGCTCTCCGGCATCGACCATTTGCTGGCGATGCTGGCGGTCGGCCTGTGGGCGGCGCAAAACAAGCGCTCCGCGCTGTGGGTGCTGCCGCTGGCGTTTCCGCTGACGATGGTGGCCGGCGCGCTGCTGGCGTTTTCCGGCCTGCAGCTGCCCGCGGTTGAAACCGGCATTGCGGCATCGGTCGCCGTGCTCGGCCTGCTGATCGCCTTCGCCGTGCGCATGCCGCTCTGGGCCAGCGCCGGCGTGGTTTCCATCTTCGCGCTGTTCCACGGCTATGCGCATGGCAGCGAATTGCCGCATGGCGCCTCGGCGCTTTGGTATGGCGTCGGTTTTGTCGCTGCGACAGCGCTGCTGCATGCGCTTGGCCTGGCGATCGGCCTGGTTGCCGGCCAGAAAATGGCGGCGCAGGCAGTGCGGCTGGGCGGCGTGGCGATTGCGGCGGTGGGCGGCTACCTGCTGTCCGGCGCATTCTAAGAAACAGCCAAGCCCTGCGGCGGCTGCTTGCAGCCATTCAAAAAAACCAGGCTCTTCCGCGGTTCGCTGCGGAGAGCCTGGCTTTTTATTGCGCAAGCCCCTCGTACATCCAAATATGCTAATGTCTTTCAGCTTGCCTGAGTCATTGCACTTCCTATTTTGCTGCCTGGACTGGATATAACATGACTACCTCTATTGCATACCGGATACCGGGGCGCGCCCGCGACCTCGGCGAACTTGTAGTACGCCGCGTGCTGCCGGCCGGCCACCACCAAAGCGTAGGACCTTTCCTGTTTTTCGACCACATGGGACCGGTCGACTTCGCCAGCGGCCAGGGCATCGATGTCCGCCCGCACCCGCACATCGGCCTGGCGACGGTCACCTATCTGTTCGAAGGCGCCATCCGCCACCATGACAGCCTGGGCAACGACCAGGAAATCATTCCGGGCGACGTCAACTGGATGACTGCCGGACGCGGCATCGTCCATGCCGAACGCACGCCTGCGGCGCAACGCGCCAAAGGCTGGCGCCTGCACGGCATCCAGACCTGGGTGGCGCTGCCGCTGGCCGACGAACAGGGGCCGCCGGCCTTCGTTCACCATCCGGCTGCCAGCCTGCCCTTGGTCGAAGGCGACGGTTACCGGTTACGCATCATCGCCGGCCGCGCCTTCGGCAAGGAGGCGCCGGTCAAGGTCCTGGCGCCGACCTTGTATGTCGCCGCCGAAATGCAGGCCGGCGCGCAGTTCACGCTGGAAGCGGAATATCCGCAGCAGGCGGTGTATGTCGCCAGCGGCAGCGTGACCATCGATGGCGAAATGCTGGAAATGGGCGTGCTGGCGGTATTGGAACCTGGCCAGGCGGTGCGCATTGCCGCCGGCGAAGCAGCCCAGGTCATGCTGCTGGGCGGCGCTCCTATCGACGGGCCGCGCACCATCTGGTGGAATTTTGTCGCCAGCGATCCGCAGCTGATTGAAACCGCCAAAGACAACTGGCGCGAGCAGCGCTTCGATCCGGTGCCGGGCGACAACGAACGGATTCCCTTGCCGGATGCATAAGCTCATATCCATCAGCAGTTAATAATTATTGATAATTTAATTAAAATTGATCTTATCTATTTACTTATATCGAGAATAATACGAGCCAGACCTTCCCTGCCGTTCGCTGAAAGGAATTGCATGAAAAAGCTTACAACCGCCGTCGGCCAGGTCCAGCACCAGGTCGATGCCGGCAACATCGGCAAACGGCTGCGGCGAACCGCAATCAAGCACCCTGTCGGCGCCCAGGCTCTTCACGTAATCCAGGTTGCGCAAGGATGCCGTGGCAATCCTTAGATCGTGGTCCGCGACGCCGTCGCTGATCCGGCAGGAACTGGAATGCGGCCTGCTGCATGAGATCGGCATCCTGGCTGACAGCGAAGTGGAAGTCTGGCTGCTGTATTCGAGCCGGCGCCATGTCAGCAGCAGGCTGCGGGTATTCTCCGACCTGTTGCTGGAAACTTTTCCGGACGCCAGGATGATTTGATGCCAGGCTGCCATCGCATCTGGCCAATATCAACGGCACACTGGGCTGGGAAAGCGCAAACCGGCGTCAACGGCTAGCATGGTCCGGGATGGCTTGAGCGACGCCATCCTGCAGTTTCCACGGTCGCTCGACAGAACAGGAGAACGCAATATGGCAACCCAGCTTAATATAGTCCTGGTGCATGGCGCATGGGGCGACGGCTCGCACTGGCGCCACGTGATTCCGCCGCTGCACGCAAGAGGATACCGCGTGAGCGCCGTGCAAAACCCGCTCACCTCGCTGGCCGACGATGTCGATCGCACCACCAGGTTCGCCGCGGCGCAGGACGGCCCGACGCTGCTGGTCGGCCACTCCTACGGCGGCATGGTGATCACCGGCGCGGGCCATGCGCCGAATGTGCTTGGCCTGGTGTACGTTGCCGCCTTTGCTCCCGATGAAGGCGAAACCCCGGGAGGCATTTTCGGCATGCGCGAGCCGCCGCCCGGCGCCGCCAGCATCGCGCCGGACGACAACGGTTTCCTGTGGATCGCCCGCGACCAGTTCCGCGACAATTTCTGCCAGGACGTGGATGCAACGGAAGCGCTGGTGATGGCGCTGACGCAGAAGCCGATCGCTGCCCGTTGCTTCGGCGACGCCTCGGGGCCGCCGGCATGGAAAACCAAACCCTCCTGGTACCAGGTCTCGAGCAGCGACCGCATGATCCCGCCGGCAACCGAGCGCTGGTTCGCCGAACGCATGCAACCCAGGAAGACCATCGAACTGGCTGCCAGCCATGCTTCCATGGCCTCGCATCCCGATGAAATCGTCGCCCTGATTGAAGAGGCGGCGCGCGCCCTGGCCTGATGCGGCCGTCACAGCGCCGCGGCAGCCGGCTACCGGCTGGCTGCGGCGCTTATCGTCATTGCATTTGCACCCTTGGCTTCCACAGCGTCCAGCCGAGGTTCATGCCCGCGGCAGCGATCAGGATAGCGGCGGCGCCGATCAGCTGGCTCAGCTGCAGCCGGTGGCCGAAGGCCAGGAAATCCACTGCGATCGCCACGATGGGATAGATGAACGACAGCGATCCCGTCAGGTGCGTCGGCAATTTCTGGATCGCGCCATACAGCAGGATATACATCAGCCCGGTGTGCACCACGCCGACCGTCACCAGTATGCTCCAGGCGCCGACGCCGGAAGGCAGCGCCGACAAGTGGGCGAAAGGGGCCAGCATCAGCATGCCGACGCAAACCTGGACCAAGGCAATCAGGTGCGGCGGCGTACCGGCCAGTTTCTTGGTAATGATGGCGGCCACCGCATAGAAAAAGGCTGCGCCCAACGCCATCAGTATCCCCGCCAGGTAATTGCTGCCGCTATCGGCCGCCCCCGGTTGCGCCAGCACGATCAGCAGCATGCCGGCAAAGGCTATCGCGAGCCAGGTCAGCTTGTTGAGCGTCAGCCGCTCAGCGAAAAAAACCGCGCCCAGGCAGACCAGCATGAACGGCTGAGTGTTGTAGACCGCGGTAGAGATCGAGATCGACGCATGCGAATAAGAGACGAACAGCAGCAGCCAGTTGACCACGATCGCCACGCCGCCCAGCGCCGCCAGGGCCAGCAGGCGCAGCGTGATGGCGCCGCGCAGCAGCCCCATTCCAGCGCAGACTAGCAGCAAGGTAGCCGCGCCAAACACACAGCGCCAGAACACTACGTCCAGCACCGGCTGGCCCGAAACCACGACAAACCAGCCGATGGTTCCCGAAATGACCATGGCGGCGGTCATTTCAACCGTGCCGCTTACCTTCTTGTTCATACAAAGCTCCCGAAAGCCGTCAGAGCCTGATAATCTCACTTTATCATCGTGTTTTCCATGCTTAATACAAGGAAATATCCGTCATTATCCTTATTATATAAGGCAATATTTCAAATTTTCGGAGACATGCAAAATGCTGAACAATGTCGACCAGCGCATCCTTGAAGTCCTGCTCAAGGATGCGCGCATTTCACTCAAAGAACTGGGCCAGCAGGTTGGCCTGTCCTCGCCCAGCGTGTCGGAGCGGCTGCACCGGCTTGAGGAGCGCGGCGTCATCCGCGGGTTCACGGTGGATATCGATCCGCAGGCGCTGGGCTACCAGCTGCAAGCCATCGTGCGCATCCGGCCCCTGCCCGGCAAGCTGCAGATGGTCCAGAAGCTGATCGAAGACACGCCCGAATTCTGCGAATGCGACAAGGTGACGGGAGAAGATTGTTATATCGCGCGCCTGTTCGTGCGCTCGATCGCAGAACTGGACCAGGTCATCGACCGCATCGCCGACAAGGCCGAGACCAATACCGCGATCGTCAAGGCGCAGCCGATCAAGCGCCGGCCGCCGCCGTTTGCCGCCGCATAGGACGGCGCCAGGTTAACGCTCGATCATGCGGCTCCAGCGATCGTTCCAGGCGGCGCGGTCCTTGTTGATGGCGTCCCAGTCGACCGTGTTGATGTTTTTCATCAGCTTGTCGACATTGCCTATCTTGGCTTGCACGGATTCCGGTATCTTGACATTCTTGTTGATCGGAATAACGTTGGCATACTCCACCGCCTTGGCTTGCGCGCCGGCGCTCAACAGGTATTCCGCCAGTTTCTGCGAGAGTTCGGGCTCGGAATTATTCTTCAAGGCGCAAGCGCCGACCATCAGCATGACGGCCCCCTCTTTCGGCGTAGCAAATTCGGCCGGGATGCCCTTGGCTTTCAGATTCGCAATCGCCGTCGGCGTCAGCGGAAAAATCGCGGTTTCGCCGGTTTGCACCATTTCCGATATTTTCGCTGAGCTGGACAGGTACTCAAGCACGTTAGGACCGACCGTGCTGCCCCATTTCTGGAAACCCGGCTCGACATTTTTATCGGTGCCGCCGACCAGGCGGTTGAACATCAGGAAGCTGTGCAGGCCGAAGGTGCTGCTCTGGATCGACTGGAACACCACTTTTCCCTTGTATTTCGGATCAGCGAAATCCATCCAGGACGTCGGCGCAGCCCAGCCTTTTTCATCGAACATCTTCTTGTTGTAGCCGATGCCGACCGTACCCAGTTCTATCCCCACCGCCTGATCGTTCGCCATGCGCGCGAATGGATAAATTTCCTTGAATACCGGGGCGTCTTTCAGTTTCTGGCACAGCCCCATGCCGACCGCGCGGTACATGACGCCATCGTCGAGAAACACCAGGTGCATTTGCGGCTTGTCTTTTTGCGCCGAGATCTTGGCCATGATGTCGGCGGATGTGCCGGGAACCACCACAATCTTGACGTTATTGGCTTTTTCGAATTCCGGGAATATATAGCTGGTGTAATTTTTTTCCATGCTGCCGCCGTTCATGCCGACATACAGTGTGCGCGTCTCGGCGCTGCTTGCCGCCGCGACGCCTAATGCAGAAATGAATCCTGTCGCCAGGAGAATCTGTTTGAATTTCATGGTCCCGCCTCCTCAAAGATTAAACGCCCAGATATGCCTGCCACATCATTTCCTGATGCATCGTCTTCCGCTTGTTTTCAACTTATTGCGCTGAATCTGCCGATGCTGAAAGCCTCGATAGGCGTTGCCGTCGCCCCATGGGCTACCAGGTCCGCCAGGACTTCCCCTACTGCCGGCGCCAGCTGGAAGCCGGCGCCGGAAAAACCAAAAGCATGAAACAGGCCAGGAGTCGTCGCACTCGGTCCGAGTACCGGCTGATGATCCGGCAATGCGCCCTCGACGCCGGTCCAGCTGCGGATCACCAATGCGTTTTGCAATGCAGGAATGAATTCGCAAGCCATCCTCATCGAGGCAAACATGGAAGCGCTGGCCGGCCGCGTCGATGCAATCGCCAACTGCCCCGTGCCGCGTCCGCCGCCCAGCACGAAATTTCCTCTTTCTACCTGGCGCACATAAAAACCGCCGCCGACGATGCCGACATTGGGCTCAACCAGTTTGGGCATCGGTTCGGTCACCCACATGTTCGGAAAAATTGGATATTCCGGCACGCGCTCGCCAAATTGTTCGGCAAATCTTGCGCCCCATGCACCGGCGCAGTTAAGCAGGAATTTCGCTTTGACTTCCAGCCCGCCGGCAGCACGAACCGTAAATTTCCCACCATCTAAGACGGCGCTTTCTACCGTCATCTCCTCGCGCAGGTCGGCGCCGTGATTCTTTGCCGCCAGCGCAAAAGCGACTGCCACCAGCCGTGGATTGGCGTGGCCGTCGCCCGGGCACAAGGAGCCGCCGGCGACCTTCTCTCCCAGCCATGGAAAGCGCTGGCGCAGTGCTGCGCGTCCAAGGATCTCAAGCTGCAAGCCGAAGCCGTCGGCTTGCGCGCGGTAGTCTTCGAGCGACGCCAGTTCAATCTCGCTGCGCGCCAGTTTCAGATGGCCTGAAACCGTATATTCGCAGTTGCTGCCTATCAGCTGCGGCAAACGCTGCCAGATCGCATAGGCACGCTGCGATAACGGCAGCTGCACCGCAGCCCGGCCCTGGCGCCGCACTCCGCCATAATTGACGCCGCTGGCTTGCGCACCGCACCAGCCCTGCTCCAGCAACACCACTGACAGGTTCATGCGACGCAAGGCCAGCGCGGCAGAACAGCCCATCAGGCCGCCGCCGATAATGGCGACATCCGCTGTCAGCTGCTCGCTCATGACGTTTCCCGTACCGGGCTCGCCGCCGCGCCAGCCGCCACCGGCATCGGTTTGATCGGAGGCTGGCCGCGCAGGCGTCCGATTTCCGCCAGCGATTTGCCGGTGCTGCAAGCCAGGATTTCAGCAGCAGCAGCGCTGCAAACCCGTCCCTGGCAACGTCCCATGCCGACCCGGGTCAGTGCTTTCAGCCGGTTCATTTCGACCGTGCCGGCATGGTTCACGGCATGGCGCAGTTCGCCTGCCGTGATTTCTTCACAGCGGCAAATGATTTCTTCATCGGCGCACTCGCGCGCCCATTCGACCGGCGTTGGAAATGCGCGCTCGAGTCCGCGTCGAAATCCCTGTATGCGTTGCAATGTGCGATCGAGGCGCCTGCTTTCTCCCACGTCGATTGTCTTTCCCAAGTCTTCAAGCAAAGCCAGGGCGGCGCGCCGTCCCGCCAGTTCGGCGGCGTCGGCGCCGGCAATGCCGCCGCCATCGCCCGCAAGGTATACCCCCTTGACGCTGCTGCGCCCGGCCTGGTCGCGCTGCGGCAGCCATTGCTGATTGAGCTGGCTGAACTCGAACGCGCAGCCCGCCAGGTCGGCCAGCTGGGTTTCCGAACGCAGGCCGAAACCGCTGGCGACAGCGTCGCACTCCAGCGTTTGTTCACGGCCATCCTTATGCCAGGAAATGGTTTCTACCTTTTGTTCGCCTTTGACTGCAATTTTTTCCACGCCCTCCACCACCTTGACGCCATGGCAGTGCAGCCAAGCCAGAAAATACAAACCCTTGGCCAAAGCAAGCGGCTGCTTAAGCAGATCAAATGTCGCCTGCAGCTTGCCGGCAAAAGAAGCGGTATCCAGCACTGCGGCAATGTCGGCGCCAGCTTTCGCATATTGATAGGCAAGCAGGTAAAGCAAGGGTCCGGAACCAGCCAGGACGATACGGCTGCCGATCACGCAGCCTTGCGCTTTCAGCGCGACCTGGGCTGCGCCCAGGGTATACACGCCAGGCAAGAGCCAGCCTGGGAACGGCAACACCCGGTCGATGGCGCCGGTACATAACATCAGGTGCGTATAGGGCAAGGATTGGTGCTGGCCGCGGCCCAGCAGATCCAGCTGGCGGCCATCGCAATTCCATACCAGGGTCTCGGGCAGATAATTGATATAGCTGCGCAGTTTGTTGAATGTGCGGTGCAGCGCATCCGCTTTTGCAGATTCGAAACCGTACAGCTGTTTTTTCGAGCGCACAAACCCCGCAGGCGGCTGGCGATATACCTGGCCGCCGGCACGCTGGTTTTCATCGACAACCACCGGCCGCAATCCCGCCGCCACCAAGACCTCGGCGGCACGCACCCCGGCCGGTCCGGCGCCGACAATCACGATCCGCGGCTCATCCATGCCGTACTCCCGAGACCGCAGTCAGCAACCGCATGCCGGCCTGGATTTCGGTGCTGCAGGCGCGCAGCGGCTGTCCGTCTTCAGTGCGCATCCAGCAATCCTGGCAAGCGCCGATCAGGCAAAATCCGGCGCGCGGCTTGCCGCTGAATTCAGACAAACGCAAGCTGTCCGCCTGCGTCAGGACCGCGGTCAATACGGTGTCGCCCGCCAGCGCGGTCACGCTCCGGCCGTCCAGCGAGAAGCTGACCGGTTCGCGCTGCGTCTCTGCGATTCTGGTAAATAAAGTCATTGCCTGGTTTCCTGTTGCTGGCATGGATTCATCCCTGCTGGCCGATCAATACCTTGTCCAACCCGTAGACGCGATCCAGCACCAGCATCGCGGCGCCGGTAACCAGGATCATCAATGCCGACACCGAAGCCATCATCGGGTCGATCGATTCGGTGGCGTACATGTACATGCGCACCGGCAGGGTGACGGTAGCCGGCGTGGTCACGAAAATCGACATGGTCAGCTCGTCGAAACTGTTGATGAACGCCAGCAGCCAGCCGCCGGTAATGCCGGGCAGGATCATCGGCAGCGTGACGCGCCGGAATACCGTCCAGGGTCCGGCGCCGAGCGACTGCGCGGCCTGTTCGGCGCTTCGGTCCATGCCCACTACCGCTGCCAGCACCAGCCGCAATACATAGGGGCTGATCACCACCACGTGGGCCACCACCAGCCAGCTGAATGAACCGCTGACACCCATGCTGGCGAACAGGCGCATCAGCGCCACCCCCAGCACCAGGGAGGGAATGATCAGCGGCGACAGGAACAAGGCATTCAGGAAATCGCGGCCGGCAAAACCCAGGCGTCCTATCGCCAATCCTGCCGGCAGCGCGATGCACAGCGAGAGCGTGGCGGACAGCAGGGCCAGCAGCAAACTGTTGTAGAACGATTGCACGAAGTCGGGATGTTCGAAGACGGCCTTGAACCAGCGCAATGAAACACCGTGGGTCGGCAAGGACAGCGTGTCTTCCGGCGTAAACGCGACCAGGCACACCACCAGCAGCGGCGCCAGCACAAACGCCACCACCAGCGTGTGGAATATCAAGGCAATCGGACCATTGTTGCGCATACGATCGGTTTCCCCGGTTAGCCCAGCGTCCTGGAATACTTGCGTTCCAGGACCCGGTTGTAGCTCAGCATGATGAGCAGGTTCGCCAGCAGCAGGATGATGGCTATCGACGCTCCCAGCGGCCAGTTGAGCGAGCCGAGGAATTCGTCGTAGACAGTGGTCGCCACCACTTTCAGGCGGCGTCCGCCCAGCAAGCCCGGAATCGCAAAGGCGCTGGCGCTGAGGCCGAACACGATCAGGCTGCCGGACAGGATGCCGGGCAAGACTTGCGGCAGCACGATCCGCCGCAGCACCGTCGCCGGCGAGGCGTTCAGGGACAAGGCCGCCTGGGCGACGGTAGGATCCAGCCTTTGCAAGGAGGTCCATACTGGAATCACCATGAACGGCAGCATCACGTGCACCAGGGCGATCACAACGGCGCCCGTGGTGTAGAGCAGCTTGAGCGGCGCAAAACCGAACCAGGCGATAGCCGAATTAACCAGGCCGTTGGCGCTGAGCAGCATGCTCCAGCCGAAAGCGCGCACCACTACCGACACCAGCAGGGGACCGAGGATGACGATCAGGAAAATCGAGCGCCACGGTTTCCCCATGCGGCTCAGCACATAAGCTTCCGGCGCGCCGATCACTATGCAGATGAGCGTGGTCAGTCCCGCTATCCAGAATGTGCGCAAGAAGATGGAATGGAAATATTCGTCGCTGAACACCTGCCAGTAGTTGTTCAGGCTGAATTTGGCGACGATGCCGGTGCCGGAATCGAAGCCGTAGAAAGACAGCAGCAAGGTCAGCAGCAACGGCACCAGCACCATCGTGAAAAAAAGGATCACGCCCGGTGCGGTCAGCAAGTACGGCAGCGATGGCGACGACAGCGCGGGCGACTTAGCCATGCCGGACCTCGGGCTGTCCGCGCTTGACGATGTGCAGCGCATCCGCCGGCCAGCGCAAGGAAACCTCCTGGCCGTCGCTGCATGCGGCATTGCCGCAGTTCTGCCAGGTGGCCAGCAAATCACCCAGTCCGGTGTCGATGTGATACAGCCATTGGTTGCCAAGGAACACGCCGGAACGCACCCGGCCGCGAATGATTTCATCCTGCGGGCTGCAGCGTTCCAGTTTTTCCGGGCGCAGGCAAAGCATGACCTGTTCGCCGATGTGCAAGGTGGCGTCGTTGGTGTTCAGCAGATGCCCGTGAACATTCAGCGCTGATCCATGCTGGCTGACTGAGGCCACCTGCCCTTCGAACAGGTTGGCCTTGCCGACGAACTGCGAGACAAACTGGTTGACCGGCGATTCATAGGCATCGAACGGCTTGGCGATCTGGATCGCGCGGCCGGCATCCATCACCACCACGCGGTCGCTCATCGACAAGGCTTCCGACTGGTCATGCGTGACCATGATGGTAGTGGTGCCGACCTTGCGCTGGATCTCGCGCAGCTCTACCTGCATGTCCTCGCGCAGCTTGGCGTCGAGATTCGACATCGGCTCATCCAGCAGCAGCACCGGCGGTTCAATCACCAGGGCGCGCGCCAGGGCCACCCGCTGGCGCTGGCCGCCGGACAGCTCGCGCGGATAACGATGGCTGAATTTTTCCAGGTGCACCAGCGCCAGCGCCTTGCGTACCCGCTCCGCGCATTCGTCCGGTGCAATCCGCCGCATTTCCAGGCCGAAGCCGATATTGCCGCTCACCGTCATGTGCGGGAACAAGGCATAACTCTGGAACACGATGCCGAGGCCGCGGCGGTTCGGTTTTTCATGGGTGATGTCGCGCCCATCCAGCAGCACCCGGCCCGCGCTCGCCTCGATAAAACCGGCGATCATTTGCAGGGTGGTGGTCTTGCCGCAGCCGGAAGGTCCGAGCAGCGAAACGAACTCCCCCTTCTCTACCGTCAGGTTGAGTTTCTCCACCGCGGTGAAGTCACCGTAGTGCTTGGATAGGTTTTCCAGCTGTAGAAACGACATCGACTTGTCTCCCATGACGGTCGGTTTTGCATCCAATACCTTGCCAAAGCCTTTTCCGAAATATAGTGAAAAGAAAAATCAGGGTCAATTCAATATTCCATATACCAGACTAATTATTTGATTTACTCCATTAAATGAATATATTATTAAAAATATAGATATATATATTCCACCTGGAGAAATTGATGAAGGATCAAGATGGTTCTACCGGAACCAGCCTGCAGCGCGGTTTCGCGATTATCCGGGCCCTGGCCGCAAGCAGCGGAGATGGCGCCAAGCTGACCCATATCGCCCAGGCCACCGGCCTGGCCCAGCCCACTGCGCACCGCATCCTGCGCGCACTGGCGGGCGAAGGCGTGGTCGAGCAGGATGAACGCAGCAAGGCCTATCGCTTGAGCGTGGAATTTTTTGCGCTCGCTGCGCGCGCCGGCCAGCGCGGCAACTTGCGCGATATCTGCCGCCCCATCCTGCTGCGGCTGTCGGCAGCGCTGGGCGACACCATGTTCTTGCTGGTGCGCAGCGGCTACGACGCGATGTGCCTGGACCGCAGCGAGGGGCCGTTCCCGATCCGTTCGTTTACGGGAGACGTAGGCGGCAGGGTGGCGCTCGGGGTCGGCCAGGGAGCATTGGTGATCCTGGCGTTCCTGCCGGAAGCGGAACGGGAAGAAATCATCCGCTTCAACCTGCCGCGCCTGCTGGACCTGGGCTTGTACGACGAAGTGTATCTGCGCACCGAAATCAAGCGTTCTCTCGATCTTGGCTACGCCGCCAGCCACGGCGTCGGGCTGCTGCCCGGCATGGCGGGCATTGCGGTGCCGGTGCTGGACCGCCAGGGCCGTGCGGTGGCCGCCCTGAGCGTCGCCACGCTGGCGGAAAGACTGAATGCCGATCGTTTGCCGACCGTGGTGCAGATATTGAAGAAAGAAGCCGCGAGCGTCGGCGCGCAGCTTAACCCGTTCGACCCGGTGCTGCGCAGGCCTGCGCAGATACTCGGCGGCTTGCCGGTTGAGCCGCCAAAATGACAAAACGACCGGCTCGCGCGTACGGACCGGTCGTCAAACTGAATAGCAGAACGTAAATTGGAAAGGATGCGGCTGTCGCGATAGCCGATAAAGGAGAAGACTCCCGGAACCCAGTCCTATCTGGAAAGTGGCCCCGGCGAAAGGTGAATCTACTCGTGTATCGGCACTCTGCGGAGAACGGCGCAAGACTCTGGAAAACCATGCATGCAGAATACTCTGCGAGCACATCAGGAGAAAAACCAAAGGAGGATTTTTTACTGAAACGGCAAGGAAGACATGTTCATCTTCCTTGCCTGGAATATGGAGCGGGAGAAGAGTCTCGAACTCTCGACCTCAACCTTGGCAAGGTTGCGCTCTACCAACTGAGCTACTCCCGCATATGGAGTCTGGAGGCGGGGGTCGGGATCGAACCGGCGTAAACGGCTTTGCAGGCCGCTGCATAACCACTTTGCTACCCCGCCAGGGGTGTCCTGCTGCAAAATCAAAGCATATTGGCTGGATGGACATCTGCCAGGCAATACGATCAGCTATTGATTCTACATAAAAAAAGGAAGCTTTTTCCAGCTTCCTTTTTTGAATCTGGAGCGGGAGAAGAGTCTCGAACTCTCGACCTCAACCTTGGCAAGGTTGCGCTCTACCAACTGAGCTACTCCCGCATTTGTTTCTTTTTCTGTATTAACTACAGAGACGACATTATAGTTGATCTACAGAGCTTGTCAATAATTTCGAAAAATATTCATCACATTTTTTCAAAACACCGACTTTTTACTTCACTGCTTGTTGTTTTCTTTTGCTGCGGTAGTTTCCTTGATCAGCGGCCACGCTTTACGCAAATAATAAAACATGGACCACACCGTCAACACCGCTGCTATCACCAGCAGCACCTGTCCCCAGAAACGGGTATCGATGCCAAGCAGGTCGCCATAATACAACAACATCGGGATCGCGACCATCTGTGCCGTGGTTTTAATTTTACCGATGGAGCTGACGGCGACCGATTTCGATGCGCCGATCTGCGCCATCCATTCACGCAAGGCGCTGATGGCGATCTCGCGGCCGATGATCACAAACGCGATGATGGGATCGACCCGCCCCAGGTGCACCAGCACCAGCAAGGCGCCGGCGACCATCAGCTTGTCCGCGACCGGATCCAGGAAAGCGCCGAAAGCCGAGGTCTGGTTCCAGCGCCGCGCCAGGAAACCGTCAAACCAGTCGGTCACTGCGGCGACGATAAAAATGATGGTGGACGCCAGGCCCAGCTGCAGCGTCGAAAAACCGAGGTCAGGAAGATAGAAGACACCGACCACCAACGGGATCAAGGCAACCCGCAACCAGGTCAGTAAAATCGGAATATTAAATGGCATAAATGGTTTTATGGGTAAGGAGCCAACTGTTCATGTTTTAATTATCTAGGAGTATGCCGCAGTTGGGAAACAAAACCTGCAAAAGCAACAAGCAAAGAACCGGCTTGCAACACAATGCCGGCGGGTGCTAATGCAGCTGCTTGTAGATCTCCTCCGCCAGCAGCCTTGATATCCCCTCCACCGAGGCAATGTCCTCGATGCTGGCGTCGGCCACACCGCGCAGTCCGCCAAAACGCGCCAGCAGCTTCTGGCGGCGCTTGGCGCCGATCCCTTCAATCTCTTCCAGCCGCGAACTCTGGCGCGCCTTGGCCCGCTTGGCGCGCATGCCGGTGATGGCAAAGCGGTGCGCCTCGTCGCGGATCTGCGCGATCAGCATCAATGCTGCCGATTCCTTGCCGAGCTCGCGTGCGGCGCGGCCGTCGGCAAAGATGAGCGTTTCCAGCCCGACCTTGCGCCCCTCGCCTTTGGCGACGCCGACGATCAGGCTGATATCCAGCCCCAGTTCGGCCAGCACCTGGCGCGCCATTTCAACCTGCCCCTTGCCGCCGTCGACCAGCACGATGTCGGGCATCACGCCGTCGCCGTTGGCCACTTTTTCGTAGCGCCGCATCAGCACCTGGCGCATCGCGGCGTAGTCGTCGCCAGGCGTGATGTCCTTGATGTTGTAGCGCCGGTATTCGCCGTTTTGCATGGCGTGATGATGGAACACCACGCAGGATGCTTGCGTGGCCTCGCCCGAGGTATGGCTGATGTCGAAGCACTCGGCGCGCAAGCTGTCGATATCTTCGACTTCAAGGCCCAGCACCTCCACCAGCGCGCGCGTCCTGGATTGCTGCGACCCCTGCTCCGACAGCAGCCTGGCGAGCGAAATCTCGGCGCCCTTCTGCGCCATCTCCAGCCACTGGCGGCGCTGCCCCTGCGGCTGGAACAGCAGGTTGATACGGTGGCCGCATTGTTCCATCAGCGCCACCATCAGGGCCGGTTCGTCGAATTCGATATTCAGGATCAGGGTGCCGGGAATGAACGTATCGATGTAATGCTGCGCCATGAAGGCTTTGAGCACAGCGACTTCAATGGTTTCGCCCGCCGCTTCTTCCGGGTTCGACAGCGCGCCGTCGACATGGCTCGGGAAATACGCACGGTCGCCCAGGTGGCGGCCGCCGCGCACCATCGCCAGGTTGACGCAGGCGCGCCCGCCCTGGACGATGACGGCGACGATATCGATATCGCTGTCGCCCACGGTTTCCATGCTTTGCTGATGCAATACGCGCGACAGCGCGGTAATCTGGTTGCGCACCGCGGCCGCCTGCTCGAACTTCAGTTCGGCGGCGTAGGCATGCATCTTCTTGTCCAGCGTCGTCAATACTTCGGTCTGCCGTCCGCGCAGGAACTTGGCGGCATTGTCGACATCGGTCAGGTAATCCTCATGGCTGACCAGCTTCACGCACGGCGCGCTGCAGCGCTGGATCTGGTGCAGCAGGCAAGGCCGCGTACGGTTGGCGAAGACGCTGTCTTCGCAGGTGCGCAGCAAGAATACCTTCTGCAGGATCTGCATCGATTCCTTGACCGCCCAGGCATTCGGGAAAGGGCCGAAATACTGGTTCTTTTTATCCACCGCGCCACGGTAATACGCCATGCGCGGATATTCCTGGCCGCTGATTTTCAGGTAGGGATAGGATTTGTCGTCGCGGAAAAGAATGTTGTAGCGCGGCTGCAGGCTCTTGATCAGGTTGCTTTCCAGGATCAGGGCTTCCGCCTCGCTGCGCGTCACCGTGGTCTCCAGCCGGGCGATGCGCTCGACCATCATGGCGGTGCGCGGACTGGCGAGATTCTTCTGGAAATAGCTCGACACCCGCTTCTTCAGGTCGCGCGCCTTGCCGACATACAGGATATTGTCGGCTGCGTCGAAATAGCGATACACGCCAGGCAGGTTCGGCAGCTTGGCGACGGTCTCCAGCACCACCGCGCGCGGATCGGGAATTTCAGCTTCAGTCATGATGCCAGATCATACCTTACAGCAGCGCTTGCACCAGCGACCTGGCGGCCAGGTAGCGCGCATCGGCTTGCAATGTTTCCCAATCCAGCGCCGCCGTTTGCGGCACCAGCGCGGTCAGGCGCGCGCACGATGCCGGCGTGGCGCCGCCGTCCAGTCCGGCCAGCAGCTGGTCAGCCTTGTCCGGCGAATTGCAGATCAGGACCACGTCGCAGCCGGCCGCCAGCGCCGCCTTGGCGCCATCCAGCACGCCGCCGGCCGAAGCGGCGGCTTCCATGCTCAAGTCGTCGCTGAAAATCACGCCGTTGAAACCGATCTCCTCGCGCAGGATGGTCAGCCATTTCCGGGAGAATCCGGCCGAGTGCCGGTCCACCTTGGAATAAATCACATGCGCCGGCATCACCGCCGCCAGGCTCATGCCGAGCCAGTCGTAGGGCTTGACGTCTTCTTCCATGATCTGCGCCAGGCTGCGGTCGTCGACCGGCAGCGACGAATGGGAGTCGCCATGCACATAACCGTGGCCGGGAAAATGCTTGCCGCAGTTAGCCATGCCGGCCAGCGCCAGTCCGTGGTTCAGGCTCTTTGCCAGCAAGGCGACTACGCGCGGATCGCGATGGAAAGCGCGTTCGCCGATCACGCTGGAATCGCCGTAATCGAGATCCAGCACCGGCGTGAACGACAGGTCGACGCCGCAGGCGCGCAGTTCGCTGGCCAGCACGAAACCTACCGCGGTCGCTGTCTTGGTTGCAGCCAGCACATCGCGGTCCCATTGCTGCCCGAGCAGGCGCATCGCCGGCAGGCGGGTAAAACCGTCGGTCCTGAAGCGCTGCACCCGGCCGCCTTCATGGTCGACTGCGATCAATATGCCGGGACGCGCGGCATGGATCGCAGCGGTCAGCGCGGTCAGCTGCGCGCGGTCCTGGTAGTTGCGCGTGAACAGGATCACGCCGCCGCTAAGCGGATGCCGGATGCGGCGGATATCGTCTGCGCTCAGGCTGGCGCCGACCACGTCCAGCATGACCGGGCCAAGCGCAGCCTGGCCGGCTGCGCGCTGTTTCAAACCACTACTCATGTTTTCTCCACGCGATTCTGTTCCACAATGACAAAGGCGACCGCGTACTCCACTTCATCGGTAATCGATACCTGGGCGGTCAAGCCCCTGCTTTGCATGTATTCTTCCAACGCCGGGTTGACCACGACGACAGGCTTGCCGCTGGGCGCATTCAAGGTTTGCATGGCGCGCCAGGTCATCGGCATCTTCATGCCCAGCCCGAGCGCCTTGGAAAAAGCCTCTTTGGCCGCAAAACGGGTGGCCAGGAAACGGATGCCGCGCGCCTCTACCTTGGTTTTGCGCTGCAGGTATTTTTCCATTTCCTGGGGGCCCAGGATTTTTTCGGCGAAACGATCGCCGTTGCGCTGCAGCGCCGCGGCTATGCGCGGAATCTGGATGATGTCGGTGCCGATGCCATAAATCATCACAAGCCTTTCTATTTTCCCAGGCGTGCTTTCACCATCAGGGCTTTCATTTCGCTGACGGCGTTTTTCCAGCCGACGAACACTGCGTGCGCCACGATGGCGTGGCCGATGTTCAGCTCGGCGATATCGGGAATGGCGGCAATGGCCTGGGTATTGCTGTAATGCAGGCCGTGGCCGGCATTGACCTTGAGGCCGCGTTTGACGCCCTCCTGCACCGCGATCTGCACCCGCTCCAGCTCGCTGCGTTGCCCAGCTTCGTCATGCGCTTCGGCATAACGTCCGGTATGCAGTTCGATCACCGGCGCGCCGATTTCCGCCGCAGCCTGGATCTGGTCGGCTTCAGGATCGATGAACAGGCTGACCCGGATGCCTTCCGCCTGCAACTGCCGCACCGCCGCCTGCACCTGGGTAAAATACTTGACGACGTCGAGGCCGCCCTCGGTGGTCAGTTCATGCCGGCGCTCAGGCACCAGGCAAGAATCCTCCGGCTTGATCTTGCAGGAAAAATCGATCATTTCCTGGGTCACTGCCGCTTCCAGGTTCATCCGCGTGCGCAATTGCGGCCGGATGATTTCGACGTCGGCATCCTTGATGTGGCGCCGGTCTTCGCGCAAATGCAAAGTGATCACATCGGCGCCCGCCTCTTCCGCCTGCAATGCCGCTTGCAGCGGATCGGGGTAAGTGGTGCCGCGCGCATTGCGCAAGGTGGCGACGTGATCGATATTGACGCCAAGGTCGATCACGGCGGAGGTAGGGTTGAGATAGCTCATCGTATGCTCAGGTAATGGGATGGGATTTGTCGGCGGCAGTCATCTGCATCTTTACAGCTGCATCAGGTCGATCAGGATCTGCCGCGTGTTCAATGGCGCGCCGCCCAGGTGGTGGGCCAGCAGGAAGCGCATCAGGACCTTGCTCTGGGCCTGGGTGACGACGTCGCTATAGTCTTCCCGCTCCATGTCGAGCAAGGTCTTGCCGCTGACGCGCGGCCAGGAATCGGCTGCGCGCGCAAGACGCGGGCCGCGTTCGGGATCGACCACGTAATTTTCGGCAGGATCTACCGCTTGCCGGCTGCTGGTGCAGCGGGTGAAATCGCCGGCGACGCCGGTCTGCTTGAGCAGCGCTCTTTCAAACTGGCGCAGGACGATCGGCGCCGGTTCCTGGTGCGCCAATTGATTCAGCGTGGTGACGTAGTGATCGAACAGCGCCGCGTGCGGATCGTCGCGCGCCACCAGCTTGACCAGCAGTTCATTCAGGTAAAAACCGCACAGCAAGGCTGATTTTTCCAGCGGCAGCAAGCCGCCTACCCATTCGGCGGCGATCAGGGTGCGGATTTCGGATTTGCCGCTCCAGCTCAGCGACAAGGGCTGGAAGGTTTGCAGCACGCCGCGCAGCTTCGACAAAGGACGCTTGGCGCCCTTGGCAACCAGCGCGATGCGGCCGTAATCGCGGCTGAAGACATCGATGATCAGGCTGGTTTCGCGGTGCGGGTAGCTGTGCAGGACAAAGCCGGGCTGGCCTGTGACGCGGGTATCCAGCGGCCGGGCCCGGCGTTTGGGCTGGCTGGAAGCTGCAGCGCCGCCAGCCTCGCCGATGACGGCGATCAATTCATCTTCAACCACGGTCGGCTGCATGGCAACTTCTCCGGCGGTGTCGTCAGCGATGATGGCGCTCATGCTCAATGAGGTATGGAGTCGGGCTTATTCGTAGCCGTAGGCGCGCAATCCGGCTTCGTTGTCGGCCCAGCCGGATTTCACCTTGACCCAGATTTCCAGGTATACCGGACCGCCGAACAGGCGTTCCATGTCCAGCCGCGCCTGGGTTGAAATATCCTTGAGGCGGGCGCCCTTCTGGCCGATCACCATCGACTTGTGGGTATCGCGCTCGACCAGGATCGCCGCGAACACGCGGCGCAGGTTGCCTTCAAGTTCGAATTTTTCGATCAGGACCGTGCTGGTATAAGGCAGTTCATCGCCGACAAAACGGAATACTTTTTCACGCACGATTTCGGCCGCGAGGAATTTCTCGCTGCGGTCGGTAATATCGTCTTCGCCGAACATCGGCGGATTGGCCGGCAGGTGCTTGCGGATTTCGCCTTGCAGGTTATCCAGCTGGAAGCGCAGCTTGGCCGATACCGGCACCACCGCGGCGAAATCGCGCATGGCGGCGATTTTCTGGGCGAACGGCAACAGCACCGCCTTGTCCTTGACCCGGTCCGATTTGTTGATCACCAGGATGCAAGGCACGTTGGCCGGCAGCAAAGCCATCACTTGCTGGTCAGCGGGGCCAAAGGTGCCTGCTTCGATGATGTACAGGATGACGTCGGCCGCTGTCAGCGTCGTGGTCACGGTGCGGTTCAGCGTCTTGTTCAGCGCATTCGAATGGCGCGTCTGGAAACCTGGCGTGTCGACATACACGAACTGCGTGTCGGCCACGGTCTGGATCCCGGTGATCCGATGGCGCGTGGTCTGCGCCTTGCGCGACGTAATGCTGACCTTGGCGCCGATCAGCTCGTTCATCAAGGTCGACTTGCCTACGTTAGGGCGACCGACAATAGCTATGTAGCCGCAACGGAAATCAGCTGCAGCCGACGACATAGCAGTCGATGCCTGGGGTGTAGAGTCTGTCATGCGGTTTTCGATTTACTCGTAGTATGGGGTGTTGCATTAGAAGGAGCGGCGGCGCCGGCTGCGGCGATGGTTTCCGCGACAGGGCTCGCCTTGGCTGGGGTGGCTGCCTCAGCGCTGCCGTTGACGGCCGGCGCATGGGTTTTCGCCGGTGTTTTGGCGGCCACCTCGACCGGCGCTTTATCCTTGGCCGGCGCGGCAGGCTTGCCGGCTTCATCCGGCGCCGCTTCCGGCGCATCCGGCTGGATCGTCGCAATCCCGCTCAGTTTCAGCTGCGCGGTGCGCGGCTTGGCTTTGCGCGGCGCGGCCGGCGCTTTCACAAAGGCTTTTTGCACCGCTTCCAGCGCCAGCTTGGCTGCGGCCTGCTCGCCGGCGCGGCGGCTGCCGCCGTTGCCGAAGACCTGGATATCCAGCTTCGGCACCAGGCATTCGATTTCGAATTCCTGGTTGTGCGCGGCGCCGTGGGTAGCCACGACGTTATATTGCGGCAAGGCGATCTTTTTCCCTTGCAGGTATTCCTGCAGCAGGGTCTTGGCATCCTTGCCCAGGGTCTTGGGATCGACGGTATCGAGGATCGGGATATACAAGGCGCGGATCACGTCGCGCGCGGCGTCAAAGCCGGCGTCCAGGAAAATCGCGCCGAACAGCGCTTCCAGCGTATCGGCCAGGATCGAAGGCCGGCGAAAGCCGCCGGACTTCAGTTCGCCCTCGCCCAGCCGCAGGAATTGCGACAGTTCCAGCCTTTGCGCAATTTCATACAGCGATTGCTGCTTGACCAGGTTGGCGCGCACCCGCGACAGGTCGCCTTCGTCTATCTTGGTATAGCGGTCGAACAGCAATGAAGCGACAACACAGTTCAGGATCGAATCGCCGAGGAATTCCAACCGTTCGTTATGCAAGGTGCTATGGCTGCGATGCGTCAAGGCCTGCTGCAATAACGTAGCATCCTTAAAAGTGTGGCCTAGCCGATTCTGCAATAACATGAGGTCCATTTTTTTCTTCGACGTTTACGGTTGTCGTCCGCGCTAGTTCTTCAACATTTGGTTCAACACCGGTCAAGACTTGGCGGTGCTGCCTGCATAATCGATCAGCAAGCTGACAGGTCCGACCAGCGGAATCTTTTTCTGGTACGCAAAGCTGATCTGGATATCGTCGCCATTCTTGGTGATTTCCAGGTCTTTTCCTGAAATCGCATCGATGTAGCCCACCTCGGCCTGCTTGTTGAACGCATTCTGGATTTCCTGCACCGTGGTGCCGGACGTCCGGGCTGCGGCAATCGCTTTCTTGATCGAAAAATATTCGATCGTGGTCGGTGTCACCTTGGCCACCAGCACACCGATACAGCCGAGGACCGCCAACACAACGATCAGGCCGAATAATGTAATGCCCTGCTGCTTCCGTGTAGATCCGGAAATTCTTGTCATCCCTGACTCCGCAATGGTTTAAATGGTTTATTTAAAGAAAGTGCCAATACGCTTGAAATTGCCTAAGTTCATCCAGACCAAAAATGCTTTTCCAACAATATTTTCATCCGGTACAAATCCCCAGTAACGGCTGTCTTCGCTGTTATCCCGATTATCCCCCATCATGAAATAATTTCCAGCAGGAACGGTACAGGTAAAACCTTCAGGGTTATAGGAACAAGCGTCCTTGTTAGGGAAATCCATCACGCCTTCCAGCGAAATCGGTGGCCGGCCGCTGCGCACTGCGATCGTATGTTGCACGTTTGACAGGTTTTCCGTGAATTGCTGGGAGTAGTCCAGGCTGTCCTCATTCAGGTAATCCGGCAGCGACACATAAGAAAGAGCTTGACCGTTAATCGTTAAGCGCTTGTTTTGGTAAGTTATTTTATCACCGGGCACCCCAACCACGCGCTTGATGTAATCGAGCGACATATCCTTGGGATATTTGAACACCATCACGTCGCCGCGCTGCGGGTTATGCATTTCGATCACTTTTTTATTCAGGATCGGCAAGCGGATACCGTAAGTAAACTTGTTGACCAGGATCAGGTCGCCCACCAGCAAGGTCGGCACCATCGAACTCGATGGAATCTTGAACGGCTCGTACAGGAACGAGCGCAAGAAAAACACCATGGCGATCACCGGGAAAAAGCTGCCGGAATATTCTACCCAGGTCGGCTGGCGCAGCAGGTTCGCTTCCAGCGCGGCACGGCCGCTGTTCTCCAGCTTGATGCCGTCGGCGCTCAGCTTGGCGTTGCGGGCGTCGAATTCGGCCAGCGCGGCGTCGGCCTTGGCGCGCCGCTGCTTGCTGAGGTAGAAGCGGTCAAAAAACCAGATGATGCCGGTGACAACGGTCAAGACAAACAGGATTAATGCGAAATTTCCTAAGATTGATTGCAATGTCATTTTTCATCCACTTGTAAGATTGCCAGGAATGCTTCTTGCGGGATCTCGACGGAACCCACCTGCTTCATCCGTTTTTTACCGGCCTTCTGCTTTTCCAGCAATTTGCGCTTGCGGCTGATATCGCCGCCGTAGCATTTCGCCAGCACGTTCTTGCGCAGGGCCTTGACGTTTTCGCGCGAAATGATATTGGCGCCGATCGCCGCCTGGATCGCAACATCGAACATCTGGCGCGGAATCAGCTCGCGCATCTTGGCCGCCACTGCCCGGCCGCGGTACTGGCTGTTGGCGCGGTGCACGATGATCGCCAGCGCATCGACCTTTTCGCTGTTGATCAGCATGTCGACCTTGACCACGTCGGCCGAACGGTATTCCTTGAATTCGTAGTCCATCGAGGCGTAACCGCGCGAAGTCGATTTCAGGCGATCGAAGAAATCGAGCACCACCTCCGCCATCGGGATTTCATAGGTCAGCTTGACCTGCTTGCCGTGGTAGCTCATGTCGATCTGCTGCCCGCGCTTCTGGGTGCACAGCGTAATGACCGAACCGACATATTCCTGCGGCATGTACAGGTTGACGGTGACGATCGGTTCGCGCACTTCTTCGATATTCGACGGATCGGGCATCTTCGACGGATTGTCCACCAGCATGATGGTGCCATCGCGCTTCACCACCTCGTAGATCACGGTAGGCGCGGTAGTGATCAAGTCCATGTCGAACTCGCGCTCCAGCCGCTCCTGGACGATTTCCATGTGCAGCAAACCGAGGAAGCCGCAGCGGAAACCGAATCCCAGCGCTTGCGATACCTCCGGCTCATACTGCAGGGCAGCGTCGTTCAGCTTGAGCTTTTCCAGCGAGTCGCGCAGCGCATCGTACTGGTTGGCCTCGACCGGGAACAAGCCGGCGAACACCTGCGGCTGCACTTCCTTAAAACCAGGCAAGGCCGCCGCTGCGGGCTTGCCGGCCAGGGTGACGGTATCGCCTACCTTGGCGGCCTTCAGCTCCTTGATGCCGGCGATGATGAAACCCACCTGGCCGGCGGACAGCGATTCGCGGGCCTGCGATTTAGGCGTAAACACGCCAACGCTTTCCGTCAGGTGCTGGGAACCGGTAGCCATCAGCAGGATCTTGTCTTTAGGACGCAGCGTACCGTTCTTGATACGCACCAGCATCACGACGCCGACATAATTGTCGAACCAGGAATCGACGATCAAGGCTTGCAAAGGGGCGTCCGGATCGCCTTTCGGCGGCGGCACCTTGACAATCAGCGACTCCAGCACCTCGCGCACGCCAAGCCCGGTCTTCGCCGAGCAGTGCACGGCATCGTGGGCATCGATCCCGATCACGTCTTCGATTTCGGCGATTGCATTGTCGGGATCGGCGGAAGGCAAGTCGATCTTGTTCAATACCGGCACCACTTCCACACCCAGGTCAAGCGCGGTATAGCAGTTGGCCACGGTCTGGGCTTCCACCCCTTGCGAGGCGTCGACCACCAGCAGCGCGCCTTCGCAGGCGGACAGCGAACGGCTGACTTCATAGCTGAAGTCGACGTGGCCCGGGGTATCGATCAGGTTCAGGTTGTAGACCTGCCCATCCAGCGCCTTGTAGGACAGCGCCGCGGTCTGGGCCTTGATCGTGATGCCGCGCTCGCGCTCGATATCCATCGAGTCGAGCACCTGAGCTTCCATTTCACGATCAGACAAGCCGCCGCAGGATTGGATGATACGGTCCGCCAGGGTGGATTTACCGTGGTCGATGTGGGCGATGATGGAGAAATTACGGATGTTGTTCATTGACAGACGCGATTACAAAAAAAGCGCTCTGAGCCGGGCCCAGCACAGTGTTTCGCATTTGACGAAACACCGCACATGTGTCCCAGGCGAGCGCCTTTTATGACAGGTTATTCAGTGCCGTCATTTTACCGGATTTCAGAGGGGAAAACCGACAAATCAAAGGCCTGAAGATATTGCCTTCCAGTATAACAAGGAAAGCGTTTTATCAACATACTCCTATAAGTATCTTAAAAGCACCTTAAAACAAGGGCCGCAAGAGACTCTTTTTTTGTTTCCCGGCAGGAGTATGCGAAAGATAATTTTCCGGACAGAAATTATTTTATTATATTTTTAGTAATTAAAATGCCTGATTGGCCGCTGTTCAGCCGTCGTCGCCTAAAAATCCCTTTACTGCCTCGGCATCAAGAAAATAATGACAAAGCTGTACCGGCGGCTGGCCGTCCCTGCTTCCGACGAGCACCGGGACCAGCTCATCATATCTGGCCACCAGTTCAGGATCTGCATCGACATCGACCAGCTCGACAGTAAACCAGCCGGCCGCGCTTTCGTCCGGCGCCTGCAAAGCCAGCAGCGCCTGGCGCATGTCGTCGCACAAATGGCAGTAGGACCGGTTATATAGCGTGAAGTGAAATTTTGACATCCCTGGACCCTGGAACACATGGGGCGGCAAGCCGCACCGGCAAAAACAAAAAGCTGCAGACCTCGACAGCCTGCAGCTCCGGATAACGACAATCAGCGCCGTCAGTTGCCTGGGCGCAGCGGGACGAATTGCGACGACTCGCCGCGGCGCACCAGCAGCACCGCCATTTTCTTCGGCTCCAGTTTGGCAACCAGGGCGTTGAACTGCTTGACATCCTTGATATCGGTATTGTTCAAGCGCTGCACCACATCGCCGGCACGCAAGCCGGCCCGCGCCGCACTGCCCTCGGACGTCTCGATGACCACTCCGCCGTCGACGCCCAATTCTTTCTTCTTGGCTTCGCTCAGGTCACTGGCTGTCAAGCCCAGTGCGTTGGCAACCTGCTCCTTCTTCTTCGGCTTGACGTCATCGTCCGCGGCGACCTTGTCGGCCGCCAGTTCGGTGATCGTGATCGGGAAGTCGCGGCTGCTGCCCTTGCGCCAGACGCTGATGGTGCCGCGCGCACCCGGCTTGGTATTGCCGACCAGGCGCGGCAGGTCGTTCGCCTTGTCGATTGCCACGCCGTTGAATTTCAGGATGATGTCGCCGGCCTGCAAACCAGCCTTGGCTGCCGGTCCGTCAGGTTCGACCCGCGCCACCAGCGCGCCTTCAGCCTTGGGCAAGCCCAGCGATTCAGCCACGTCCTTGGTCACTTCGCCGATCTGCACGCCGATCCGGCCGCGCGTCACCTTGCCCGAGGCTTTCAGCTGGTCCGACACGCGCATGGCTTCGTCGATCGGGACCGCAAACGAAATCCCCATGAAACCGCCGGAACGGCTGTAGATCTGCGAGTTGATGCCGACCACTTCGCCGCGCATGTTGATCAATGGCCCGCCGGAATTGCCTGGATTGACCGCAACATCGGTCTGGATCAGAGGCAGGTAGTCGCCGGTGTCGCGCGCTTTCGCCGAAATGATGCCGGCGGTCACGGTGTTCTCGAGGCCGAACGGCGAGCCGATCGCCAGCACCCATTCGCCAGCCTTGATCTTGTCGGAATCGCCCATCGTCAGGCGCGGCAGGTTGGCGCCGTCGATTTTCAACAAGGCGACATCGCTGCGAGTGTCCGCGCCGATCACCTTGGCTTTGAATTCGCGTTTGTCGGTCAGTGTCACATACACTTCGCTGGCGCCGTCGATCACATGGGCGTTGGTCATGACATAACCATCGGTCGAAATCACGAAGCCGGAGCCGACTCCGCGCGGCACCTCTTCCTGCTGCTTGGGATCAGCCTTGCGGCCGCGCTGGCCGGGAACCTGCGGGCGCGGCATGTTGGGAATCGGGACGCCGAAAAAGCGGCGGAAAAAATCCTGCATTTCGTCGTCGCTAGGGTCGCCCGAATCGCCCTGGCCGGAACCGCTTTTAACTTTTTCAGTAGTACGGATATTGACCACCGCAGGGCCGGTTTTTTCGACGATGTCGGTAAAATCCGGCAATCCGGATACCGGCGCGGCAATCGCCTGAGGGCCGGCGCCAAGCATGGCGGGAACAAAAAAAGTGGCTGTCGCAGCGACAACCATGGCAGATAAAACGGAACGAACCGGAACAGGCATTTTCGTAGTCATAAAGTTTTATTTGTTTTTGAGTTCAATCGAATTCGCCACCTGCCTCATTGCCGCAGGCGGCACATCGCCCACAATCGTCAGCCAATAATCCCCTTGCCGCTTGCCGACGATATTCAATGCTCCCTGCTGCAAGGATCCTTCGGTACGGCTCTGGCTGCCCGGTTCGATAAAGATCGAAATCGCCACCAGCCCGTCGGAAAAAATCAGCTGCGATACTTCGCGCCGCATTGCCGCTGTGCCGGCAGCGCTCTTCGAAGACGGCGCATCGGCCACCAAGCGCTTAAGTTCGCGTACTTTCTTGAAACCGGGAGGCATGCCGGTAACCGTCCATTCGTTCAGATTGGTCGGATTGATCACGCTGCTTTCCGTATGCCAGGAACTGGTGTTGCCAAAGCTCGGCTTCAGGTGGCTGTGATCGATGTTGCCGATGCCGATCTGGGTAAACGAAATCTGCTCGACGATCTCGTTCTTGCCGTTCAGCGTTTGCGCCCGCAACAGCAGGCCGGAATTTTTTTCCGCCCACAGCTTGTAGCCGTAACGCATGTTGTCCTTGGGCTCCAGCAGCACTGCCTGGCAATCGAACCCGGCTACCCGCCCGGTTTCGCCCATTTTGACATTGTAGTAATCCGTCAGGTCGGCCGGCAGCGCTGCCAGGATGGCAGGAAAACCGTCTTGCGTGACGCGCTTCTCGACAATCTTGGTCCGCGTCTCCGGCATATAGCAGGTAACATCTTCGTTACGCCGGATATATTCGCGCGGCTGTCCGTCGAGAATCTCCAGTTTCTCTATTTCATTCCGGCCTTCCAGCACATGCGTGATACGCGAGGTGCGTATCTGGTTCGCCTGCTGATAAATGAAAGTGCCGGAATAATTCAGCCTTTGCGCCGCCGACTGGATTTTTTTCAACAGCGCCTGCGCCTCCTGCTTGTCAGCCGTGTTTGCAGCATCGGTGCTTTCCGCGTGCGCGGAAAGCACCATGACCAGCGACAGAACGACTCCCAGCAAGACCCGCGTCTGCCGCATATTAGTTATTAGCATCAGGGGCAAATGTAGCCGGCCGAGCGTATTGCGCAGCGCTATAAAGAGAAGGAGAGAAACGTTGATGCGCTGTCAGATATTCGTCCATCCGCGAATCCCGCAGCACTTCTCCGGCATGCGTGACGACATGGTCGTCGCTGACAGCGGATGCGGACGCCAGCGTCATCTGCTGTGCCGCCGGACCGCTGACTACCACCGTCTGCGGAGTGACGATGAACGCCGCCACGGCTACGGCAGCAGCCGCCATGCCAGGCAAGGCGAAGCGCTTGATCGTGCGCCTGACGCCTATCACGCCGACGCGTACAGGCTGGCCGCCACCGACAGCAATCTGTTCGGACGGCTGCGAAGTGACGGCCAAGGGCGCGGCAATGATAGCCGGCTCGGCATCCAGCCGCGCCGCCATGCGGGCGGAAAAATCCGCGCTCATGGTCAACGCCATATCGTCCGAACGCATGATGTCGCCTATCTGGTGATAGACGTCCCACGCGTCGCGGCCATCCGCTTGGCGCAAAGCCGCCAGCGCCATATCCACATAGGCGTCGGACAATTCCCCGTCAGCCAAGGCAGAGATCTGCTCTTGGGTTATATCTTTGGTATTCATAAGTCACCTTAAAACCTGGCCAACCCCTTCGTTCCCGAAAAACCGCTATCTTTTTTACCAACGTTTGTCGATGGCCGTATCCAGCAATGGCCTCAACTTATCTGCGATAGCTTCCCGTGCTCTAAATATCCGACTGCGTACCGTTCCTATCGGACATCCCATTGCTTCAGCAATTTCGTCATAACTCAATCCCTCAATCTCGCGCAAGGTAATCGCCGTACGCAGTTCTGCCGGCAGCGCCTCCATCGCAGTATTCACGGTTTGTGCTATCTGCTTGGTGGCCAGCAAGGATTCCGGAGTGTTTATATCCCTTAGTTGCTCGCCATCGTCAAAAGTTTCTGCTTCCTCAGAATTTGCCTCGGTTGAGGTGGGCGCCCTGCGCCCTTGCGTCACCAGGTAGTTCTTCGCAGTGTTGATGCCAATCCGATACAGCCAGGTGTAAAAGGCCGAGTCGCCCCTAAACTGAGGCAGCGCCCGGTACGCCTTGATAAAGGCTTCCTGCACAACATCCTCGGCTTCTGCCTGGTCGCGCACCAGCCGCGAAACAAGACGCATCAGCTTGCGTTGGTATTTAATTACCAAGAGCTCGAACGCCTTCTTATCGCCACGCTGTACGCGCTCGACAAGCAGTTGATCAATTTCGCGTTCTGTCGTCAATCCCCATTCCCTTGTTTTGTTGCGACTTGCATACGGGCGCGGAAATAGATAGTAAGCAATGACAAAAGTTCAATACCATGCTTATGCATTATCCAATCCAGCGAGTCCCGTTCTATTCGTCCGCGACGCAATCCAGCGGCATGCCACGGATAAATTTCTGAAAGCATCGTCAGAGACACAGTCAGGCAGTATAGCGATTGTTCGGACCGAGCCGCTATCCAATCGAAGGCGCAGCAGCAGTAAATGTGACCAGAGAGTAGTGCCACCAAGCAATCTCGCTGGAGATGGCATCTGTTTTTTGGTAGACGGGGTTACCACATCGGCAATCCTGATGCGACCGCTTCCGGAAATATCGATGTGAACAGCTTGCCTGCTACGATAGTAGCGCGTTATTCCGTAAATAGCCGCTGCTAAACACAGCAAGGCCAGAGCAAGGCGCTCGGGTAACGCTAAATCGCCGACAGCACCGGCGGCAATCAATGCGCCTGTCGATGCGGCCAGCAGACATTGCAGGCCAACCAGCGCTGACAGCACCCTGGAGGGCTGGATCACGACTGACTGGGCGATCGACATCATGGCAAGCTTAAAACGAATTTCGAACCGGTATCCGCGGAGACCGGTTCGAAGCCTGCTGCAAAAGTTTAGATTTTGCCAAAAACCAAGGTGCCATTCGTGCCGCCAAAGCCGAATGAGTTTTTGACTGCGATGTCTATTTTCATATCCCGCGCGGTATTGGCGCAGTAATCAAGATCGCACTCAGGATCCTGGTTGAAAATATTGGTAGTCGGCGGCGATATCTGATTGTGCAAAGCCAGCACGGTAAACACCGACTCCAGGCCGCCTGCGCCACCCAGCAAATGGCCGGTCATCGACTTGGTCGAATTGACCACCAGTTTGTAAGCGTGATCGCCGAAAGCCGCCTTGATTGCTTCGGTTTCGTTCTTGTCGCCCAGCGGGGTCGAAGTACCGTGCGCATTCAGGTATTGCACCTGGTCGGGATTGATGCCGGCATCGCGCAAGGCATTGCCCACGCAACGGCGCGGACCATCCAGGCTAGGCGCAGTCATGTGGTAAGCATCGCCGCTCATGCCGAAGCCAAGCAGTTCCGCGTAAATCTTGGCGCCGCGCGCCTTGGCGTGTTCGTATTCTTCGAGCACCAGCACGCCGGCGCCCTCGCCCAATACGAAACCGTCGCGATCCTTGTCCCATGGACGCGAGGCGGTAGCCGGATCGTCGTTGCGCGCCGACAAGGCGCGCGCCGAGGCAAAACCGCCGACTCCCAGCGGGGACACGCTTGATTCCGCACCGCCGGCGATCATCACGTCGGCATCGCCGTACTGGATCATGCGGCCGGCTGCACCGATGCAATGCAAGCCTGTGGTGCAGGCAGTCACGATCGCCAGATTCGGTCCTTTCAGACCGTATTTGATCGACAGGTTGCCGGAAATCATGTTGATGATCGATGCCGGGATGAAGAACGGACTGATCCGGCGCGGGCCGCGACTGGTCAGTTCGGCATGCGTTTCTTCGATCAAAGGCAGACCGCCAATGCCGGAGCCGATGATGACGCCTATCCGCTCAGCATTAGTTTCAGTTACTTCCAGGCCACTGTCTTGCATCGCCTGCATCCCCGCCGCCATGCCATAGTGGATAAAAGTATCCATATGGCGTGCTTCTTTGGCAGGAATGTAATCTTCGATATTGAAGCCCTTCACTTCTCCCGCAAAACGCGTGGAAAAAGCGGTGGCATCAAACTTAGTGATGGCTGCGATCCCTGATTTGCCTGAGATAATCGCACTCCACGCATCGGCAATCGTATTGCCGACCGGTGAAATGCAACCCAGGCCAGTGATCACAACGCGACGTTCACGTGTGCGGCTCAAGCGGTTCTCCTGGATACATTCAAAGCTTGCTTAGGCCTTAACGTGAGCCGTAGCGTAAGTAATTGCTTCTTGTACTGTAGTGATCTTTTCAGCTTGTTCGTCAGGAATTTCCATTTCGAACTCATCTTCCAGCGCCATCACCAGTTCAACTGTATCGAGCGAATCAGCACCCAGGTCGTTGACAAACGACGACTCATTCTTGATCTCTGCTTCTGCGACGCCCAGTTGCTCAGCGACGATTTTTTTAACGCGTTGTTCGATATCGGACATGTGATGCCTCCATTAGGTTACAGAAAGTGCGCGCATTTTAGCAGGTTTGCGCATTGAAAATTTACTTTCGACATTAGTCTTTAAGATTTAACAAAACCATGCCAAAAGCTTCTAAATAGGTGTTACTTACATTTAACTCTGAAATAAGCCCGGAACTGCAGGTTTGCTTCAGCTCATGTACATGCCGCCGTTCACGTGCAAAGTGGTGCCCGTAATGTAGCCGGCTTGCGGGGATGCCAGGAAAACCACGGCTGCCGCCACATCGTCGGCCGCGCCTAGCCGTCCCAGCGGGATCTGCTGCAGCAATGAGGCGTGCTGCTGCTCGCCCAGGCCCTTGGTCATGTCGGTGTCGATAAAACCCGGCGCGACGCAATTGACCGTGATGTTGCGGCTGCCGATCTCACGCGCCAGCGCCCGGCTCATGCCGGATACGCCGGCCTTGGCGGCCGCATAGTTCATTTGCCCCGGATTGCCGGCCGAACCGACTACCGAAGTGATATTGATGATGCGGCCATGCTTGGCCTTCATCATGCCACGCAAGACGGCGCGCGACAAACGCGCCACGGCGGTCAGGTTGGTGGAAATGACCGCATCCCATTCCTCGTCCTTCATGCGCATCGCCAGCTGATCCTGGGTAATGCCTGCATTATTGACAAGAATCGACAAACTGCCAAACTCTTTCTGCGTCAGCTCGACCGCTGCGGCGCAGCCGGCGGCGTCATTCACATTCAGCACGATACCGCGGCCGTTGCCCGGCTGGCTAGCCTCCAGGTATTCGGTGATCGCCGCAGCGCCCGCCTCGGAGGTTGCCGTACCGATCACCTTGGCGCCGCGCTGGAGCAGTTGCAATGCAATCGCCCGGCCGATGCCACGGGATGCGCCTGTGACCAAAGCCACCTGGCCGATCAAATCCTGTGAAACTGTAATTGGTAAAGTCACTTGAATGTCTCCAACATTTTATCCAGCGACGCCTGGTCGATAATCATGTCGCTGATCAGGCTGTCATTAATACGCTTGGTCAAGCCAGCAAGAACCTTGCCCGGACCGCATTCAACCACATGGGTGACGCCTTCGGCAGCAATTTTCTGCACCGTTTCCACCCAGCGCACCGGACTGGCCGCTTGCCGCACCAGCGCATCCTTGATGGCTTCCGGATCATTGACGATGGCGACATCGACGTTATTGATCAGCGCAATCTGCGGCGCGGTGAAAACCAGGCCTTGCATGTATTCACGCAAACGATCCGACGCCGGCTTCAGCAACGAGGAATGAAATGGGGCCGATACCGGCAATGGCAAGGCGCGTTTCGCACCTTTTTCTTTGGCCGCGATACAAGCGCGCTCGATTGCACCTTTATGGCCGGCGATGACTACCTGCGCCGGCGCATTGAAATTCACCGCTTCGACGATCTCGCCCTGGGCCGCAGCCGCGCAGACCGCACGCACGTCTTCATCTGACAAACCGAGGATAACGGCCATGCCGCCCTGCCCGACCGGCACCGCTTGCTGCATCGCCTGCGCACGAAAGCGCACCAGCGGCACGGCATCCTTGAATGCGATCACGCCGGCGGCAACCAGGGCCGAATACTCGCCCAGGCTGTGGCCGGCCACCAGCGCCGGCGCCTTGCCGCCGGCGGCCAGCCAGGCCCGATAGCAGGCCACTGCGGCAGTCAGCATGACCGGCTGCGTATTGGTGGTCAGGTCCAGCTCTTCTTTCGGTCCTTCGGCAATCAGCTTGCCGAGATCGAATTGCAGCGCCTCGGAAGCTTCTGCGACAGTGTCTTTTACTACCGGATTGCCGGAAAAACCGTTCAGCATGCCAACGGCTTGCGAACCTTGGCCTGGAAAAACAAAAGCGAATTTATTCATGCCTTACCTAATTGGGTATCAAATTTATCAAACACACGCTGGCATATAGCAGCGCTCTGGCGGCAACCTGCCGCCCGGACTCGAAGCGCTTACATCCGCGCCAGGATGGCGCCCCAGGTAAAGCCGCCGCCGACACCTTCCATCATGACATTATGGCCAGGCTTGACGCGGCCGTCGCGCACGGCCTGGTCCAAGGCCAGCGGAATCGATGCCGCCGAAGTATTGCCATGCTGGTCCACCGTCACCACCATGCGATCGTTGTCCAGGCCCAGCTTGCGGGCGGTGCTTTGCATGATGCGGATATTGGCCTGGTGGGGAATCAGCCAATCGATCTCGGAAGCCGACATGCCGGCTATCTGCAAGGTCTCGTTGGCGACTTTTTCCAGCACCGAGACCGCCAGCTTGAATACCGCCTGGCCGTCCATGTACAAGAAAGCGCTGCCCTCGACCGCGCCGGAGCTTACCTTGCCCGGAACGCACAGGATATCTTTATGGCGGCCATCGGCGTGCAGCTTGGTGGCGAGGATGCCCGGCTCGGCGGAGGCGGTCATGACCACCGCGCCGGCGCCGTCGCCAAACAGCACGCAAGTGGTGCGGTCTTCAAAATTCAGGATCCGGGAAAAAACCTCGGTGCCGATCACCAGCACGTTCTTGTGCGCACCGGACTTGATGAAGCTGTCCGCGATCGACACTGCATACACAAACCCGCTGCACACCGCCTGCACATCAAACGCTGCGCCGCCATTGGCGATGCCGAGTTTTTGCTGCACTACGCAGGCTGTGCTGGGGAAGCCGCCGAAATGATCCGGGGTCGAAGTGGCGACGATCACCAGGTCGATATCGTCAGGCTGCATGCGCGCCATGTCCAGCGCCTGCCTGGCCGCGGCTACCGCGAGATCGCTGGATTGCACATCGGCTTCAGCGTAATGGCGCGCGGCAATGCCGCTGCGGGAAAAAATCCATTCATGCGATGTCTCTATGCCCTTTTCGGCAAGCTGCGCAGTGAGTTCTTGATTGCTTACCCGCTTCGGCGGCAAATAGCTGCCGGTACCGACAATTTTGCTATATGTAGTCATGCTGTCTTTTGTTGGGTTGATTCAGTATTAACGATTTCGCCGGACGCGCCGTCCGCAGCTGCGGCAGCGTTGTCGGCTTGCGGCATCAGCTCCGCAATCGTGGTCGCAATACGAGACAATACATCATATTTGGCTGCATCGAATGCACGCTGTATGGCCCACTCGTAGCCATAGGCGTCAGCGCCGCCATGGCTCTTGAAAACCAGCCCGCGCAAGCCCAGCAGGCTGGCGCCGTTATAGCGCGAAGGATTCAGGCGGCGCGAGATGGCCTTGATGGCGCCGCGGGCGATCACCGCGCCCAGCATGTTCAAGATGCCGCTCTTGAATTCGGTCGTCAATACGGTCTTGACGAAACGGCCCAGGCCTTCGGAAGCCTTGAGCGTGACATTGCCGACAAAACCGTCGCAGACGACGATATCCGTAGTGCCTTCGAAGATATCGTTGCCTTCGACATTGCCATAGAAATTCAGGATACCTTTTTCGTGATCGGCGCGCAGCAGCTCCGCCGTCTGCTTGACCACTTCATTGCCCTTGATCGCTTCTTCGCCGACGTTCAGCAAACCGATCGTCGGCCGCGGCTTGCCTTCCATGGCCGACACCAGGGCCGACCCCATCAAGGCGAACTGGTGCAGGTGCAAGGGTTCGCAATCGACGTTGGCGCCCAGGTCGAGCATGTAGGTCGGACCGTCTTTCTGGTTGGGGAGAATGGTGCAGATCGCCGGGCGGTCAACGCCGTGCAAGGTCTTCAGCAGATAGCGGGAAACGGCCATCAGGGCGCCGGTATTGCCCGCCGATACGCATGCCTGCACCTGCTGGTCTTTGACCAGGCGCAGGGCGACACGCATTGAGGAATCTTTTTTGCGGCGTAATGCAGTTTCGATGGAATCGTCCATCGTCACCACTTCGGATGCATGGTGCACCGATAAGCGCGGATGGGAGCTTGCCTTGTGCTTTTTCAGCTGCGCCCGGATTTCCTCTTCGAGGCCAACCAGCACCAATTCGGCCTCAGGCTCGCGATTGGCAAATGCAACAGCAGCAGGAACGGTAACCGACGGGCCGTGATCGCCACCCATGCAGTCGATAGAAATTTTGATTGTCATTGTTTTGATTCAGTGCCTACTCTAAGCCGTATTATGAGGCAGATTGGGCGCGATTCAAAATGACGCGATAGAGGGCGTGTTGACCTATTCTGCATACAAAAACGGCGCACTGAGAAACTCATCGCGCCGCCTTCAACCTACATCGCAAGAACAAGTAGATATTACTCGTCGTTCTTGGTCTTCAACACTTTACGGCCACGGTAAAAGCCGTTAGGGCTGATGTGGTGGCGCAGATGTGTTTCACCAGTCGTTGGCTCGATAGCCAGCGGAGGTGCAACCAGAAAATCGTGGGCACGGTGCATGCCGCGCTTGGATGGGGTCTTCTTATTTTGTTGAACTGCCATGATAACTCCTGCTTTCTTAAGATCTTAAAGTTTAACATATCCAACCCTCAGAACAGGGAAAGGCTGGATATTCCTGCCGCGTTTGTGCGCGGATTTTACTACCTATTGCCACACCTTAGTCACACGGAATCACATTCATGTGAAAATCAGCGCGACAAATTTACCGCAATTCTTTGTATCTTTACTGCCGTCTTACTGCTGCTTCAGATTCTTCAGCATCGCAAAGGGCGATTCTTTCTTGGCGCTTTTCAAGCCTTCAAGCGCAGACTGGTCCGGGCAAACCGGATGTTTCGGCGACAAGGGCAAGGCCAGCAGAGCCTCATCTTCAACCAGCTCAATGATATTCAGTGTTTTAGTGCCGACGATGACGTCAATCTCGTCATTATCAAGCAGCGCATCGATCGCGTCGGCGCTTTCTTCGTCTTTTGCCAACACCAGCACGGATTCCGAATCGATATCGAAATCGAACGGCGTCAGGCAGCGCTGGCACATGATCTTGGCCGAACCGCTGACCGTCAGCGTCAGTTGCGGATGCCCCAACTGATCGGCGCCGCCGACCAGGACCCAATGCAGGGTTCCGGAGCGATCCGCAGTCTCAGCAGAGAGGCGATCCAGGCCAGCCACCGGCGTGTCGCCTTCACGGCGCTCTTTATGGCGGGCATACTCAAAGGCGTCGATGACAAAAGCACTCATAATAAAGCCTAAACCCAGCCGAACCCGGAAAACCTGCGATAATAACAGCCTTTTCCCTTATCCGTCAAAGTGTTAGCGCGTTTTCCGCACTTTGCCCGTCATTTGCCGGTTCCGCAATCGCTCAAACAACAAAAACCATGGCTTCCTTACAACAAACCATCTATTCCGCAAGCGCCCTGCCGCGCCTGATCCTCGGTTCGAGCTCAAAATATCGCAAGGAATTGCTTTCCCGGCTGCAAATCCCGTTTGAAGTGATCGTACCGGACATCGACGAAACACCCCGCCCCGGCGAGAGCCCGCAAGCCACAGCCTTGCGCCTGGCCCTGGAAAAAGCACGCTCGGTGGCGCTGGCGGCGCCAAATGCGCTGGTAATCGGTTCCGACCAGGTGGCGACGCTGGATGGCGAGCAGATAGGCAAACCCGGCAATCACGAAAATGCCTTGGCACAATTGCAGAAAATGCGCGGCCGCCGTGTCATTTTCCACACGGCGCTGTGCCTGTGGGACAGCAGGCAGAGCCAGGCCGAACACGCAGCCCAGATCGAAAACATCCAGACCTTCGTTACTTTCCGCGACCTGCCCGATGCAGAGCTGGATGCCTACTTGCGCATCGAACAACCCTACGATTGCGCCGGCAGCGCAAAAAATGAAGGACTGGGCATCGCCATCCTGGAAAAAATCGAAAGCACCGATCCGACCGCCCTGACCGGTTTGCCATTAATCGCGCTGACCGGTATGCTGCGCCGCGCCGCCTTCCCATTTTTCGCAACATAGTTCATCACATAGACCGACATGCCAGGCACCCTGTATTTAATCCCCAACACATTAGGCCAAAGCGAAGCCGTAACACCGGCTGCGGCGCTGGCATCCGTCATCCCGCAGGAAGTACAGGCGCTCACCGCCAGGCTGGATTACTTCATTGCAGAAAATGCAAAGACCACGCGCGCATTCCTGAAGCTGATAGATGCGGTCCAGCCGCTGGCCAAGCCGCTGCAGGAAATCCAGATCGCCGAGCTGAACGTCAATACCGCCAGCGCCGCATTGCCGGCCTTGCTGGCGCCGATCCTTGCCGGCCAGGACGCCGGCCTGATCTCCGAAGCCGGCGTGCCGGCAGTCGCCGATCCCGGCGCCAACCTGGTGCGGCTTGCCCATGCGCACGGCATTCAAGTGCGGCCGCTGGTAGGCCCGTCGTCATTGCTGCTGGCTGTCATGAGCAGCGGCTTGAACGGCCAGAGCTTCGCATTCAACGGCTACCTGCCGACCGACGCCGAGCAGCGCGGCAAACGCATCAAGGCGCTGGAATTGCGCTCGCGCCAGGAACAGCAAACGCAATTGTTCATAGAAACGCCGTATCGCAACAGCGCCTTCCTGGAAGCGTTAGCCAGCGCCTGCCAACCCGGCACGCTGATTTGCGTAGCCACCGACCTGACGCTGCCTTCAGAAACCATCAAGACCCAGACTGCCGCGAAATGGAAAGCTGCCTTGGCTGCGGGCAAACATCCCGACTTCCATAAAAAGCCAACTGTGTTCTTATTCCTCGCGCAATAATTTCGTCGCGCATAACGCAAAACGGCGACGGTATTGCGCCGTCGCCGTACTTGCCTGTCTCGAAAGACATTTATGTTGAGAAGTCGAAAACTTCTCGGTGTCGCATCCGTGATGCGATGGTTTATCCGGTAGTAACTGCACTACTCCAAAACAAGGGGTTGTATTGCGATGGAATGACTTTTTGCTACCGGAACAATCTGTATGGTAATGGATTGTGGTATTCCTATAATGGCCCCCTCCGTTCGCTATCGTCGAGTACCTTTAATATACGACAGGATCGCGAAGATACAAGGCGAATTAAGGTATTACCATATGCCGGTTTCTACTTTGACATTGCCGCAAGACCCGCTTGCCAGCAGGCCTTGCATGAAACTCAACGCAAGCTTGGCTTGACGTTATTCATCAGCGATTGCACCACGCCCGCTCCCATCGCCACGCCGAATTTTTTCAGCACGCGCTCAGGCAAACCTTCGCTCTTGGTGTAATCGACAATATCCTCCTGCTTCAAGACATCGCGCGCTACGCTGTCCACCGTTCCATAACCATCGGCCAGGCCCATCTCGACCGCCTTGGAGCCGCTCCAGAACAGGCCTGAAAAAGTTTCCGGCGTTTCTTTCAGGCGCGCGCCGCGGCCTTTGCGCACCACGTCGATGAACTGCTGGTGGATTTCCGCCAGCATGGTTTGCGCATAGCCTTTCTGGGTCGCGCTCATCGGGCTGAACGGATCGAGGAAGCCTTTGTTCTCGCCCGCAGTCAGCAAGCGCCGTTCAACGCCGACCTTTTCCATCAGGCCGGTGAAACCGAAGCCGTCCATCAGCACGCCGATGGAGCCGACGATGCTGGCCTTGTTGACATAAATTTTATCGGCTGCGGCGGCAATGTAATAACCGCCCGAAGCACACATTTCGTCAACCACCACATACAGCGGCTTGTTCGGATATTCCTTGCGCAGGCGCGTGATTTCATCGTTGATGATGCCGGCTTGCACCGGGCTGCCGCCCGGGCTGTTGATGCGCAAGATCACGCCGACCGAATCGTCGGCGGCGAAAGCGTTGTCAAGCGCCGGCACCACCACGCCGGCCGAGCCGTTGCCTTCCGATTCGATCGCGCCGTTGATCTTGACCAGCGCGGTATGCGCGCCGACGGTCTGGGTATCAGAACCTTCGTAATTCATGCCGAGCCAAACCGCGGAGATGATCAGGCCGATCACGGCCAGCTTGAAAAAGATCCCCCAGCGGCGGCGCGCGCGCTGTTCACGCAACGACGCGAACGCCAGCTTCTCCAGCACATCACGCTCCCAACCTTCTTTTTTTTCCGGCATGGCAGTTCCCACATTGTCAAATTCGTTAGTGCTCATGGTGTTCACTCACTTCGTTTATCCGAAATCGTTATTGAACAGGCCGGCCTGTCAGGCAATCACAGGCCGCACATATTTATCAGGGATCCAGAACACCTGATCATTGCTTTCTTCAACCAGAATCTTGTGCAAACGTCCGCCGCGGCACGGGCCGCCGGCGCAGTTGCCGGTTTCCGGTTCATACACCGCGCCATGCGTGGCGCACATCAGGTACAAACCGCTGGATTCAAAAAATTCACCCTCGTTCCAGTCCAGTTCCAGCGAAATGTGCGCGCACCGGTTCAGGTAGGCATGGACGATATTATGGTGGCGTATGGCGAACGCAACCGCATCGTCGCCCCAGGCGGTAACCGCAAAGCGCACGCCCTTGCCGCGCTCGGCCAGCGCAGAAGAAGCACACAAGGGGATACGGATAACATTCACGGCATGTGTCTCGTCGGGTTCAGGGTCAGGCGTTGTCTTTAAGCCAGGCGTGCAGCTGCACCGTCGAGGTCGCGTTGAACAAAGGCTTCAGTACATCCAGTTCATGCGCCGGATGCGCGCCATACTGGACCGCAATTCCCGCAGCGCCGGCATTGATCGCCATCTGCAGGTCATGGGTGGTGTCGCCGATCATCACCGTGCGCTTCAAATCCTGGCCCAGTTCCCGCGTCAGTTCCTGCAGCATGGCCGGATGCGGTTTGGAGAAGGTCTCGTCGGCGCAGCGGGTAGCGTCAAATGCCGACAGCAGCTTGGTCTCGTGCAAGGCACGGTTCAGCCCGACCCGGCTCTTGCCGGTGGCGATCGCCAGGAAATATCCCTGCTGCGACAGGTCCGCCAGCATTTCGCGCACGCCGTCGAACAAGGTCAAGTCCTGGTCTTGCGCCAGGTAGTGATAACGATAGCGTTCCACTACCCGCGGATACTGGCTTGGCTCGAGGCCCGGCATCGCTACCTGCATGGCTTCCGCCAGGCCCAGCCCGATCACGTGTGCGGCGGCCTTGTTGTCTGGAACCGCCAGGCCCAGGTCCCTGGCTGCAGCCTGGATGCATTTCACGATGATGGCGGTACTGTCCATCAAGGTGCCATCCCAATCAAATACTATTAAATCAAATTTCTTTCGCGCCATATTGCCTGGCAACCTTGCCAGCTCCTGTTATTAGGTTTGGCCTGCCGATCGGAAAAAAAATCGGCAAACCGATAAAAATACTAACTGATTGATATTCTAATCGTCCTCTGCTGCCGGCATCGCGGCAGGAATATCTTTCGGCAGGCTTTTCAGGAATTTTTCGCATTCCGGCGGCAGCGGCGCCTTGAGGGTGACCGACTTGCCCGTTTCCGGATGGGCGAAGGTAATCTGATAGGCGTGCAAGAACATCCGTTTCAGCGCGACACGCTGGCCGTCGGCCTTTTGCAAAGTCCGGTTCAACGCAAAATCGCCGTATTTGTCGTCGCCGGCGATGGCGAAGCCGCTGGACGACAGGTGGACCCGGATCTGATGGGTGCGGCCGGTCTTCAGCTCCGCCTCCAGCAACGCATAATCTCCGTAGCGCCGGATCAGGTTGAAAATCGTGTGCGATGCCTGGCCGTCGGCCTGCACCCGCACCCGGCGCTCGCCGTCGGCCGCCGTGTACTTGTGCAACGGCAGCTTGACATGCTGCCGCTCGTTTTGCCAGTCGCCGTGCACCAGCACCAGGTAGCGCTTGTCGGTATCGCCGTCGCGCATCTGTTCGTGCAGGTTGGTCAAGGCAGAACGTTTCTTTGCCAGCAACAAGATACCGGATGTATCACGATCCAGCCGATGCACCAGCTCCAGGAACTTGGCTTGCGGCCGGGCGGCACGCAGTTGTTCGATGACACCGTAGCTGACGCCGGAGCCGCCGTGCACGGCAACCCCTGCCGGCTTGTCGATCACCAGCAGATGATTGTCTTCCAGCAATATCTTGAATTCCGCTCCCGGCGCCACTGCCTGCGCTTGCTTTTCAGCAATCCGGATCGGCGGCACCCGGATCACGTCCCCTTCGACCAGGCGGTAGGTCTGGTCGATGCGGCCCTTGTTGACCCTGACCTCGCCGGAACGCAGCACGCGGTAAATGTGGCTCTTGGGCACTCCTTTGCAAATACGCAATAAAAAATTGTCGATGCGCTGACCTGCGTCATCTTCCGCAATAGTCAGCAGCTGCACGGCAAGCGGCGGCGGCGCAGGCGACGGCTGCACCTCTTGCTCCACGGCTACATTGCGGTCGGCCTTATGCTTGGGCGCGGCTTGTGCCCGCGCCTTGGGACGAGTCTCAGCTCGTCCTCCAGAAAATCTCGCTAAGTCCTTCATTTTGAATATATAATTGTTCCGCAATTGTTAGAAAACAGTTGCTGGTGTAAGAATAAAAAGACCATTCTACACAGGGGCGTCCCCATCAGCCTCGCCAATTTGCAAATTTGATGGGAAATGTGTACGCATCACCCCTGCGCGAGTCAAGGTCGCACCGTTGTTGTCATCGGATAACGCGCACGGATGCTGAACAAGAATGTCTGGATGATTAGGATAAAGTCCGGCGAGCCCGATGCGATCCAAACGATCGCGACGAGCTCGCCGGTTGATGTAGTGTTTTAAATTTGTCGCATACTTACTGAAACCAATGCTCTATTTGGCTCTATCAAGCTGCTCACCGCCAAGCGTCGTGCTCGCGTTCCGCGAACCGCAAGATGCTGTACCGGCCGCGCTGGTAGTTTTTCAGTAAGAGGCACCTGAAAACCGTCGCGAGCGGTTCGATGTCTGGCAGAGAAGCGCAGCTGTACGAAAGCACAGCGAGCATCGCAGGCCAGAGATCGAGACGCGCAGCAGGTTTGCAGATGCCTCTGCCGGCAGCACTATATCCGCGCCTGTGCACTGCGCTCATATAGCGCATACACACCAAGGCAATTCTCTCCCCCCTGACACTCCGTTCTCGCGTACATCCTTGTACTTTTTGTCGCTGACAGAAATGCTGAAGAACAGCAATCTTTAAGCGCCATTGCATTGACCCAAGGGTCACGGAGCGAAAAATGAAACGCATGTTGTTTAATGCCACGCAGCAAGAAGAACTGCGCGTGGCTATTGTTGACGGGCAAAAGCTCATCGACATCGATATCGAAACCACCGGACGCGAACAACGCAAGTCCAACATCTACAAAGGTGTGATTACCCGTATCGAGCCGTCGCTGGAAGCCTGTTTCGTCAACTACGGTGAAGAGCGTCATGGCTTTTTGCCGTTCAAGGAAGTTGCCCGCACTTACTTCAAGGAAGGTGTAGACGTCCGCACCGCATCGATCAAGGATGCCCTGCGCGAAGGCCAGGAAATCATGGTGCAGGTCGAAAAGGAAGAGCGCGGCAATAAAGGCGCCGCCCTGACCTCCTTCGTGTCACTGGCTGGCCGTTACCTGGTCCTGATGCCGAACAACCCGCGCGGCGGCGGCGTATCGCGCCGGGTCGAAGGTGAAGATCGCCAGGAACTGCGCGAAACCATGGACCAGCTGGACCTGCCAAGCGGCATGTCGGTGATTGCCCGCACAGCCGGCATCGGCCGCAATGTTGACGAATTGCAATGGGACTTGAATTACCTGATGCAACTCTGGCGCGCCATCGAAGGCGCCGGCCAGACCGGCAAGGGCGCCTTCCTGATTTACCAGGAATCGTCGCTGGTGATCCGCGCGATCCGCGATTATTTCCAGCCGGACATCGGCGAAATCCTGATCGACACCGACGAAATCCACGACCAGGCCCAGCAGTTCATGGCCCACGTCATGCCCGACATGGTGCACCGCGTTAAACGCTATCGCGACGACGTGCCGCTGTTCTCCCGCTTCCAGATCGAACACCAGATCGAAACCGCGTACTCGCGCACCGTGCCGCTGCCATCCGGCGGCGCCATCGTGATCGACCATACCGAAGCCCTGGTGTCGGTCGACGTCAACTCTGCCCGCGCCACCCGCGGCGGCGACATCGAAACCACCGCATTCAACACCAATTGCGAAGCAGCGGAAGAAGTTGCGCGCCAATTGCGCCTGCGCGACCTCGGCGGTTTGATCGTGATCGACTTCATCGACATGGAGAACTCCAAGAACCAGCGCGAAGTCGAAACCCGCCTGAAAGACGCCTTGCGCTACGACCGCGCCCGCGTCCAGATGGGCAAGATCTCGCGCTTCGGCCTGATGGAACTGTCGCGCCAGCGCCTGCGTCCGTCGCTGTCGGAAGGCAGCCATGTGACTTGCCCGCGCTGCAACGGCACCGGCCATATCCGCGATACCGAATCGTCCGCCCTGCAAGTCCTGCGCATCATCCAGGAAGAGGCGATGAAAGAAAACTCGGCCGCGATCCACGTCCAGGCGCCGGTCGACGTCGCGGCTTTCCTGCTGAACGAAAAGCGCGGCGAGATCCTGAAGATCGAAACCCGTCACCGGGTCGGCATCATCCTGATTCCGAACAAGCACCTGGAAACCCCGCATTACAAGCTGGAACGCCTGAAGCACGACGATCCGCGCCTGGAAGAAACCCAGGCCAGCTATGCCATGGCGGAGCAGGCAGATACCGACATCGGCTACAGCAAGACCCAGAAAGAAGAAGGCAAACCGCGCCAGGAAGCCGTGGTCAAGGGCATTACGCCAGACCAGCCGGCGCCTATCGTCGAGCGCAAGCCGGTCGAAGCACGTCCGACGGCAGTTGCCGCGGCTGCCAGCCCGGCGGAAACAGGTTTCCTCGGCAAGATCTTCGGCTTCTTCTTCAGCAAGCCGGCAGCGCCGGTAGCAACTCCTGCCGCTACTGCAGAAGCCAAGGGCCCGCAACAACGCGGCGACCGCGCCGGCGATCGCAACAACCGCGGCCAGCGCGGCCGTAACCGTGGCGGCCGCAACCGCGACGGCAGCGCGCAGGAAACACGCGACGACAACGCCAAGAAGCCGCTGGTGGAAGCGCTGGAAGCCAAAACCCAGCAGGCACGTCCGCCACGCCCTCCGCGCGAACCTAAAGAGCAAAGAGAACCGCGCGAAGCCAGCGAAAGCAAAGCGGAAACGCGCAACGAAGGCCGGCGTGAACGCAGCGAACGCCCACCGCGTGCGCCACGTGAAGAACGCAAGGAAAACCTGAGCGAAATCAAGGTTGATGAAACCTTACTCAAGGGTGGCGTAGTCGCCGCTGCCGGCGTTGCCGTCAGCAGCATTACCGAAACCACGGAACCGGCGCAAACCGATAGCGGACGCGTTGAAGCCAAGGCCGGTGAAGACGAAGAACCACGTCGTCGCCGCCGCCGCGGTGGCCGTAACCGCAATCGTCGCGACCGCGACGGCGCTGAAGGCACGACCGAAGGCAGCAGCGACGACATCGAAGCAGGCGAAACCACGGCATCATCTGACGTGGCCGAAACCGGCAACGATGCAGTTGCTCCTGCAGCGGCGATTGTTCCGGTGCAAGCCGAAGCAGCCGCTCCGGCCAGCGACAGCGTACCGATGATGGCGTCCTCGGTTCCGATGACGCAATCGACGGCGCAAGAGACGGAAGCCCCGGCAGTTGAGGCGGCGCCGGCGCCGACCGTACTGTCGAACGCAATCGCAGCGCCGCTGGTGCCACAGCAAATCGCCCGGCAAGAGGAAACCGTCGCTGAAGCCGCGCCGGTGGCAGAACCGGCACCGGACCCTGTAGTTGCCGCGCCAGTCGTCGCAGCACCGGTGGTTGCGCTTACCGAACCGGAGCCAGTCGCCGTTCCAGTAGCAATCGTGCCGGAGCCTGCGGTACCTGAAGTCGCTCCGGCAATCGTCGCCAGCCAGCCGGCAGCAGAACCGTTGATCGAAACCCCTGCACCGCTGGCTCCAGCTGCACCGGTGGCTGCTCCTGCGGTTGCTGAAACGGCAGCGCCGGCAGCAGAAGCGCCGGCGGTTATCAAGACAGCCGTTTCGAGCGGATCGCCTAAGGTGGAAGACTTGCAGAGCGTACTGGCTGCAGCCGGCCTGACCCTGGCAGCGACCGATCCAAACAAGCTGCGTGCAGCACAGGAAGCCACGGCAAACATCGTCGCGGCGCCACGCGTGCCGCGCGAACGCAAGCCGTTGCCGGCGCAATCCAGCGAACCGCTGGTGCAGGTCGAAACCCAGCGCCCGCAGTAAGCTGCTCCGCCACCAGGCGGCAAGCTGGACAGTAAGACAACAAAGGGAGTCCCAGACTCCCTTTGTCGCGTCTGGCGCAGGCGATATGTTTGAAATTGCGAGAATTGCCGGGCCTGCCGCTGTTTGGCAAGCGCTGAAGCTAAAAAACGACGTCCATGGTATCTTGTAGAAGTTGCCACCCCATATATAGATGCAAGCCATTGCACATTTTTCCAGACACACGACACCATGACTAGAAAAGTCATCCCGCTGATCGATAGCCGCAGTTTCTTGCCGCCTTCCCTTCCCTCCATCCTTGAAACGCCGACCGGCCTGATCGCGGATGAGCTGGGGCGGCCGCTGCATGACTTGCGCATCTCGGTCACCGACCGCTGCAATTTCCGCTGTGTCTACTGCATGCCGCGCGCGGTGTTCGACAAGGACTACGCATTCCTGCCGCACACCGCCTTGCTGTCGTTTGAAGAAATCACCCACCTGGCAAGCCTGTTCGTGGCCCACGGCGTGCACAAGATCCGCCTGACCGGCGGCGAGCCCTTGCTGCGCAAGCACATCGAAAAACTGATCGGCATGCTGAGCGCCCTGAAGACGCCGGATGGCACGCCGCTCGACCTGACCCTGACCACCAACGGCTCGCTGCTGGCGAAAAAAGCCCAGGCGCTGAAAGACGCCGGCCTGAACCGCGTCACCGTATCGCTCGATGCGCTCGATGAAAACATCTTCCAGCGCATGAACGACGCCGATTTCCCGGTAGCCGACGTATTGCACGGCCTGGACGTGGCGCACCAGGTCGGGCTGGGCCCGATCAAGGTCAACATGGTGGTCAAGCGCGGCGTCAACGACCAGGAAATCCTGCCGATGGCGCGCCACTTCAAGAACACGCCTTACATCCTGCGCTTCATCGAATACATGGATGTGGGCGCCTCCAACGGCTGGAAGATGGATGAAGTAGTGCCGTCGGCCGAAGTCGCCCGGCTGATCCAGGGCGAACTGCCGATGCAGCCGCTGGCGGCCAACTATGTCGGCGAAACCGCGCAGCGCTGGCGCTACGACGACGGCATCGGCGAAGTCGGCCTGATTTCCAGCGTCACCCAGGCGTTCTGCCACGACTGTTCGCGCGCCCGCCTGTCGACCGAAGGCAAGCTGTATACCTGCCTGTTCGCCAGCGCCGGCCACGACCTGCGCGCCTTGCTCCGCAGCGAATGCAGCGATAGTGAAATCTCCAGCGTGATCGGCCAGCTGTGGCGCGCCCGCGATGACCGCTATTCCGAATTGCGCACGCAACGCACCGAGGGCTTGGCGCCGGCCCCAAAGAAAGTGGAAATGTCATACATAGGCGGCTGACCCGGCCCCGCCATGGAAACCTGTCCTCCGCCCTCTGCACCCGACATCACCGGCCTGATACTGGCAGGCGGCCGCGGCGCCCGCATGGGCGGCGTCGACAAGGGCCTGGCCCTGCTCGACGGCAAACCGATGGTGGCGTATGTCATCGCGCGCCTGGCGCCCCAGGTCGGCAGCCTGATCATCAACGCCAACCGCAACCAGGACAGCTACGCGGCGTTCGGCGCGCCGGTCTGGCCCGACGAGCAGTCCGACTTTGCAGGCCCGCTAGCGGGCCTGCAGGCTGGCCTGCGCCACTGCGGCACGCCCTACCTGGCGACCGCTCCCTGCGACTCGCCCTACTTGCCGCATGACCTGGTGCAACGCCTGGCGCAAACCCTGGCCGCCGCCGACGCCGACCTGGCGGTAGCCTGCACACGGGACGCCGGTGACCAGGCTATCTGGCCGCAGCCGGTATTCATGCTGCTGAAAACCGGTTTATTGACCGACCTCAATGACTACCTGCAGGGTGGCGGACGTAAGATGGAAACATGGTACCGCCGCCTCAGCTATTGCGAAACGCTGTTTACCGACGCCGACGCTTTCCGTAACATCAATACCCGAGAACAGTTACTACAGCGATAATGCAAACGCAATGAAGAACCTGAATACCCGTCCTGCCAAGCCATCCTTGTCCGAGCTGACCAGCTGCATGTCGGACTACGATCCGCACGCCATGCCGGTCAGGCAGGCGCAGGCCATCATCCGCGATTGCATCACGCCGGTCACCGCCATTGAAAAGGTAGCGCTGCGCAGCGCCCTCGACCGTGTGCTGGCAAGCGACATCATTTCGCCGATCGACGTCCCGGCGCATGACAACTCGGCCATGGACGGCTACGCCTTCAATTCGGCCGACCTGCGCATCGACGCCGATACCGTGCTGGCGATAGCCGGCACCGCCCACGCCGGCCGCGCCTACCAGGGAACGCTGGCCAGCGGCCAGGCGGTACGGATCATGACCGGCGCCCTGATGCCGGATGGACTCGACGCAGTCATTCCGCAAGAATTCGTCGCCCCCGGCAGTGCGGCCGGTTTCGTCACCGTCCCGGCAGGCGCCGTCAAGCCAGGCGCCAATCGCCGCCTGGCCGGCGAGGACCTGAAAGCGGGCAGCGCCGCCATCGTCCAGGGCCGCATCCTGCGCCCCGCCGACCTCGGCTTGCTGGCTTCGCTGGGGATCGCCGAAATACCGGTGAGGCGCCGCCTGCGCGTGGCGTTTTTTTCGACCGGCGATGAGTTGCGCTCGGTGGGCGAAGTGCTGGATCCCGGCTGCGTCTACGATTCCAACCGCTACACCCTGTACGGCATGCTGCAGCGGCTAGGCTGCGACATCATCGACATGGGCGTGGTCGGCGACGATCCGCAGGCGCTGGAAAGCGCTTTCCGCAGTGCCTGCGAAAACGCCGACGCGATCATCACCTCTGGCGGCGTCTCGGTCGGCGACGCCGACCACACCAAGCAGATGATGGCGCAGCTGGGCGACGTCGCCTTCTGGAAAATCGGCATGCGCCCAGGCCGCCCGCTGGCGTTCGGCAGCATCACGTCAGGCGGCAGGCAAGCCTTGTTCTTCGGCCTGCCGGGCAATCCGGTGGCGGTCATGGTGTCGTTTTATTTTTTTGCGCGCGAAGCCTTGCTGCAGATGATGGGTGCGCAAGTGACGCCGTTGCCGCTGATGCGCGCCACCGCGGCCGTCGCCATCCGCAAGCGCCCGGGACGCACCGAATACCAGCGCGGCATACTCAGCTTGAGCGACGGCCAGTGGAGCGTGCGTCCTACCGCCGCCCAGGGTTCGGGCATATTGCGTTCGATGGCTGAAGCCAATTGCATGATCGTACTGGCGCATGAACAGGGCGACGTCGCCGGCGGCGATGCGGTCGAAGTGATCCTGTTCGATGGTTTGATCTAAAGAGCGCGTGCATGGAATTCCGCGCCGCCAAAATCGAAGACGCCGACGCCATTTGTGCGTTGATCCAATGTTTTACCCACGAATTCCTGGCCACGCCTGATGGCCAGGGCGCTGAACTTTTTTTCGAATCTGTCTCAGTCGCTGCCGAGAGCGAATATATTGCCAATCCACGCTATCAATACCGCCTCGCTTTCGAAGATGACGTACTCGCCGGCTTTATTGCCGTCCGCGATCGCAGCCATGTGTTCCATCTGTTTGTCGCCCAGGAATTCCAGCGCCGCGGTTTAGCTACGCAGCTTTGGCAGACGGCGAAAACAACAACCGCCGCGCTCGGAACCATCGACGCATTTACAGTCAATTCCTCGCCTTTCGCACAGCCTGTCTACGAGCGCTTCGGCTTCGTCAGAACCGGCCCGCAAGTTGAAATGCATGGCATATGCTTTGTGCCGATGCGTTTGTCTCTGGTACCGGAGCAATGAAACACGCCGGCGATCTCATGGCCTTGCTGCGGGCGGATCCGGAGCGTCTGCGCATCATCGCGTTGGTGCATTCCTTGCACCTGCCCGATTGCTGGATCGCCGCGGGCTTTGTTCGAAATGCCCTCTGGGACTCCTTACACGGACGAGCACCGTCATCTCCATCGGGTGATATCGACGTGATCTGGTTTGATCCCTCACAACAAAATGCAGACGCCGACCTGCGAATAGAAAGTCGACTGAACGCGTTAGACGCATCTATCGAGTGGTCGGTAAAAAATCAGGGACGCATGCATGTGCGCAACGGCGATGCACCTTATCAATCGGCCTTCGACGCCATGCGCTTTTGGCCGGAAACCGCCACGGCGGTGGCAGTCAGATGCACCGATAACGGCGACCTGGAAATCGCCGCGCCATTCGGCCTGGAAGACCTGTACGCAGCCATCGTCCGTCCGACGCCACGCTTTGCCGCTGAAAAACGCGCGCAGTTCGATGACCGTCTGCAGCGCAAGAAATGGCTGTCTCGCTGGCCTCTGCTAAGAATCGAAACCGATGTTCATAGCCGCGCAAGCGTGGCCTGATCACGCTCCCCGCCAAAATATTTTTGCAAACACTCGTTGAAAAGCTGATTGTCGAGCGTAGCTTCGGCGAACAAGGTCATCGAGGATTGAAATTTCATATAGTCGGGAAAACCGAAAATATCTTCTATCGAGCGCCCGTCCACAGCCGCAACCAACTGGCAGCACTCCCGCAGGCGCGGCCCCAGCAGCGGATGTTCCAGGTACGCCCTGGCTTCCTCCAGCGAGGAGATCGCATACCTGAGCGCCGTGGGGCTGCGCCCCAGTCCTTCAATTTGGGGAAAAATGAACCACATCCAATGGCTTCGTTTGCTGCCCCGGCCCAGTTCTTCGCGTACGATATCGAAGACCGGCTGCTGGGCCGCCACGAAACGCTGCAGGTTGTATTGATCGTCCACGTCATTTTCTACCAAAAGGAAAGCCCATGATCTCTCACGTTTTTATCGGCGTCACCGATTTTCAGCACGCATACGGTTTCTATTCTGCTGTCATGGAAAAACTGGATCTGCAGCTCAAATTCTGCGATGCCGGCAAGCCGTGGGCGGCCTGGATGGCTAGCGGCAAGGCCCGGCCTCTGTTCATCATAGGCGCGCCGTACGACGGCAACATTGCCTCTGCCGGCAACGGCCAGATGACCGCCCTGCTGGCGCCGACCCGGGCCGCGGTCGACGGCGCTTATGCCGCGGCCCTGGAAAACGGCGGATCGTGCGAAGGCGCTCCCGGATTACGCCTGGAATACCATCCCGACTATTACGGCGCCTACTTCCGCGACGCCGACGGCAACAAGCTCTGCGTGTGCTGCCACGATGCCGTGGCTTAAGGGCCGGGATTGCGCGGCCGCCACGTCAAAGCAGGCCATCAATCGGGGGATTGATGGCCTGCTGAAAACACTGCCTTGACTTACATCAAACTGCTGCCGTCAGAACGTATTGCACTGGAATAAACCGGGGTGGCCAAAACAGGTTGTAGTCGTCGGATAACGTTCGGTATTGTCTTTTGTGTCGAGCCGCAGCACACAACTGCGCCATTCGTTGGTATTGCCTTTATATCCAAGCCGTTCGCAAGCCGGACCATAAACGCGCATCATCTGGTCGACATCGCGCTGCGCCTGGGCGGCGCGTTCGGCATCCGTGGCGCAACCGGCCAGCATGGCGACTGCGGCCAAAATTATGAGCGTACGCATGGTGAACTCCTTTTCTTTCGGTTCTGTTCAGTAAACTGCGGTGAACTCCGGTTTTTCTATTTATTGCGGACAAATGTGGAGATATTCCATCCCTCCAGCATCTGCTATGCCCACAGTATAGGCCAGCGCTTATTGCTCCACTATTTCCAATCATGCATAGTTGCTACCAGATGTAACTATGCTGGTCCCCGGCGATAAAAATCTGCTGCTGTTTAGTGAATCTCACAAATAATAATAATTCTCATTTATAATTAGATCTATACAAGCTTTATAGCTTGCCCATCCCCACCTCTCTTTTTCAGCCAGCCGCATCACCAGCGTCGCCAGCCACTCAACAAGTTTGATTGTTTTGGAGTACGACGCTTTGCCCACTTTATACCCAACCCGCCTGCCGGGATTGCCTGCGGCCGCCAATTTTGCCGTGTTCGCCACGATCGCAACTTCGCTGCCGGTTTTTGCGCAGAGCGCGCCGCAACTGCTGGCCGGCAGCTATGCCACCGGTCACACGCTCGATGAAATATCGGTCACCGCCACCCGCAGCGAAACCGCCGTGGCGCGCACGCCTAGCAGCATCTCGGTGATCAACGCCGACACTATCGAAGAACAGCAGCCAAGGGACGTCAAGGACCTGCTGCGCTATGAACCCGGCGTCACCGTCAGGCGCGGCCCTTACCGGCCGTCGTCGGCGGCTACCGCCGGCGGCCGCGGCGGCAACGAAGGCATCAATATCCGGGGCCTGGAAGGCAACCGCATCCTGCTGATGGAAGACGGCATACGCCTGCCCAGCTCGTTTTCTTTCGGCCCGCTGGAGGCGGGGCGCGGCGACTACATGCAGATGGACATGTATAAACGGGTGGAAATCCTGCGCGGCCCGGCATCGGCGATGTACGGCAGCGACGGCCTGACCGGCGCGGTCAACTTCATCACCAAGGATCCTTCCGATTTCCTGAAGATTTTCAACAAGCAGACCTATTTCTCGATCAAGCCGGTTTACGATTCCATCGACGGCAGCACCTCAACCACCGCCGTCGCTGCTTTCGGCGGCGAACGCTTCGAAGGTTTGCTGATCGCCAACAAACGTACCGGCCATGAGGTCGACACCAAAGGCAGGCGCGACATCAGCGGCCCCAACCGCGACACTGCCAATCCGCAAAACGGCAACGGCAACGCTCTGCTCGGAAAACTGGTGTTCAAGGCCAGCGCCCAGGACACTTTCACTGCAGCCATCAATCACCAGGAACAGAAAACCGACTCCATCGTGCTGTCGGCGGTCACCGCCAGCACCCTGGCGCTGCGCGCCAACGACAAGCTGGAGCGCAATCGCTACAGTCTGGCCTACGATTTCAAGGATGGCGGCAATCCTTACTTCCAGAACGCCCACGCGCAGATCTACTACCAGGATGCGAAGAACCACCAGTTCTCCTATGAAGACCGATTCCCGGCAGTCGACCGCACCCGCGACAATACTTACCGGGAAAACACCTACGGCGGTTCGGTCCAGGCGGAAAGCGGCTTCGCCACGGGCGGCCTGCAGCACAAGCTGATCTACGGCTTCGACCTCAGCACGGCGCGCATCAGCGGACTGCGCGACGGCACCATTCCCGGCGTCGGCGAATCGCCGTTTCCCAACAAGGCATTCCCGAATACCGATTACTCACTGTTCGGCGCCTTCATCCAGGATGAAATCCGCCTGTCGCAAACCAGTCCGCTCAGCATCATGCCCGGGCTGCGTTTCGACGGCTATCGCCTGACCCCGGACGAGAACGATCCGTCCTACACCGGCCAAGCCACCAAGTCGAGCGGCAATGCGGTCTCGCCGCGGCTGGCGCTGATGTACGAGATCAGCCCGGCGCTGCTGCCCTACATCCAGTACGCACGCGGCTTCCGCACGCCGACGCCGGACCAGGTCAACAACAGCTTCGGCAACCCGATCTACGGTTACGCCACCATCGGCAACCCGGACCTGAAACCAGAGACCAGCAACACCTTTGAAATCGGCCTGCGCGGCAAGCTCGGCGGCGGCGACGACACCCTGCGCTATAGCGTGGCCGCGTTCACCGGCCGCTACAGCAACTTCATCTCACAGGAAATCGTGAAGGGCAGCGGCCGGCCGTTCGTCGATCCTTTCATCTACCAGTACGTCAACCGCGCCCGCGCCCGCATCAGCGGCGCCGAAGCAAGGATCGACTGGCAGCTGGCCAACGGCCTGGGGATCAAGGCCGGCATGGCGTATACCAAAGGCCATACCGAAGGCGCCGACGGCAGCAGCACACCGCTAGACACCGTCAATCCTTTCATGGCGGTATTCGGCTTGCGCTACGAACCCAGCGAACTCTGGTATGGCCAGACCGATTTCATCTATCAAAGCGCCAAACGCCGCAGCGACATGAGCAAGCAAAGCGATTTTGCGCCGCCTGCCGCGTTCGTGGTCGACCTGCGCAGCGGCTACAACATCAGCAAGAACGTCGCGCTGTTCGCCGGCATCCACAACCTGTTCAACCGCCAGTACTGGAACTGGTCGGACGTGCGCGGACTGGCGGGCAACACGACCGTCGCCGACGCTTATACCGCGCCAGGCCGCAACTTCAACGTCGGCCTCAAATTCCAGTATTGATTGCGCCATCCATTCCATTTCCCGGACCAGGAGAAAACCATGTCTGCCACCAGCCATCATCAGCAATATGACCCGCAACACGACCCGCAGCAATTGCGCACGGATTTCTTGAACGCCAAACGCGAAAAAAAACTGCGTAATCGCGATGCAGCCGCAGCGATCGGCGTCTCCGAAGGCGAAGCCATCGCCGCCTGCGTCGGCGCCGAAGCCATCCGGCTGCGGCCTCAGTTTATCGAGCTGCTTGAAGAAGTGCCGCTGCTGGGGCCGGTCATGGCGCTGACCCGCAACGACAGCGCTGTGCACGAAAAAGACGGCGTCTACGAAAAGATGAGCCACAACGGGCAAGTCGGCCTGGCGCTGGGCGAAGCCATCGACTTGCGGATTTTCTACAAGCAATGGCGCTTCGCCTGCGCCGTGATTGAAAAAGTAGCGCGCGGCGCCGAAAAGACCTGGCAAAAAAGCCTGCAGTTCTACGACCTGCATGGCGAAGCGGTGCACAAGGTGTTCTTGCGTGAGCACAGCAATCACGATGCCTTCGACGCCCTGGTGGCGCGCTGGTCCGATCCCGAACAGCTGCCTGGCATGGCAGTCGAACCGGTGCCGCCCGCCGCCATCGACAAACCCGATGCCGAGATCGATGGCGACGGCTTCCGCGCGGCCTGGAAAGGCATGACCGACACCCACCAGTTCTTCGGCCTGCTGCGCGATTTCGGCCTCAGCCGGACCCAGGCGTTGCGGCTGGCGCCGCCGCAATTCGTGCGCCAGGTTGACAACAGCGCCACCCGCGCCATCCTGGAACAGGCGGCCGCCGGCGCCTTGCCCATCATGGTTTTTGTCGGCAACCGCGGCATGATCCAGATCCATTCCGGGGCAGTCAGCAATGTTAAGGTCATGGGGCCCTGGCTGAATATTCTCGATCCCGGCTTCAACCTGCATTTGCGGGAAGACCTGATCGTATCCAGCTGGGTGGTCAGCAAACCGACCAGCGACGGCGAAGTCACCTCGCTCGAACTGTTCGACCATGAAGGCAACACCATCGCCATGCTGTTCGGCGTACGCAAGCCGGGCCAGCCGGAACTGGCTGCCTGGCGCAGCGCAGCCCTGTCCCTGCCGCTGGCGGCAAGCATGGCGGAGGCTCACGCGTGAAGCCGCTTATCGATATGCAACGGCGCCTGCTGCTGGGCGGCGGCGCAGCCGGCTTGCTGCTGAGCGCTCTGCCCGGCCTGGCGGCAGCCCAGGCGGAATCCGCCAGGCAGCCGCGCCGGGTGGCGGTGGCCGGCGGCGCGCTGACCGAAGTGGTGTATGCACTGGATGCCGGCGCAGTGCTGATCGGCGCCGACACCACCAGCACCTATCCCGCCGCGGCGCAGGTGCTGCCCAAGATGGGTTACCAACGTGCGCTGTCGGCCGAAGGCGTGCTGTCGCTGCATCCCGACCTGCTGCTGGCCTCGGCCGACGCCGGCCCGCCGGCTACGCTGCAGCAGATTGCCGCTGCCGGCGTGCGCGTGATCCGCCTGGGCGAACGGCACGACGTAAATACCGTGCGCGAAAAAATCACAGGAGTGGCGTCCGCGCTGAACCTGCCAGCGCGCGGCAAGGCGCTGCTGCAGCGTTTCGACAGTGAATGGGAGACCGCGCTGGCATCGGTCCAAAAGCAAACCAAGGCGCCGCGTGTGCTGTTCATCCTCAGCAATAGCGGCACCCAAGCCATGGTGGCCGGCCGGGATACCGCCGCCGACGCCATGATCCGCTATGCCGGCGCGATCAACGCCACTTCGGATGGCAACGGCTTCAAAGGCTACAAGCCGTTGACCGCGGAAAGTGCGGTCAGCAGCGCTCCCGACATCCTGATGATTGCCAGCGAAAGCCTGGTGGCGATAGGCGGCATCGAGCGCCTGCTTGCCAGCCCGGGCCTGTCGCTGACGTCGGCCGCGAAAAACCGGCGCGTGGTGGCCGACATGGATTCGCTGTTGCTGCTGGGCTTCGGCCCGCGCCTGCCGCAAGCGCTGACCCGGCTGACAGCCCAGCTGCATGCCTGAACCTTGATCACTGCCGCGATGTCAACTTCCTTTCCCCCTGCCTTGCCGGGCTCCACCCCGGTTGTCCGCGTGCCTGAATTGCCGCGCAAAGGCCGGCAGCGCACGGTGCTGGCCGGCTTGTCGCTGCTGCTGGCCGTGACTACGCTGCTGTGCGCGGCGCTCGGCGCTTACCAGATCGATCCATGGCGCATCCCGCTGCTGCTGTGGCAGGGCCTCCAGCCGGGAGAGCTGGGCATGGCCGATGCGCAAACGCGCGCGGTGCTGCTCGATATCCGCCTGCCGCGGGTGCTGCTGGCGATCCTGGTCGGCTGCGGTTTCGGCGCCGCCGGCAGCGCCATGCAAGCCTTGTTCCGCAATCCGCTGGCCGATCCCGGCCTGATCGGCGTTTCCAGCGGCGCCGCGCTCGGCGCTGCGCTGACCATCGTATTGGGCGCCACGCTGTGGCCCAACGCATTGCGCATGGTCGGCATCTATGCCCCCATGCTGGCGGCCTTCATCGGCGCCCTGGCGGTGGCCATGCTGGTGTATCGCATCGCTGCTGCCCGCGGCCGCCTGGCGCTGCCCTTGCTGCTGCTGGCAGGGATCGCCATCAACGCCATCGTCGGCGCCGCCATCGGCTTGCTGATCTACGTCGCCAGCGACGACCAGCTGCGCACGCTCACCTTCTGGAACCTGGGCAGCCTGGCCGGCGCGCAGTGGTCCTTGCTGGCTGTGGCGACGCCGGTAGTCGTGTTCAGCATCGCCGCCCTGGCGCGCCATTCGGCGGCGCTCAACGCCATGCTGCTGGGGGAAGCCGAAGCCATGCACCTCGGCGTGCCGGTGCAAGCCATCAAGCGCCAGGTGCTGATCGCCAGCGCCTTGTGCGTCGGCGCACTGGTGGCCTGCACCGGCGCCATCGGCTTCATCGGCCTGGTAGCGCCGCACTGCATCCGCCTGGTTTGCGGCCCCGACCAGCGCGTAGTGCTGCCTGGCGCCTTGCTGTTCGGCGCCATCCTGACCCTGGTTGCCGACCTGATCGCACGCACCGTGGCGGCGCCGGCCGAAATGCCGCTGGGAATCCTTACCGCATTGCTGGGCGGGCCGTTCTTCATGGTGCTGCTATGGCGCCGGCGCGGACAACTCGGCTTATGACAACCAACCTGCCTGGAATCCGATCATGTTAATCGCCAGCGACCTGTCCCTGCGACGCGGCAGCAAAACCATCCTGCGCAACCTCAGCCTGCATATCCGGCCGGGCGAAATCGTCGCCCTGCTGGGCCGTAACGGCGCCGGCAAAAGCACTTTGCTGAAAGCCATGTCGGGCGAATTCCACGGCAAGCTGCAAAACAGCGACGCCCTGCTGACCGGTGATATCGCGCTCGACGGCGTGCCGCTGGCGCGCATGACGCCGCAGCAACTGGCGACTGCCCGCGCAGTGCTGCCGCAAAGCGTGCAGTTTTCGTTTCCGTTCACAGCCATGGAAATCGCCCTGCTGGGCCGCTATCCGCATGGCGGCGGCAACAGCCTCGGCGATCGTCTGATCGCGATGGAAGCACTGGCTTTGGCCGGCGCCGCGGCGCTGGCGGAGCGCGACGTCACCACGCTCTCGGGCGGCGAACTGGCGCGGGTACAGTTCGCCCGGGTGCTGGCGCAGTTGCGGCCGCAACATGGCGACGAAGGTATGCCGCCCAGCCCGCGCTACCTGTTGCTGGACGAACCGACCGCAGCGCTGGACCTGGCGCACCAGCACCATTTGCTTGGCACCCTGCGGCAATTGGCGAAAGAATGGAATCTCGGCGTGCTGGCGATCATGCATGATCCCAACCTGGCTGCGCGTTATGCCGACCAGCTGGCCTGGCTGGCGGACGGCGCCTTGCTGGTGCAAGACACGCCGGCGCTGACCATGACGCCACATGTGGTCAAGGCTTGCCTGGGGATTGATGTCGAGGTGATCCGGCAAAGCGGCAAACCGCCGTTTGCGATGCCGGCTTGACGTCTCCCGCAACCGGGCCGGCAACAGATCGACGCCGGCGATGTTGTTTCAGCTTTCGTCGTCCGGCGCCAGTTCCGGGTCCTTGCCCAGCAGCAGCTGCGCGGCGTCGCTCGGCAAGGCTTCCACCGATTTCAGCTTGCGCGCCATCTGGCGGCTGCGCACTTCGGCCTGGTCGATGTTCTTGGCCGCCCGTTCCAAGGTCAGCTTGGTGGCGGCCAGGACGTCGCCGAACTTGCCGAACTCGGTCTTGACCGCACCCAGCACTTGCCATACTTCCGACGAGCGCTTCTCCAGCGCCAGTGTCCTGAATCCCATCTGCAGGCTGTTCAGCAAAGCCGACAAGGTCGACGGGCCAGCGATGCTGATCCGGTGCACGCGCTGCAATTCGTCGGCCAGGCCGGGACGGCGCATGACCTCGGCGTACAAGCCTTCGGTCGGCAGGAACAGGATGGCGAAATCGGTGGTCAGCGGCGGCGACAGGTATTTCTCGGCGATGGTCTTGGCTTCGCCGCGCACCGCCCGCTCCAGCTCGCGCGAGGCTTGCGCCACGCCTTCGGCATCGGCGCGGTCGGCAGCGTCGGCCAGGCGCTCGTATTGTTCCTTTGGGAACTTGGCGTCGATCGGCATCCACACCGGCGTGCCGCCGTCGTCGTTGCCGGGCAGCTTGATGGCGAACTCGACCCGTTCGCCGCTGCCGGGAACGGTTTCCACGTTCTTCGCGTATTGCTCCGGCGTCAGCACCTGTTCCAACAGCATTTCCAGCTGCACTTCACCCCAGGTGCCGCGCGTCTTGACGTTGGTCAGCACCCGCTTGAGATCGCCGACGCCGATCGCCAGCTGCTGCATCTCGCCCAGGCCTTGATGCACTTTTTCCAGGCGGTCGGACACGATCTTGAACGATTCGCCCAGGCGCTGCTCCAGCGTCGCGTGCAGTTTTTCATCGACGGTCTTGCGCATTTCTTCGAGCCGCAAGCCATTGTCGTTCTGCAGGTCCTTGATCTTGGCTTCCAGCGTGGCACGCACTTCCGCCATGCGCTGCGCATTCGATTCGGTCAGCGCCGCCAGCGTCTGGTTCAGCGTGTCGCCGAAACGCTTCAGCGACTGCGCCTGTTCCTCGCGATTGGTCTGCGCCTGCTGGTTCATCGCCAGCCGCATGCTGTCGAGCTGCTGGGCGTTGGTTTCGTTGAGCTTGACCAGCTGCTGGGCAAAGGTATCGATCTGGTTGTTTTGCAGAGTGGCGACGCTGGTCATCTGCGCCGCCAGCGTCTGCTGCAGCTGGCCGAAATTGCTGCCCAGTTCCTGTCGCATGCCCTGGGCGCTGGTCTGCACCTCGCTGCGCAGTTCGCGCTGCTGGCGTTCGCCGATATCTTGTTGGTGGCGCTGCAGGTCGTTTTGCAGCTGCGCCAGCTGTTGCACGGGATCGGCGCCGCGCGAGCTGCGCAGGATGGCGACGATCTGCAGCACGATGATGACGGCGGCGGCGAGCAGGATGAGCAGTTCGGTTGATGTCATGTATTCTTCGATAAGCTAAAAATGGATTGCGGTGAAATCACGGCTGACTTTCGGCTTGACTCTGGGCCTGATTATCTGCCTTGTTGCGCATCCAGTCGGCAGTCTGGAAGAAGGAGGTCAGCAAATGTTCCTGCAGCCTTTCCTCCATGCCGACATCCTGCATCGCCAGCGCCATGCAGCGCAGCCACTGGTCGCGCTCCGGCGTCGCGATCGCATATGGCAGGTGGCGGGCGCGCAGGCGCGGATGGCCGAAGCGTTCTATGTACAGGTCGGGGCCGCCGCTCCAGCCGCTCAGGAACCAGTAGAACTTGTCGCGCGAACCGTCGAGCGTGGTCGGATGCAGGGCCCGGATCACGGCGAACTGCGGCTCCAGGTCCATCAGGTCGTAGAAGCGGTCTACCAGCTCGCGCAGCTTGCCGGCGCCGCCTATCATGTCGTAGAGGCTGGCTTGTTCCTGGTCCGCCGGCTCGCCGGCGGACGTAGTGTGTTCTGTAGTCATGGGGAGATAGTGTTAGCGTAAGCCGACATTATCCTCTAATTGACGTAACTCAGTGCCCCCGCCGCGCGGGGCATCAGGCTTCACGCAAGGTTTGCAGGGGCGGCTGGTTCAATACATGGCGCAGGCCGACCCAGCCGCCGGCAAACGTGCAGGCGGCGCCGATCGCCATCCCCGCCAGCCACACCAGCGGACTGAAGGTCCAGGTAAAGCTGAATACGTAGTGCGCCAGCGCCCAGCCGGTTGCCGCTGCGCCGCTGGCCGCCAGGAAGCCCGCCAGGCTGCCGATCAGGGCGAACTCGATCCATTGCGATTGCGACAGCTGCTTGCGGGTAGCGCCCAGCGCGCGCAGCAGGCCGGCTTCGCGGGTGCGCTCGTCTTGCGAGCCGACCAGGGCCGCGTACAGCACCAGCGCGCCGGACAGCAGGGTAAACAGGAAAAGGAATTCCACCGCCACCACCACCTGGTCGATCACGCCCTGGATCTGCTTGATCACGCTGCCGATATCGACCACCGTCAGGTTGGGAAAATCGCGCGTCAGCTGGTTGCCGAAATTGATGCGGGCATCCGGCAGATTGAAAGCGGTGATCCAGGTTTGCGGCATCTCGGTCATCAGCTTGGGATTGAGGATGACAAAGAAGTTCACGCGCATCGAGCCCCATTCCAGCTTGCGCAGGCTGGTAACCGGCGCGGTCACCAGCTGGCCGGCGATGTCGAACTGCAGCTTGTCGCCCAGCTTCAGGTTCAAGGTCTTGGCCAGGCCCTCTTCCACCGATGCCTCGGGCCGGCTATCGTCGAACCAGCGGCCGGCGGTCACCGTGTTCTGCGCCGGCACCTGGTCCATGGTGGACAGGTTGAACTCGCGGTCGACCAGCCGCTTGGCGCGGTCGTCGGGATAGGTGTCGGCGGTGATCGGCTTGTCGTTGACCTGGGTCAGGCGGCCGCGGATCATCGGGAACAGCTGCGGCTGGGCGATGCCGGCCGCTTGCAGGCGTTGCGTGATATCGGCGCGCTGGTCGTCCTGGATATTGATCACAAAGCGGTTGGGCGCGTCTGCCGGCGTGGCCTGGCGCCAGGCGCCGACCAGGTCGCCGCGGATCACCGTCAGCAGCAGCAAGGCCATCAGCCCCAGCGACAAGGCGACGATCTGGACCACCGTGGCCACCGGCCGCCGCTGCAGCGCGGTCAGCGCAAAGCGCCAGCTCGGATGACGCGACAGGCTACGCACATGGCGCGAACCTTTCAACGCCAGCCAGCCGAGCAAGGCGAACAAGCCGAAACCGCCCAAGAATCCGAGCGCCGTCAACAGGCCCAGTTTGATATCGCCTGCCTGCCACAGCAGCAAGCCGACAAATGTCAGCGTGCCGAGCAGGTAAGTCGCCAGCACCAGCGCTTGCGGCGCATCCTGTTCGCGCCGGATCACGCGGTTGTGCGGCACGTTGCGCAGTTGCAGGATAGGCGGCAAGGCAAATCCGACCAGCAGCAGCAAGCCGGTGACCAGGCCCTGCACCGCAGGCAACACGCTGGCGGGCGGCAAGTCGCTGGCGACAAACTTGCCCAGCAAATCCAGCAGCATGAAATGCGCGCCGAAACCCAGCGCGACGCCGACCAGGCTGCCGGCCAGGCCGACCAGCAGGAATTCCAGCAAATACAGCTGCGTCACCTGGTTCTGCGTCAAACCGAGGCAGCGCAGCATGGCGCAAGCGTCCAGGTGGCGCAGCATGAAGCGGCGCGCCGCCATCGCCACCGCTACCGCCGCCAGCAGGGCCGACAGCAAACCGACCAGCGACAGGAACTGCTGGCCGCGGTCGAGCGTCGCGCGCATTTCAGGACGGCCGTTTTCCAGGCCTTCGATGCGCACGCCCTTGAGGTTTTCGCGGCTGATGTCGCTTTCCACCCATTGCTGGAAATCCTGCACCTGCTGCGGCGCGCCGGCCAGCAGCAAGCGGTAGGTCACGCGCGAACCGTCCTGCACCAGGTTGGTGGAAGCCAGGTCAGCCATGGACAGCATCACGCGCGGCGCAAAATTGATGAAGCCGCTGCCGCGGTCGGGTTCGACCACCAGGACCTTGGCTATCTTGAATGTACGATCGCCCAGCTTGAGCGGATCGCCCACCGCCAGGTTGAGCGCGCTCAGCATGTTGGCGTCCAGCCATACCGTGCCTGCGGCGGGAACCTGCCGGGTAACCGTATCGGTCCCGCCCAGCTTGTCGGCGACCACCAGGCTGCCGCGCAGCGGGTAGCCGGCGCTGACGGCTTTGAGCGAAGCCAGCTGCGACCGGGCGCTGTCGCCCTCGCCGGCGATGGCCATGCTGGGGAATACCACCGTGTCGGCCAGGGTCAGCCGGCGCCGTTGCGCCTCGCTGCGCCAGCCGGGGCTGATGCGCTGGTCGCCGGATATCAGCAGGTCGGCGCCCAGCAGCTGGTGCGCATCGCGGCTCAGGCCGGCGCGCATCCTGTCTACAAAAAAACCGACTGCCGACAAGGAGGCGACGGCCACGATCAGTGCTATCAGCAAGAAACGTAATTCACCCGCGCGCCAGTCGCGGCGGGTCATGCGTAGGGACTGCAAAAAAATCATGTGGCGAGCCTTTGGAATACCCAGCGTAAGCCGCGCCACAATTTAGGCAGCAGCCAGATCGCAAACAGGAAAAACAGGAACAGGAAGGCAAACAGCAGCCAGGGATGGAAAAACGCTGCCCACAAGCCGCCCATCACGGTCGCGTCTTCAGCAAACGAGGCGGTCCAGTTGCTCAGCGGTTCGGGCGTGGTGTTGATCATGGCCCGGCTGCCGGCCTTGGTGGCATGGGCGCCCAGTGCAAACGTGCCGCCGATCAGCGCCGCTATCGTGGTCCAGGCCGGGTCCATGTGGCCCATGGCGGCCACCGCCAGGATGGCGCCGGCCGGAATCCGGATGAAGGTGTGGACCGCGTCCCAGACCGAATCGAGGCCGGGAATCTTGTCGACCAGGAACTCGATGGCGCCCAGCAGGCCGGTCACGCCGATCACCCATGGCGATTCCAGCACCTGCAGCGCCTGCGGCAGATCGATCCAGCCCATGCGGCCGAACCAGCCGGCGATGAACAGCGCCATGTACAGGCGGAGGCCGCTGGCCCAGGACAAGCCGCCGGCAAGCGCAGCGCTAGATATTGTATCGATCATGATGTCCCCTCTCCGCGGTCTGGTTCCGTTTTGGCACGCTAGCGCCGATCATCCTAAGTCCGACAGGTTGTTAGCGTAACTTAAATCTACGCCAGCCGCGCAAGAATAGCCATCCCGCCGGCAAAATCTGCCACAGGATCGCAGTAAAGGAAGGAACAAAAGGCGCCGCCGGAACCGGGCGGCGCGCTGCCGGATTACCTGGAATCGACCAGCGGCGCGACCTGTACGTCGCCGCACTGGGCGCGGTGGCGCAAGGCATGGTCCATCAGCACCAGGGCCAGCATCGCCTCGGCGATGGGCGTGGCGCGGATGCCGACGCAAGGATCGTGGCGGCCGAAGGTTTCGACCGTGGCCGGATTGCCCTGCTTGTCGATCGACTGGCGCGGGGTGCGGATGCTGGAGGTCGGCTTGATGGCGATCGACACGGTGATGTCCTGGCCGCTGGAAATGCCGCCCAGGATGCCGCCGGCGTTGTTGGTCAGGAAGCCGTGGCGGGTGATTTCATCGCCGTGCTGCGATCCCCGTTGCGCCACCGAGGCAAAGCCGGCGCCGATTTCCACGCCCTTGACAGCGTTGATGCCCATCATGGCGTAGCCGATTTCGGCGTCCAGCTTGTCGTACAAAGGCTCGCCCAGGCCGACCGGCACCTTGGAAGCGACGATATCGATGCGCGCGCCGCAGGAATCGCCGTCCTTGCGCAAGGCGTCCATGTACGCCTCAAGTTCGGCGATCTGGCTGATGTTGGCAGCAAAAAACGGGTTGTTGGGGACATGGTCCCAGGACTCGAAAACCACCGGGATTTCACCCAGCTGGCTCATGCAGCCCTTGAAGGTAGTCCCATACTGCTGCAGCAGCCATTTTTTGGCGATGGCCGCGGCGCCGACCATGGGCGCCGTCAGGCGCGCCGATGACCGGCCGCCGCCGCGCGGATCGCGGATGCCGTATTTCTGCCAGTAGGTGAAGTCGGCGTGGCCGGGACGGAAGGTATCGACGATATTGCCGTAATCCTTGCTGCGCTGGTCCTGGTTGCGGATCAGCAGCATGATCGGAGTGCCGGTGGTCTTGCCTTCGTAGACGCCGGACAGGATCTCTACCGTGTCCGGCTCCTGGCGCTGCGTCACGTGGCGCGAAGTGCCGGGCTTGCGACGGTCCAGGTCAGGCTGGATATCGGCTTCGGACAGCTCCAGGCCCGGCGGGCAGCCATCCACCACGCAGCCGATGGCCGGGCCGTGGGATTCGCCGAAATTGGTGACGCTAAACAGACTGCCGAAGGTATTGCCGGGCATGATGATCCAGATAAAAGGAGGCTGAAAGACATGATTTTACCAGCGCCGCCCCTCAGGGGCTACCCGGCTGGCAAAATCATTGCCTTTTCAATATCACCTGGTCAGGGCAGTTTCGCCAGCTGCAGCGTCAGCAGGTCGAAAAAACCCTGGGTGTCGCCTTCCGTGATCCAGCGTGCGTTCTCGGGGCGCTTGGTCGAACGGTAGTAGTCGACCACGGTGGCGCCGAACGTCAGCCCTTCCCGGGTATCGACCTCGACATTGGCCATCCGGCCCTTGAACAGCTCCGGCCGCAGCAGGTAGCCGATGGTGGTGGCGTCATGCACCGGGCCGCCCGGCAAGCCGTACTGCTTGATATCGTGCTCGACATAGGCGTCGAGGATGTCGGCGGCGATCTTGCCGGCCTGGTTGCCGATCTTGCGCAGGCGGTCTATGCGCTCCGGGCTGGTCAGCATCTTGTGCGTCACGTCCAGCGGGATCACGGTGATCGGCAAGCCGCTCTTGAACACCACGTCGCTGGCGTGCGGATCGGCGAACACGTTGAATTCCGCCGCCGGCGTGATATTGCCGCCGTTGAAATGGGCGCCGCCCATCATCACGATTTCCTTGACGCCCTGCCTGATCCCGGGATTTTCGTTCAGCGCCATGGCCAGGTTGGTTTGCGGCCCGAGCGTCACGATCGTCATGCTTTGCGGTTTCGCAGCCAGCAGCGTATCGATCAGGTATTGCACCGCATTGCCTTTGGCCAGCGGCTGTTTCGGCTCGAACACCTTGACGCCGGTGACGCCTTCCGCGCCATGCACTTCGGCGGCATAGATCGGCGTCCTCAGCATCGGGCGGTCGCAGCCGGCATACACCGGCACATCCGGCCGGTTGGCCCATTCGCGCACCATGCGCGCATTGCGCGAGGTGGTGTTCAGCTGCACGTTGCCGGCGACCGTGGTCAGCGCCCGCACGTCCAGCTTGTCGCGGGCCGACAAGGCCAGCAGCAAGGCGATCACGTCGTCGGCGCCGGGGTCGGTGTCGATGATCAACGGCACGGGACCAGCCGTCGCCGCCAGCGCCGAACCCATCGGCATGGCGCTTAGCAGCAGGCCGCCGGTCAGCAGCCTGCTGCCCTGGGCCAGGAAATTACGGCGAGCCATGGCGGCATCCTCCAGTGAGTGTCTTGTCATTCTCGGTCCTTTCATCAAGCGTCTGTGACCAGGTCCGCAGCCGCGGCTGCCGGACTTACAGCCAGGCGCCGCGCAGAGTCTGGACCTGCTGCTGCAGATATTCCGGGGTGGCCTGCTCCGGCGCGACCACATCGCCGACCGCCAGCTGCAAGGCCGACAGCGGACCGCGCTTGAACGAGCGCTGGAAAGGATTGCCCGCACTCCGGGTCCACATGCTGCCCCACAAGCCGCTCAGGGCCATCGGGATCACCGGCACCGGCGTGCGTTCGACGATTTTACTGATGCCGCCGCGGAATTCGTTCATTTCGCCGGTGCTGGTCAGCTTGCCCTCGGGGAAAATGCAGACCAGGTCGCCGTCTTCCAGCGCCGCTGCGATCTGGTCGAAGGCGCGCTCCATCAGCTGCGGATTCTCCTTGGCCGGCGCAATCGGGATCGCCTTGGCGGTCTTGAACAGCCAGGCCAGCAGCGGGATCTTGAAAATCCGGTGATCCATGACGAAGCGGATTGGCCGCGGGCTGGCGGCCATGATCACGATCGCATCGACGTAGCTGACGTGGTTGCAGACCAGCACCGCGGCGCCCTCGTCCGGGATGCGGTCGCGGTTGACGGTATGCACGCGGTGGATGGTGTGGATCAGTATCCAGGCCGCGAAACGCACCAGGTATTCCGGCACCACGGTGAAGATGTACAGCGCCACCAGCGCATTCAGGATCGCCGTCACCAGGAAAATCTGCGGGATGGTGAAGCCGGATTGCAGCAGCACCATCGCCACCAGCGCCGCCACCACCATGAACAAGGCGTTCATGATATTCATGCCGGCAATGGTGCGCGACAGGTGCCGGCGGTCGCAGCGGGTCTGGATCACCGCGAACAGCGGCACGATATACAGGCCGCCGAACAAGCCGATCATCACGCAATCGAACAGGATGCGCCAGCTGCCGTGCTGCTGCACGAAACCGGCCATGTCGACCGCCGTGGTGTTGGCATAGCCGATGCTGGCCAGGAACAGGTCGAGGCCGAACACCGACAGGCCGATCGCGCCAAACGGCACCAGGCCGATTTCCACCTTGTGGCCCGACAAGCGTTCGCACAGCAGCGAACCGGCGCCGACGCCGAGCGAGAACACCGTCAGCAGCAGCACAAAAACGCTATGGTCGCCATGCAGGTAGTTTTTCGCGTACAGTGGAAACTGCGCCAGCATGATGGCGCCGTAGAACCAGAACCAGGAATTGGCCAGCATGGCCAGGAACACCGGCCGGTTCTTGCGGGAAAAGCCCAGGTTGCGCACGGTTTCGGTGATCGGGTTCCAGTTGATCTTCAGCGCGGGCTCTGCGGCCGGCGTCAGCGGGATGCCGCGGCTGAACAGCCAGCCGACAACCGCGATCGCCACCGTGCCGCCCGCCACCAGTTCGATGCCCCACGGCTTGTGCACCACCAGCACCGCGCCCAGCACTTCGCCCAGCAGGATGCCGACGAAGGTTCCCATTTCGATGATGCCGTTGCCGCCGACCAGTTCGTCCTGGCGCAGCTGCTGCGGCAGGTAGGCGTACTTGACCGGTCCGAAGATGGTCGAATGGATGCCCATGCCGACCACCGCCAGGATCAGCAGCCACAAGGTATGCGTCATCCAGCCGGCGGCGGCGACCGCCATGATGATGATTTCCAGCACCTTGACGTAGCGCGCCAGGCGCGATTTTTCGAACTTGTCGGCGAGCTGGCCGGCGGTCGCCGAAAACACCACGAACGGCAGGATGAACAGGCCCGGGATCAGGTTGTTGAGCAGGCTGACGTTCATGCTGGTCCAGCTCAGCGCTTCGTAGGTCAGGATCGTCAGCAAGGCGGTCTTGAACACGTTGTCGTTGAACGCGCCGAAAAACTGGGTCCAGAAGAAAGGAGCGAAGCGGCGCTGGCGCAGCAGGGAGAATTGACTGGATTTGGACATAGGTAAGCTAACGAGATGGGTCCGTGTTATGGCAAGTGATTATTGTTCTAATATTTTTCGGGCAGCTTACACAAAAAAAACCGTTTGCGGCATCATTTTGCCGCAAACGGTTCTTAACAAACAATAACAAAGCCTATTCGTCGGTGGTGGAAGGCCAGTCGCGGATATACGCTTTCAGCATCTTGTTTTCAAAACCCTGGGCGTCCAGCACCGCCTTCGCCACGTCGTAGAACGACATCACGCCCAGCAAGGTGCGGGCATCCATGATCGGCACGTAACGCGCGTGGCGCTCCAGCATGATGCGGCGCACCTCGTTGACTTCGGTATCCGGCGTGACGGTGATCGGGCTGTCGTCCATGTGCTTGCGCACCGTGTTGCTGCCGACCGCGCCGCCGTTCTGGTGGATCGCATTCATCACTTCGCGGAAGGTCAGCATCCCCACCAGCGTCCCGAATTCCATCACCACCAGCGAACCGATATCTTTTTCCGCCATCGTGTTGACAGCCTCGATCAACGGCGTTTCCGGCGTCACGGTGTAAAGAATATTGCCTTTGACTTTGAGGATTTCAGAAACTTTCATGGGGCCATCCTGCCTTTGCTTGGGTTATGCTTGCCTATATCTCATCTCTTGCGTCGCTTGTATCCAGAATGTAGCTTAAGCGGAGCCAAAAATCTACCGCGCAGCGCAGCATGAATAGAGTGAGTTCTCATATTTCAAGAATCAAAGGAGACAGCCAGCACCATGAGCATTCCCCATTATCCCGGCTTCGACACCTTGTCGCTGCATGCCGGCAGCGTACCCGACCCCGCCACCGGCGCACGCGCCACGCCGATTTACCTGACCTCCGCGTTTGTCTTCAAGGATTCCGACCACGCCGCCTCGCTGTTCAACATGGAGCGCGCCGGCCATGTGTATTCGCGCATTTCCAATCCCACCAACGCGGTGCTGGAAGAACGCATCGCCGCGCTGGAAGGCGGCGTCGCCGGGATTGCCGTCGCCAGCGGCCAGGCTGCCATGCACCTGGGGCTGGCCACCATCGCCGGCGCCGGTTCGCATATCGTGGCGTCGCGCGCGCTGTACGGCGGTTCGCACAACCTGCTGTCGTACACCATGAAGCGCTTCGGCATCGAAACCACCTTCGTCGACCCGAGCGACCTCGACGCCTGGCGCGCCGCAATCCGGCCCAACACCAAAGCCCTGTTCGGCGAAACCCTCGGCAATCCAGGGCTGGACGTGCTGGACATCCCGCGCATCTCGGCCCTGGCCCACGAACACTACCTGCCGCTGATGGTCGACGCCACGTTTACCACGCCGTACCTGCTGAAACCTTTCGAGCACGGCGCCGACCTGGTGTTCCATTCCGCCACCAAATTCCTGTGCGGCCACGGCACCGCGGTCGGCGGCCTGCTGGTGGACGGTGGCACTTTCGACTGGCAGCAGGCATATGATAAAACCGGCCGCTTCGGCGAATTGTGCGAACCGTACGAGGGTTTCCACGGCATGGTGTTTTCCGAAGAATCGACGGTGGCGCCGTTTTCCTTGCGCGCGCGGCGCGAAGGATTGCGCGATTTCGGCGCGGTGATGAGTCCGCACAATGCTTTCGCCATCCTGCAAGGGATAGAGACGCTGGCGCTGCGCATGGAAAAGCATGTCGCCAACACCCGCAAGGTGGTCGAATTCCTGGCGGCGCATGCCGCGGTCGAATCGGTGGCATATCCTGAATTGCCTTCGCATCCGGGCCACGCATTGAGCAAGACGCTGCTGCCCAAAGGCTGCGGCGCCGTATTCTCGTTCAACCTCAAGGGCGACCGCGCCGCCGGCCAGCGCATGGTGGAATCGCTCAAGATATTTTCCCACCTGGCCAATGTCGGCGACGCCAAGTCGCTGGTCATCCATCCGGCCTCGACCACCCATTTCCGGGTGCCGAGCGAACAGCTGGCCGCCTCCGGCATCACCGAAGGCACGCTGCGGCTGTCAGTCGGTCTGGAGAACGTGGAAGACCTGATCGAAGACCTGGCTTACGGCCTCAAGATGTCGCAGCGCGCCGAGCGCAAGGGGAAATGAGATGCTGCTGAAAACACAGGGCGCCAATTACGACAGCTATTGTTATACCGGCGGCAAAACCTTCAACCCGGAACTGCCGACCGCGGTATTCATCCACGGCGGCCAGAACGACCACTCGGTCTGGATCCTGCAAACCCGCTACTTCGCCCACCACGGTTTCGGCGTGCTGGCGCCGGACTTGCCGGGACACGGCCGCAGCCAGGGGCCCGCCTTGGCCAGCATCGAGGAATTGTCGGCCTGGCTGGATAGTTTGCTAGATGCTGCGGGCGTCACCAAAGCCATCCTGATCGGCCATAGCATGGGTTCGCTGGTCGCGCTGGAGAACGCCGGCCGCGCCGCCGGTTCGACGCGTATCGCCGGCATTGCGCTGGTCGGCACCGCCTATCCGATGAAAGTCGCGGATGCGCTGCTCGATGCCGCCAACAATGCACAGCAGAGCGCGATCGACATGGTGAACATCTGGTCGCATTCGACCATCTCGCCCAAACCTTCGGCGCCGGGCCCGGGCTTCTACGTGCAAGGCGCCAGCCAGCGCCTGATGCAGCGCATCGCGCGGCAGTCGGACAGCAAGCCGACCGTGTTCTATACCGACTTCGCCGCCTGCAACAGCTATGCAAACGGCGAACAGGCGGCGCAGGCGGTGGCTTGCCCCACCCTGTTCCTGCTCGGCCAGCGCGACATCATGACGCCGGCCAAGGCGGCTGCCGGCCTGGTTGCCGCGATCAAGCACGCCAAGGTGGTGCAGGTCGAGGCCAGCGGCCACGCCTTGATGGCGGAGCAGCCGGATGCGGTGCTGGACCATTTGTACAAGTTTGCAACTGAAGCGCTGCGCTCCACGGCGGTTGCGCCTGCCGCTATCGGGGATTAAGCTTAAAGGACAGAAACAGCAAGGAGACGCCATGCCTACCGTGCTTGAAAAGAAATACGAGACCTTCGCCGAGTTCTATCCGAGCTACCTGAGCCAGCACAGCAACCGCACCTGCCGCCAACTGCACTTCGTCGGCTCGACCCTGGCCTTGCTGGCGCTGGTCGCGCTGGTGCTGACCGGTTCCCTGTACTGGCTGCCGGTGGCGCTGGTGTGCGGCTACGGTTTTGCCTGGATCGGCCATTTCGCGTTCGAGAAAAACCGCCCCGCCACCTTCAGGCAGCCGCTTTATTCCCTGCTCGGCGACTGGGTCATGTGCTGGCAGATGCTGACCGGCCAGGTTTCTTTTTAATCAACTATGTAAAAAACGGTTCACGGCAATGTGAACCGTTTGTCCCTTAGAATAACGTCTACTTTACATTTAGACATGATGGCAACTGTCTGTCAGGAAACGGGAAATTCATGCACACAAGGGATGCCGCGCTGACGCAGAAGGAACCGGGGCAGGACGCACCCGCCGCCGCGGCAAAACGGCCATTGTTCCTGATGAACTATACAAGGCCGACCTACAACGGCACGGTGCACGTCAGCTATTTCTGGACGCCGGGATTATTGCGCGGCGGCGACCTCAAGTTCCGGATGTACTAGTCCTTCGGCAAAATACGCTGCCAGCGTCTGTTCCAGGCCGCGCTCAATAGCCGCTTCCACCTGCCACGCCAGCGCCTCGTCGGCCACCTTGCCCGCCACCAGGTTGCACACGAACAGGCGATAGATATCGCTCAGTTTCAGCCGTTCCGGATTGGCCAGCAAAATCCAGCCGTCGACGCTGATGCGCGCTTTGCGCCCCCACTGTGTCCTGACCAGCTTGTCGGCCTGCACCGAACCGACCCAGCCGATCTCCTGCATTTGTTGCAACAAGCTTTCCGATTCGTCAAAACCGAGCCTGGTTGCGCGCCGTATCTGGTCCGCATCCACCGCCGCCGAACTGGCCCCGGTCCTGGCCTGGTGCAGCACACCCAACACCGCCATCGCATCGACAAAAGCGCTGCCCGGAGCCGGCACATGCCACCAGCGCTCGTACTTCACCACCGGCAACGCCGCCACCAGCAAGGCGCCGACCAGCGTGATCATCCACAGCATGTAGATCCACAGCAGGAAAATCGGCAAGGCCGCCAGCGCGCCGTAGACCATGGTGTAGGTCGGGAACTTGATCACGTAGGCGGCAAAAAAGCGTTTGGCGATTTCAAACACGATGCCCGCCAGCAGGCCGCCCCAGACGGCGTCGCGCCAATCCACCCGCTGGTTCGGCACCGCCACGTACAGCAGGGTGAAGGCGCCGGTAGTCAGCGCAACCGACAGCAGCGTATAGAACCATCTGCCGGCCCAGCTCACCACCAGGCCGTTGGCTGCGTCCGACAAATAAGAAGTGACGGTGATCGAGATGCCGATCAGCAAAGGTCCCAGCGTAATGATGGCCCAGTACACCAGCACCCGATGGATCCACGGCCGCTGCTTCTTGACGCGCCAGATGCGGTTGAACACATGGTCCACCGTCGACATCGTCAGCACCGAAGTGACGATCAACGCCACCCCGCCCACCGCCGACAGGCGCGCCGACTTGGTGGCGAACTGGTTGAGGTAATCGAGGATGACGTTGGCGACGCCCCTGGGCATCAGGTTTTGCACAAAGTAGTGTTCCAGCGAAGCGCGGAAGGTGCTGAACAGCGGGAATACGGTAAAAATCGCCAAGGCGATAGTCAGCATCGGCACCAGCGCCAGGATGGTGGTGAAGGTCAGGCTGCCGGCCACTTGCGGCAAGCGTTCTTCATCCAGGCGGCGCGCCGCAAAACGAAACAGATCGCGCAATTGCGGCCAGGACAGGCCGCGCAGCCTGGAAAATTTCAATGACTTCATGCTTTCCCTGATTTTGCCTTCCGGAGCGGGCGATTAAAGGCGCGTTTTGCACCATGAACCCACGCTAAAGCGCCCTATAATACCAAAATGAGCTCATCCAATATTACTGTTAACACACCACTCCTGGTCCTGTACTACTCGCGCCATGGTTCGACGCGCAAGCTGGCCGAACTGATCAGCCAGGGCATCGACTCCGTCGCCGGCTGCGAAGCGCGCTTGCGCACGGTGCCGGCAGTATCGACCGTGACCGAAGCCAGCGCGCCGGATATCCCGGCCGAAGGGGCGCCTTACGTCGAACTGGCCGACCTGCAGGAATGCTCCGGCCTGGCGCTGGGATCGCCGACCCGCTTCGGCAACATGGCCGCAGCCATGAAATATTTCTGGGACGGCACCAGCACCGACTGGCTGGCCGGCACCCTGGCCGGCAAGCCGGCTTGCGTATTCACGTCTACCGGCAGCCTGCACGGCGGCCAGGAATCGACCCTGATGTCGATGATGACGCCTTTATTACACCATGGCATGCTGGTGATGGGCTTACCCTACACGCTGCCGGAACTGATGACAACCGCCAGCGGCGGCACGCCGTATGGCGCCAGCCACTGGTCCGGCATGAACGGCACGCATCCGATTTCGGCCGAGAGCCGCACCTTGGCGATCGCCCAGGGCCGGCGGCTGGCGGAAACCGCCTTGAAGTTAAAAACAAGACTCGACATCGCGGGGACATGATGACCACCAAACTGAAACCGGGCGTATCGACCCATCCGCTGCCGCATGCGGCGCGCCAGCCGCGCTTCTTCTATTTCGGCGCGGTCGGCAGCCTGCTCGGCCTGATCGCGCTGGGCCTGGCCTGGGAACTGGCGCTGGCGCCGCTGCGCCCGGGCGGCTCCTGGATGGTGCTGAAAGTGCTGCCGCTGCTGTTCCCGTTGCGCGGCGTGCTCAAGCGCGACGTGTATACGATGCAGTGGGCGTCCATGCTGATCCTGCTCTATTTCACGGAAGGCATCGTGCGCGCCACCAGCGACAGCAGTTTCCTGTCCAGCAGGCTGGGCTGGATCGAAGTCGCGCTCAGCGTCATCTTTTTCTTTTGCACCATCCTTTATCTGCGGCCTTATAAAAAGGCGGCTAAGGAAGTGGCTAAGCAGGCTATCAAGAAGGCGTCGCAGTAGCATCCGACAATGCGACGGTATGTACTCCGTGGGCCGTTAAATGGGGTCAGAGTAATTTTCGCAAAGGACGCGAAAAAAAACTCTGACCCCATTTAACTATTTTTGTCGAAACCTGGACATGAAAAATACTGAATTCCTCGATGCTTGCCGTAGCGCTATCGGCGCTGCCCATGTGCTTACCGATGAAGCCGATAAAGCCGGTTACCTGACCGACCAGCGCCAGCGCTTTACCGGCGCGGCGTTGGCTGTTGTCAAGCCGGCCGACACTGCGGAAGTAGCGGCCATCGTGAAACTCTGTGCGCAATTCCAGGTTCCCATCGTGCCTCAGGGCGGCAACACCGGCCTGGTGCTGGGCAGCGTGCCCGACCAGAGCGGCCAGGCCATCGTGCTGTCGCTCAAGCGCCTGAACCGCATCCGCGCGGTCGATGCCGTCAACCACACCATCACCGTCGAAGCCGGCTGCATCCTGCAGCACATCCAGGAAGCCGCCGCCGCCGAACGAAGCCTGTTTCCGCTGTCGCTGGCGGCCGAAGGCAGCTGCACCATCGGCGGCAACCTGTCGACCAACGCTGGCGGCACCGCGGTGCTCCGCTACGGCAACACGCGCGAACTCTGCCTCGGGCTGGAAGTCGTGACCGCCCAGGGCGACATCCTGCACGGACTGCGCGGCCTGCGCAAAGACAATACCGGCTACGATTTGCGCGACCTGTTCATCGGCGCCGAAGGTACGCTGGGCATCATTACCGCCGCCGTGCTGAAGCTATTCCCGCAACCCAAAGCCCAGCTCACCGCGCTGGCCGCAGTGCAGACGCCGGCTGCCGCGCTGCGCCTGCTGAGCATGGCGCAAGGCCGCTGCGGCGCCACCCTGACCGGCTTCGAACTGATGTCCGACCTGTGCCTGCAGCTGGTCGCCAAGCACTTCCCGCAACTGCAGTTCCCTTTTAGCCAGCGCCATCCCCACTATGTGCTGCTGGAACTGTCCGACAGCGAATCCGCGGACCATGCCAGCGTTTTGCTGGAAGCCGTCATCGGCGATGCGCTGGAACAGGACATCTGCCAGGATGCGGTGCTGGCCAGCTCAAGCGCCCAGTCGCGCGCCCTGTGGCAGCTGCGCGAAAGCATCTCCTCGGCGCAAGCCATGGAAGGCAAGAACATCAAGCACGACATCTCGCTGCCGATTTCCCGCATCGCCGAATTCATCACCGTCACCGACGCCTTGCTGCAACAGCATTTTCCCGGTTGCCGCAATGTCACCTTCGGCCACCTGGGCGACGGCAACCTGCACTACAACGTCTCGCCGCCGGCCGGCTCCTCTGCCGAACAGTTCATAGAACGGCAGGCCGACATCAACCGCGTCGTGCACGACAGCGTCGACCGCATGCAGGGTTCGATCTCGGCCGAGCACGGGCTGGGCACCCTCAAGCGCGAGGAAATCCTGCGCTATAAATCCCCGGTGGAAATTGCGCTGATGAAAACCATCAAACAGGCGCTGGATCCCCTGAACCTGATGAATCCGGGCAAAGTCGTCTAACGCCGGAAGCGGATTCCCGGCCAATGTTGCCGCCTTACAATCTGTTACACCGGCCTTGTATGCGCATGCCGCTGGCGGCGCGTTAATCGGGGGTGTAAGCCGAAAAACTGCATAAGGTGGAACATGCCGACCCTTCCTCGTTACCTGTCGACCGCATTGCTGCTGGGTTCGCTGGCCGCGCTCGATGCCAATGCCCAGACCGCCCAGCCGCCCCTGAACGATTCGGAAAAAGCGCTGCATGTGCTGAACCGGCTGGCCTATGGTCCGCGCCCAGGCGACGTCGACGCCGTCAGGCGCCTCGGCGTCAAGCGCTACATCGAGCAGCAGCTCAATCCCGACAGCCTGCCGCTGCCGCCCGAGCTGGCAGGCAAGCTGTCCTCCTTGACGACTTATCAACTAAGCGCAACCCAGCTCTACCAGCAGTACGGTCCGCCCTCCTTCCCTCCCAATACCGCCACTCCCGAAGAAAAGAACATGGCGCGCCAGCGCGCCAACAAGGACATCACACCGCAGACCCATTTTTCCCGGCTGTGGCTGGCCACCGAAAGCCCGCGCCAGCTGCAGGAAGTGATGACCGAATTCTGGTTCAACCATTTCAACGTCTTCGAGGGCAAGGAATGGGTGCGCTACTGGAACGGCGAATATGAAAAAGACGTGCTGCGGCCCAACGCGCTCGGCAATTTCCGCCAGCTGCTGGGCGCGGTGGCCCATCATCCGGCCATGCTGTATTACCTCGACAACTGGCTCAGCAGCGGTGTCAACACGCCAGAAGCCAAAGGCCGCTTCAAAGGACTCAACGAAAATTACGGCCGCGAGCTGCTGGAACTGCACACCATGGGCGTCGACAGCGGCTATACCCAGGCCGACGTGATTTCCCTGGCGCGCATCCTCAGCGGCTGGACCATCGATGAAAAAGGCATGAAGGATGGCCAGCCGGCTTTCAGCTTCAACCCGCGCCGCCACGATGCCGGCGACAAGGTTTTCCTCGGCCAGGCCATCAAGGGCAGCGGCTACCAGGAAGGCGAACAGGCGCTCGATATCCTGGCCCGCCATCCGGCCACCGCCCACTTCGTGGCCGCCAAGCTGGTCCAGTATTTCGTTTCCGACAAACCTGAACCGGCACTGACGGAAAAGCTGGCGCGCCGCTTCCTGAGCAGCAACGGCGACATCAAGGCGGTGCTCCATGCCTTGTTCGATAGCCCCGAATTCTGGGACCGCGGCAATTACCAGGCCCAGTTCAAGACGCCCTATCAATACGTGGTGTCGTCGCTGCGCGCAACCGCGACGCCGGTGCTCAATGTCAGGCCGATCGACGGCGTGCTCAACCAGCTGGGCCAGCCGCTGTACGGCTGGCTGACGCCGGAGGGCTACAAATTTTCGGAAGAAGCCTGGCTCAACCCTGACGCCCTGCTCCGCCGCATCAATTTCGTCAACGGCCTCAGCAACGGCAAATCGCCGATCGCCCGCAGCGATCCGCCGCCGCTTGTGCCAGGATCAGCGCCCGGATCGCCGCCGGTAGCCGCCGCACCGAATACCGCCGTCCCCATCGATCCGCAACAACTGCTGCAAACCCTGGCGCCGGCGCTGACGCCGCACAGCCTCGGCACGATCGGCGCCGCGCCTGCCAACCTGCAGGTCGGCCTGATACTCGGCAGTCCTGATTTCATGAAAAGATAATCCACGGGAGCCATGTCATGAAGCGTCGTGATTTCATCCGCCAGCTGGGCCTGACCGCCGGCGGTGCCATCCTGATCCCGGTCGGCCTGTCCGGCTGCGTGGTGGCCCCCCCCAGCAAGCCGCAGGCCAAGGCAAAACCTGTCCCGGCCGCCCCGGTCGCCATGGTCGACAGCCCGCTGTCGTACGGCAATCCCTTGCAGCGTCCGCATGCGGCAGGCGACGGCACGCCGCGCATGATCGTGGTATTCCTGCGCGGCGCCGTGGACGGCTTGAATGTCGTGGTGCCGCATGGCGACCACAATTACTACAAGGCGCGGCCAGGCATAGCGGTATCGCGCCCCGGCACCCAGAACGGCGCGATCGACCTGACCGGCTACTTCGGCCTGCACCCGGCGCTGCAAGCGCTGCAGCCGTACTGGGACGATGGCCGGCTGGCGTTCGTGCACGCCTCAGGTTCGCCGGACATGTCGCGCTCGCATTTCGAAGCACAGGATTACATGGAGACCGGCACGCCGGGCCAGCACAACACCCGCGACGGCTGGATGAACCGCATGCTGGGCGTGATGCCCGCATCGTCGTCGCCTATGCAAGCCCTGACGCTGGGCGAATCGGTGCCGCGCATCCTGACCGGACGCGCGGTAGTCGCCAACATGCCGACCGGGCGCGACGCTACCCGGCCGACCCTGATCGACCGCGCCGATGTCAGCCAGGCGTACGCCGAGCTTTATGCGCAAGACGCCGTGCTTGGCAAAAGCTACCGCGACGGCATTTCGGCGCGCAAGGAACTGATGGCCGACGCCAGCAGCTCCGAACAAAAGATGGCGAACAACGGCGCACCCTTGCCGAACGGCCTGTCGATCGACACCGCTCGCCTGGGACGGCTGATGCGCAGCAATCCCGACATCCGGCTCGGTTTCGTCGCCGTCGGCGGCTGGGACACCCATACCAACCAGGGCAACGGCAACGGCCAGCTGGCCAACCGCCTGCGGCCGCTGGCCGACGGCTTGACCACGCTGGCGCGCGAGCTGGGACCGGCGTTCAACGATACGGTGATTGTGGTGATGTCGGAATTCGGCCGCACCTTCCGCGAAAACGGCAACGGCGGCACCGACCACGGCCACGGCAACGTCATGTGGCTGCTGGGCGGCAACGTCCGCGGCCGCACCATCCACGGCGCATGGCCGGGCATCGACGACAAGTCCCTCAACGAAGGGCGCGACCTGGCCATCACCACCGATTTCCGCTCGGTGCTGGCGACGCTGGCGGAAAAACACATGCGGATCGGCGACCCGGCCATGCAGAAGCTGTTTCCGCAATATGGCGCCGGCAATCCGCATGCCCTGAACCTGCTGGTGTAACCTAGGGCCTGTTCACACTTGATTTGGGAGTGCGAACAGGCCCTAGCTCAGGTATCGCAGATACTGCAGCTATGTCCTTTGCAATTGTGCAGCACGCTGCTCCTGCCGGCGCGCGCTTGCGTGCCGGGACCGGCGGCGCCGCGGCCGGCCAGCTGTTCGGCGCCATTGCGCGCCTGCCAGCGTTCCGCCACGCGCAGCTTGACGTGGCCGCCGGTAAATAAAGGAACGGCAAGGGTCGCCTCGGCGCAGTAGGGACAGGCCAACGGTTTTTCCAGTGCTTGCAGCGGCAACAGCTTTTCAAAAATGCCATCGCAATGGCTGCAGCGGATGTCGTACAGCGGCATCGTTTTATCCTTTGCTTGAATTGGACGGGGCACCAGGCAGGGCCAGGCCCTGCCGCCGCCGGAACTAAGGTTTCCTGCCCCAGTGCGCGTTATCGTTCAGCATCCCCTTGGGCGTGATGTCCTGGTCGAAAATCGAGGTCGGCAAGGACACCGTGCACGCGCAGTTCGGAATATCGACAATGCCGCCGATGCGCCCTTCCACCGGCGCCGCGGTCAGCAGCATGTAGGCCTGGCTGCCGGTATAGCCGAAGTGGGTCAGGTAATCGATGGCTTTCAGGCAGGCCTGGCGGTAAGCCACGGTAGCGTCCAGGTAATAGTTGACGCCGTTCTCGACGCTGATGCCCTCAAAGGTCAGCCATTGCTCGTAATGCGGCTTGACGATGCTGGGCATGAAGATCGGCGAACTGATGTTGTATTTCGCCATGCCGCCCTTGATCAGGTCGAAACCGACGTGGCTGACGCCGTCCATTTCGATGGCGCCGCAAAAGCCGATTTCGCCGTCGCCCTGCGAAAAATGCAGGTCGCCCATGGAAAAGCCGGCGCCCTTCACATATACCGGGAAAAAAATCCGGGTGCCGGCGGACAGGTCCTTGATATCGGTGTTGCCGCCGTGTTCGCGCGGCGGCACGGTGCGCGCCGCTTCCTTCGCCATGCTGTCGAACTTGGCCCCGCTCAGGCCGCGCAGCACCGCCGTGCTCGGATCGGGCGGCTTGGCCAGTCCTTTGGCCGCCAGCGGCGCCTCGCGCCGGTTCCACTCCGCCAGCAAGTCGTGCGACGGCAGGCAGCCCATCAGGCCCGGATGGGTCAGGCCGGCGATGCGCACGCCGGGAATATGGCGCGAGGTAGCGTACAAGCCTTTCAAGTCCCAGATCGCCTTGTCGGCATCGGGAAACGTATCGGCCAGGAAACCGCCGCCGTTCTCCTTCGAAAACACGCCGGAAAAACCGACCGGCGTCACCGGCTTGATGTCGAGCAGGTCGATCACCAGCAGGTCGCCCGGTTCCGCGCCTTCCACATGGAACGGCCCGGTCAGCGGATGGGCGCGGGTCAGGTCGACGTTCCTGACATCGGAAACGTCATCGTTGTCCTGGATCTGCGCATCCAGGAAATCCAGCGATTCGATCAGGATCGCCTCGCCCGGCTTGACCGACGACAGGAACGGCAGGTCCGGATGCCAGCGGTTATGTCCCAGCTCGGCTTGCTGCGCCAGCGGCACGCCGGGTTTGATCTTGAAATGTTGCATGCGACTCTCCTCTTGGGTGGCTCAATCAGGGTGGTTCATTCAGAAGGAATGCCGGGCATCGGACATTCCGGGGCGCCGGCCGTGCTGCGCGTCAGCGCTTCTACCTGGCGCCGCGCCTGCTGCGGATCGTTGACCCAGGTCTTGTAAAAATCGAAGGGGCAGTCGGCCACGCCGGCGGCACTTTCGCCGGAATTGATCTTGCCGGTATACCCGCGGTGCAGCAGCTTGTAGAGATGGTTCTGCGATTGCCAGTTGCGGCGCGCGTCGCGGATCATGCCGAGCGACAGCTCGGCATACTGGATGCCCATTTCCTCGGTTCCGCATTCGCCCAGGGTGCGGCCGTCGAAACCGACGATGGCCGAGTGGCCGAAATAGGAATACACGCCGTCGAAGCCGCTGGCGTTGGCCACCGCTACATAGACGTTGTTCATCCACGCCATCGCCTTCGATACCAGCACCTGCTGCTCCTTGGCCGGGTACATGTAGCCCTGGCAGCGCACGATCAGCTCGGCGCCTTTCATCGCGCAGTCGCGCCAGATTTCCGGGTAGTTGCCGTCGTCGCAGATGATCAGGCTGATCTTCAAGCCTTTCGGGCCGTCCGAGACATAGGTAGCATCGCCCGGATACCAGCCTTCGATCGGTGTCCACGGCATGATCTTGCGGTATTTCTGGACGATCTCGCCTTGGTTGTTCATCAGGATCAACGTGTTGTAAGGCACCTTGTGCGGATGTTCTTCGTGCCGCTCGCCGGTCAGCGAGAACACGCCCCAGACATTGGCCTGGCGGCAGGCCTCGGCGAAAACCGCGGTTTCTTCGCCGGGGATGGCGGCGGCGGTATCGAACATCTCTTCGCGGTCGTACATGATGCCGTGGGTCGAATACTCCGGGAAAACCACCAGGTCCAGTCCCGGCAAGCCCTGCTTCATCCCCACCACCATCGCCGCGATGTTGCGGACGTTGGCCATCACTTCCGCCTTGTTGTGCAGGCGTGGCATCTTGTAGTTGACGACCGCAACCCCGACTGCATCCTTGCTGCTGGAAATATCTCCGTGCCTCATGTATCGCTCCTGTAGTCTGGCTGAATCGAATAAGCTGCCCGCTATACGGACAGGTAACGGCTGATGGTTGCGGCGTCGACCTTGTCGCTGGTGTCTTCGTAGACGAAACGGCCCTTGTCGATCACCAGGAAACGGTCGGCGATTTCCAGCGTAAAGCTGAGCACCTGTTCCGAGACGATGATGGTCAGCTGCCGGATCTTGCGGATCTCCTTCAGGCTGCGCGCGATGTCCTTGATGATCGACGGCTGGATGCCTTCGGTCGGCTCATCCAGCAGCAGCACCTTGGGGTTGGTGGACAGCGCGCGCGCAATCGCCAGCTGCTGCTGCTGGCCGCCGGACAGGTTGCCGCCCTTGCGGCCGCGCATTTCGTGCAGCACCGGAAACAAGGCGTACAGCTCGTCCGGCACCTTGCCGAGCGCGCCGGCTGGCAAGCCGGTCTGGATGTTTTCCAGCACGGTCATGCCGGGGAAGATCATCCTTCCCTGCGGCACATAGGCAACGCCGCTGGCGACCCGCTGGTAGCTTTCGAGATGGCCCAGCTCCTGGCCGTCGATCTGGATGCTGCCCTCGCGCAGCGGCAGTATTCCCATCAAGGTCTTGAACAAGGTGGTTTTGCCCATGCCGTTGCGGCCCATGACGGCGACGATTTCCTGTTTGCCGACGGCCAGGCTGACATCGTGGATGACCTGGCTCTGGCCATAGCCCGAGGCAAGATGCGAAACATTGAACATAAGCGCTCCGAATGGATTAATGACCCAGGTAGACTTCGATCACCTTGGGATTGGCTTGCACCGATTCCATGCTGCCTTCGGCCAGTATCTTTCCCTGGTGCAGCACGGTGACCTTGTGGGCGATGCTTTTGACAAACTCCATGTCATGCTCGATCACCAGCACCGAACGGCCCTTGCTGATGCGCCCCAGCAGCTCGGCGGTTTTCTCGCGTTCGGAAACGCTCATGCCGGCCACCGGCTCGTCCAGCATCAGCAGCTCCGGCTCCTGCATCAGCAGCATGCCGATCTCCAGCCACTGCTTCTGGCCGTGCGACAGCAGGTCGGCTTGCTGGTACAGCTGCGCATCGAGGAAAATTTCCCTGGCCACCGCTTCGACCCGCTCCACCACTTCCGCCGTGCGCTTGAACACCAGCGCGCCGAACACCTTGCGGCCGCGCGGAAACGACATTTCCAGGTTCTCGAACACGCTCAGGTTTTCGTAGATGGACGGCGTCTGGAACTTGCGGCCGACCCCGGCCTGGACAATTTCGTGCTCGCGCATCTTGGTCAGCTCGCGGTTCTTGAACTGGATGCTGCCGGCGCTGGCCTGGGTCTTGCCGCAAATCAGGTCCAGCACCGTGGTCTTGCCGGCGCCGTTGGGGCCGATCACCACCCGCACTTCATTGCGTTCGACGTAGAAATTCAAGCCGTCCACCGCCTTGAAGCCGTCGAAGGATACCGTCAGGTCTTCGATCGCCAGCACTGGCCGGTCGCTTGACTCAAAACCGATAGGATTGCCGCTCATTTCGATGCCTCCAGGCTGCCGTGCGGCAGTTCGATATCCGTTTCGGCCGCCACCACTGCCACTGCCGCAGGCGGTTTGGCGCCGGCCGGCGGCGCGGCGTTGCGCACCGAGCCGCGCTTGCGCCCCGCCAGTTTCGACAGCAACAGCTTGCCGTGGCTCTGGTACAGGCCGGCCAGGCCGTTCGGGAAATACATGACCACCGCGATGAACAGGCCGCCCATCAGGAACAGCCAGAGTTCAGGAAACGATTCGGAAAAATAGGTCTTGCCGAAATTCACCAGCAAGGTGCCGTACACCGCGCCCAGCAGGGACATGCGGCCGCCGACCGCGGCATAGATCACCATTTCGATGGAGGGCACGATGCCGACGAACGACGGCGACATGAAGCCGACCTGTAAGGTGAACATGGCGCCGCCGATCGCGGAAAACATGGCGGCAACGCAGAACACGAAGACCTTGAAGCTGGCGACGTCGTAACCGGAGAAACGCACCCGCTCCTCCTTGTCGCGCATCGCCACCAGCAAGCGTCCCAGTTTCGAGCTGAGGATGAAGCGTCCGGCCAGGATGCAGCCGATCAGCAGGCCGGCATTGACGAAATACAGGACCAGCTTGGCCGAATCGGTGCGGATGTCCCAGCCCATCAGGGTTTTCAGGTCGGTGATGCCGTTGACGCCGCCGGTCAGTCCCTGCTGGCCGATGATCAGGATCGACAGGATGGCGGCAATCGCCTGGGTAACGATGGAGAAATACACGTCGCCGACGCGGCGCTTGAACATCGCCGCGCCGATCACCAGCGCCAGCACGGTCGGCACCAGCAGCACCGCCAGCAGGGTAAATCCGAAAGAATGGAACGGCTGCCACAGCAGCGGCAACTCGGTGATCTGGTTCCAGTCCATGAAATCGGGAATGCCGGGGGTCGACTGGATCTTGGTGCTGACCGGATCGGACGCCTCCAGCTTGAGGAACATCGCCATGCAATAACCTCCCAGGCCGAAGAACACGCCTTGCCCGAGGCTGAGGATGCCGCCGTAACCCCAACACAGCACCAGGCCGACGGCGACAAAGGCGTACGCCAGGTATTTGCCGACCAGGTTCAGGCGGAAGATATCGAAAGCCAGCGGAAACACCACCAGCAGCAGTCCGGCCAGGATCAGCAGGCCGAGCAGGCCGGATTTTCCGCCCAGGATTTTTTCGTATGCAGCATTCATGAAGCGCCTTTCGATTGCAGCGGTTATTTACGGATCTTTGCGGCAAACAAGCCTTGCGGCCGCATCAGCAAAATCAGGATCACCGCCGACAGCGTCAGCACCTTGGCCATCGATCCGGTCAGGAAGAATTCCGCCGTGGACTGGGTCTGGGCGATGGAGAACGCCGAGGCGATGGTGCCCAGCAAGCTTTGCGCGCCGCCGAACACCACCACCAGGAAGGTATCGACGATATACAGCGAGCCGCTGGTCGGTCCGGTGGAACCGATGGTGGTGAACGCCGCCCCGGCGATGCCGGCAACCCCGCAGCCGAGCGCAAAGGTGCTGCGGTCGACCTTGCGGGTATTGATGCCGACCGCGCCGCTCATCAGGCGGTTCTGCATGGTGGCGCGCACCTGCAAGCCCCAGCGCGAGCGGAACAGCAGCAGGAAAATGACGCCGGTCAAGACCGCCGTCAGTCCCATCATGAACAGGCCGTTGATCGGAATGTCGATGCTGTCGGTGGGCTTGAACGAACCCATCAGCCAGTCCGGCAAGGTGGCGCTGACTTCCTTGGCGCCGAAGATCGAGCGGAAAGTCTGCTGCATGGCCAGGCTCAGGCCCCAGGTGGCCAGCAGGGTATCCAGCGGCCGCTTGTAGAGACGGCTGATCATCAGCCACTCGGTGATATAGCCGACGATGTAGGCGGTCACGAAAGACAGCGCGATCGCGGCAAAGAAATAATAAGGCTGCAGGCTGGGCGCATACAGCGTGGTTAGCTTGGACAGCAGGTAAGTAATGTAGGCGCCGATGGTGAGGAACTCGCCATGCGCCATGTTGATCACGCCCATCTGGCCGAAGATGATGGCCAGGCCCAGCGCCATCAGCAGCAGGACGCAGAAGACCGACAGGCCGTTGAAGCCCTGCATGGCGAAAATGGCGCCGAATTCGGAGAGTGAGGGCACGGTGGCTCCTTGCAATGTTGCAGCTGGTTTGCTGGGCTGAACGGTCCGGCAGGCGAGCTGCCGGACCGTGGCTGGAAAAACTTACTGGTAACCCTTGGGGAAAGGATTCGGTTCGATCAGGTTGGATTCATAGATCACCTTGAACTGGCCGTCTTTCTGGGCTTCGCCGATGCGGGTCTTGCTCCACAAGTGATGATTGGCGTGGACCTTGACGTAACCTTCCGGCGCGCTCTTCAATTCAAACCCGGGCGATGCTGCAACCACTTTGTCGACATCGAAACTGCCGGCCTTCTCGACTGCGGCCTTCCACAGCCATGGCCCCAGGTATGCAGCCTGGGTAACGTCGCCGATGACTGCATTGGGGCCGAACTTGGCCTTGAATTCGGCCACGAATTTCTTGTTGTTCGGATTGTCCAGGCTCTGGAAATATTTCATCGACGAATAGAAGCCTTCAACGTTCTCGCCGCCGATGCCCAGCATTTCATCTTCCGTCACCGAGATCGTCAGCAGGTTCTGGGTCTTGGCGGTGACGCCGGCGGCCTTGAGCTGCTTATAGAAAGCGACATTGCTGCCGCCCACCACATCGGCGAAAATCACGTCCGGCTTTTTCAGCTTGATCTTGTTGATCAGGGAGCCGAACTGGGTATTGCCGAGCGGGTAGTACTCTTCGCCGACCACCGAACCTTTCAAGACATTCTCGATGTGCTTGCGGGCTATCTTGTTGGAGGTGCGCGGCCAGATGTAATCGGAACCGACCAGGAAAAAGGTCTTGGCTTTCTTTTCCTTGGCGACCCAGTTGAGTCCGGCCAGCACTTGCTGGGTGGCTTCCTGGCCGGTGTAGAAAACGTTCTTGGACTGCTCCAGGCCTTCATAGAAGGTCGGGTAATACAGCAAGCCGTTGTCTTTCTCGAACACCGGCAGCACCGCCTTGCGCGAAGCCGAGGTCCAGCAGCCGAACACCGCGGCGACGTGATCGCTCTCCAGCAGTTTCCTGGCTTTTTCGGCAAACGTCGGCCAATCGCTGGCGCCGTCTTCCTGGATGATCTTGATCTTGCGTCCGAGGATGCCGCCCATCGAATTGATCTGGTCGATCGCCAGCCGCTCGGCCTGGATCGAACCGGTTTCGCTGATCGCCATGGTGCCGGTGGCCGAGTGCAGCTGGCCGACGGTGACTTCGGTATCGGTGACGGCCAGCTTGGTGGTATTGATTTTCGCGGTGGCCGGCGACTGGGCGAAACCCATGGCAGGCAAAGCCAGCGCGGCGCTGGCGGCCAGGCCCAGCAGCACCTTGCGGCGCTGGAACGATGGCTTATCGGATACAGAACGATGCGACATGCAGTACTCCTTTCGGGGCAGTTATGTGACGAAGGAAAACGAGGGATAAGGTCAACGTCCAGGACCTCGCAGCCCGGTAAAACCGGCGTCTGGATCTGTGCGCTCCGGGAAGCAGATTAGGATTCGCGGTGCGGTGCAGCAATACGTCGTTTGACGTAAGCCCCGCGGCCCGCGGCCAGGCGGCGGCACGCGCGGCCTTGCAGCGCCGGCGCATCAGCTTGGTGCGCCGGCCGGAACAGCGGCCATGCGCGGCGCGGCGCCGATGTCGGATCGGCAACCCGGCGCGCCCTGCTTTGGCACAAAGTTGCCTTTTGGAATTTTTCATATACGTCAAATGACGTATCCAACACGGCCTGAATTGGTTCGAAAATTGCTTAAGCTGAATTGCCCGCTGTTTTATCCTCCACGCCCAAGGTCGCCCGTCAAACGTGAAAATCACCGCCACCCAACGCATCGTCAAGGTTCGCCGCGACTACAACACCTGGGTCGGCAACGAGACGCTGGAAGACTACGCCCTGCGCTTTACGCCGCGCTCGTTCCGCAAATGGTCGGAATTCCGCCTGGCCAACACCGCGCTCGGCGCCATCTCGTTCCTGGCGCTGGAAGCCATCAGCGGCACGATCACGCTCAGCTACGGCTTCACCAATGCATTCTGGGCAATTGTCTGCGTCAGCATCCTGTTCTTCCTGACCGGCCTGCCGATCAGCTACTATGCCGCCAAATACGGCGTCGACATGGACCTGCTGACGCGCGGCGCCGGCTTCGGCTATATCGGCTCGACCATCACTTCGCTGATCTACGCCACCTTCACCTTCATCTTTTTTGCGGTGGAAGCGTCGATCATGGCGCAAGCGATCGAGCTTTATTTCGGCTTGCCGCTGGTGCTCGGCTATATCATCTGCGCCCTGGTGGTAATTCCGCTGGTGACCTACGGCATCACGCTGATCAACCGCCTGCAGATGTGGACCCAGCCGTTGTGGCTGTTGCTGCTGGTGCTGCCGTATGTCTGCGTGCTGCACAAGGAACCCGATGCGCTAGCCAACCTGATGACGTTCGCCGGCCGCGCCGAAAACGGCAACAGCTTCGACCTGGTGCTGTTCGGCTCGGCCGCCACGGTCGCCTTTTCATTGATTGCGCAGATCGGCGAGCAAGTCGATTTCCTGCGCTTCCTGCCTGAAAAAACCGCCGCCAACCGCTACCGCTGGTGGAGCGCGCTGCTGCTGGCGGGGCCGGGCTGGATCTTGCTGGGCGCGGCAAAAATGCTGGGCGGCGCGCTGCTGGCGTTCCTGGCGATCCAGCACGAGGTGCCGATCGGCAAGGCGGTCGAGCCGACCCAGATGTACCTGATCGCCTACCGTTATGTGTTTTCCGATCCGGCCTGGGTGCTGGCGGCAGTCACCTTGCTGGTGGTGGTGTCGCAGATCAAGATCAACGTCACCAACGCCTATGCCGGTTCGCTGGCCTGGTCGAATTTCTTCGCGCGCCTGACCCACAGCCATCCGGGCCGCGTGGTATGGCTGGTGTTCAATGTGCTGATCGCCTTGCTGCTGATGGAGATCGGCGTCTTCAACGCGCTCGAACATGTGCTGGCCCTGTACGCGCTGGTGGCGATCTCCTGGATCGGCGCGGTGGTGTCGGACCTGGTCATCAACAAGCCGCTGGGCCTGAGCCCGCCGCATATCGAATTCAAGCGCGCCCACCTGTACGACATCAATCCGGTCGGGGTCGGCGCCATGCTGATCGCCTCGGCGCTGTCGGCGCTCGCCTTGTCCGGCATGTTCGGCAGCGTGGCGCGCGCGCTGGCGCCCTTCATCGCCCTCGGCAGCGCGCTGCTGATCGCACCGGTGATCGCCTATGCGACCAAGGGCAAATACTATATCGCCCGCCACGACCAGTTGGACGACAGCCATCGCGGCCAGCTGGAATGCGTCATCTGCGGCAACCATTTCGAGACGCCCGACATGGCGCATTGCCCGGCTTACCAAGGCGCCATCTGTTCCTTGTGCTGCTCGCTGGATGCCCGCTGCAACGACCGCTGCAAGGAATCCTCGCGCATGCCGGACCAGATCTTCAACACCCTGCGCGGTTTCCTGCCGGAGCGTTTCACGCTCAAGCTCAACACCCGCATCGGCCACTACCTGATCGTGTTCGGCCTGGTCTCGGGTGGCCTGGCGGTGGTGCTGTGGCTGCTGTATTACCAGCAGCTGGCCGGCATGTCCGGCCTTTCCGGCAGCGGCCCCGATTCGATGGCAGGCATTTTCATCAAGCTGTTTGCGTCGCTGCTGGTGTTCATCGGCGTCGGCTCCTGGTGGCTGGTGCTGACCAGCGAGAGCCGCAGCGTCGCCCACGAAGAATCGGAGCGGCAGACCAACCTGCTGCTGCAGGAAATCGACGCACATAACCAGACCGACGCCGCCTTGCAGCGCGCCAAGGAAGCGGCAGAGGCCGCCAACCTGGCCAAGAGCCGCTTCGTCACCGGCATGAGCCACGAATTGCGCACGCCGCTCAACAGCATCCTCGGCTACGCCCAGATCCTGCAGGTCGACCACGCCATCCCGCAAGGCCGCAGGGACGCCATCGGCGTCATCCGCCGCAGCGGCGAGCACCTGCTGAGCCTGATCGACGGCTTGCTGGATATCGCCAAGATCGAGGCTGGCAAGATGCGGCTGGCGGCGGACGAACTGCCGCTGCACGAATTCCTCGACCAGATCGTGCAGATGTTTGCGCCGCAGGCCGAGCAAAAGGGCCTGGCGTTCCGCTTTGAAAAGCTGGGCCGGATTCCCGAAGTGGTCCAGGTCGACCAGAAACGGCTGCGCCAGATACTCATCAACCTGCTCGGCAACGCAGTCAAGTTTACCGACGCCGGCCATGTCACGCTGCGGGTCCGGCATGCGCGCGAGATCACTTATTTCGAGGTCGAGGACAGCGGCATCGGCATCGCCGCGGAAGACATCGCCCGCGTGTTCCTGCCGTTCGAACGCAGCAACGCCGCCAACCTGCGCGAAGACATCGGCACCGGGCTCGGCCTGGCCATCAGCAGCATGCTGACCCACATCATGGGCGGCGCGCTGTCAGTCAGCAGCAATATCGGCAAGGGCAGCATTTTCCAGCTGAAGATCTACCTGTCGGAGGTGCGCGCGCCGCGCCGCCGGATCAAGCTGGAAGACCAGATGTCGGGTTATCTCGGCCCCAGGAAACGGATACTGGTAGTCGACGACCAGGCTTCGCAGCGCGCCGTGCTGAGCGCCATGCTGGCGCCGTTGGGATTCGACATCAGCGAGGTGGCCAGCGGCGCCGCCTGCCTGGCGGAAATCGCCCGCGCCATGCCGGACCTGGTGCTGCTCGACATCGCCATGCCGGCCATGGACGGCGGCGCCGTGTGCCGCGCGATACGGGCCCAGGGCCATGCCAGCCTGCCGATCATCATCGTCTCCGCCAATGCCTTCGAGAGCACGCCGCAACAGATCGATCCGCTCAGCTATAACGATTTCGTGGTCAAGCCGGTGTCTTTCAACGACCTGCTGTCGAAAATCCGGCTGCACCTGAAAGTCGACTGGATTTCCGATCCGGCGCCGCAGGCGGCAAGCGACAGTGCAGCGTGCAGCGCCGTCATGGTGATCCCGTCCCGCGAAAAACTGCAGGCGCTGCTGGAACTGGGCGCTATCGGCTATATCAAGGGCATCGGCGCCAAGCTCGATGAAATAGAACAGCAGGACCAGCTCTACCTGCCGTTTACCGGCGAACTGCGCGAACTGGTGAAACGCTTCCGCCTGAACGACTACAACGCACGCCTGCAGGCGCTCCTGCATCCCGCCGGCGAGCAGCCTGCGCAGCGCATCGACAGCGCATAGCGAATAACAAGGAATATCTTGGACGATCACCTCACCCTCTCTGCCGATCCGCCGCCAAGGCCGCTGGCCAGCCGCCCGGTGGTGCTGATCGTCGACGACATGCCGGACAACCTGGCGCTGCTGTCGGATGCGCTGGACGAAAGCGGCCATATCGTGCTGGTGGCGACCGACGGCGCCAGCGCCATCCAGCGGCTGGGCTACATCACGCCCGACCTGATCCTGCTGGATGCGGTCATGCCGGGGCTGGACGGTTTTGAAACCTGCCGCCGCATCAAGCTGCTGGCCAGCGCCGCCCATGTGCCGGTGGTATTCATGACCGGCCTCACCGAAACCGAACATGTGGTGCGCGGCTTCCAGGTGGGCGGCATAGACTACGTCACCAAGCCGATCCAGCCGCTGGAAATCGTCGCCCGCGTCGCCGCCCATATCAAGACGGCGCGCATGATGTCGCAAGCCAGGGACGTGATCGACGCCGCCGCCCATGCGGTGATCGTGCTCGGCACCGACGGCGCGCCCTTGTGGCAAACCGGCAAGGCTTCGTTCTGGCTGGAAAAATATTTCCCGCGCAGCGAACAGCGCAAGCTGCCGCCGCAGCTGCAGTTCTGGCTGAATGAAAACCTGGTGCTGCTGCGGCAGACGCAGCAGCCGCTGCAGCCGCTGGTGGTGAACGGCGACGACGGCGAGCTGACCATCCATCTTTCCAAAAACGCCCAGAGCGCCGAACTGACCTTGCTGCTGGAGGAAAAATCCCTGTCGCTGCCGAATCCGGCCCAGCTCGAAGCCTACCGCCTGACGCCGCGCGAAACCGACGTCCTGGCCTGGGTCTCGAAAGGCAAGACCAACCGCGACATCGCCGATATCCTCGGCATGAGTCCGCGCACGGTCAACAAGCACCTGGAGCACATCTATATCAAGCTGGGAGTGGAGACGCGCGCCGCTGCGGCGGCGCTGGCGATCAGCCGGTTATACGATCCCGGCCATACCTTGCAGTAGAGCCGGCGGCTTAGCGCACCAGCGCTTTGATCTCTGCCAGCTGGCGCCGTGAAATCGGCAGGCGGTGATCGATGTCGCGCAGGATGACTTGCCAGATTTCCTGCGGCTTGTCGCCATCGCCGTCGCTGTCCGCTGCCTGCATGACGCGTTCGACGCCGCTGATGGCGTTGCGCGCCACCAGCGCATTGCGGTGCACGCGCACGAAGTGGAGCGCCAGTTCTTCCTCGATCGAGACCAGCGAATCTTCGATCAAATATTCTTTGGTTTTGGTGCGCAACGTCACGTATTTCAGTTCCGCCTTCAGGTACAGCACCTCGGCCATCGGCACCAGCGACATGCGGCCGCGCTCCTGCACCGCGAAATGCTGGCGCGGCAAGCCGGTGGCAGTAACCGGCCCGGCCGCCGAAGCCGCTTGCGCATGCTGCCGCACGCGGCTGGCGCGGGCGATGGCTTGCGCCAGCCGCGTGGCGCGCACCGGCTTGACCAGGTAGTCGAAAGCCTGGACGTCGAATGCGCTCAGCGCATAGTCGTCATAGGCAGTCACGAAAATGATCAAGGGCGGCTCGGCTGCGCCGGTGTTGTTCAACAGCTGCTCGGCCAGCTGCAGGCCGCTCATGCCCGGCATCTGCACGTCCAGCAAGACCAGGTCCGGCGCCGTGGCCCGGATGCCTTCCAGCGCCGCCTGCGCATGGCCGGCTTCGCCCACCAGGTAATGCGGGCATTCGGCCACGATGTCGGACAGCAGCGTGCTCAGCCTGGCGCGCGCCGGCGCTTCATCGTCAACGATATAGATACGAGGGATCATGAAATAAGATGTGGTAGGTTTTTATCTGCTTCCCTGCGGCTTGGCCAAGGCCGCCTTGACATAGGGAAAACTGGCGCGCACTTCAAACTGGCCGAGGCTGGTGGCCGTCGTCAATTGTCCTTCGACATCGTACAGCAGCGCCAGCCGTTCGCGGATATTCTCCAGCGCCATCTGGTTACCTTCCGGCAGCGCGGCCACGCCCTTGCCGCTGTACGGATTGTAAGGATTGGTGATGATGATTTCAATCCGTTCCAGCGTATGGCTTAGCTGGATCCGGATCAAGGCCGGCTCGGTGCTCGGCTCGACGCCGTAGTGGACCGCGTTTTCTATCAGGGGCTGCAGCAGCAAGGTCGGGATCTGCGCCCGGAAAATCACCTCGTCGCTGATGCCGGTCCGCTCCCATTGCACTTTCAGGCGTTCGCCCAGGCGGATTTTTTCTATCGACAGGTATTGCCGGCACAGGCGGATTTCCTTTTCCAGCGTGGTCATGGCGCGGCCGTCGCGCATCAGCACCCGGATCAGGTCGGCCAGGTCTTCCAGCGCAGCTTCGGCGCGGCGCGGCTCGTTGCGGATCAGCGACAGCACGGCGTTCAGGCTGTTGAACAGGAAATGCGGCCGGATCCGCGCCTGCAAGGCTTGCAGCCGGGCTTCCACCAGCACCGGGGAAAAAGCGCGGGCGCGCAGTTCGAAATAGTGCTGCAGGGCGCCGCCGAACAGCGCCGCCACCAATGCCGCAAGCGGCATGCCGCCGCTGGCGCTGAGATGGGAAAAGCCGCTGAAGAACCAATCGAAACCGGACAGCAGCCGGATCACTCCCACAGTCACCAGCACCGGCGCCAGCACGCAGGCCAGGCGCTGGGCCAACGAAGGCAAGCGGTGGGCGACCCGGTGCAAACCGCACAATATGACCAATGACAGGAAACAGGCCGGCTCGATCAGCATCGCCGACTCGACAAAGCTGTTGAGCGCCGCCATCAGGCCGTCGCTGTGCAGCAGCAGCGCTGCCATCACCGCCAGGTTGACCGCAATCAGGGTGCGAAACACGACGCCGAGGTTGCAGCCGTCGGGAATCAGCACTGCATTCGGCTGTTGCGCTGGGGTGTTGTCTGCGATCTGGTCAGATGCCATGAAGGTGAAGTTAGTTAATTGAAGAGCAATTTAATGGCTGTTGCCGGACGGCCCGCAGATGCCGCCGGCGCGCGGCACGGCATGACCGGTACACATCGCGCTGCAAGCATAAAGCCGGTTTCCGGGGGCAGTGATTTATAATCGCATAATTCATTGCCATTCCCTACGCACGGTTCGATACTCGGTTCAATATACAATTATGACAGCACAACTCTCCAAAAAAGGCGAAGCCTGGTCGGCTCGTTTCTCCGAACCGGTCTCTGACCTGGTCAAACGCTACACCGCCTCGGTATTTTTCGACAAGCGCCTGGCGCAAGTCGATATCCAGGGTTCGCTGGCCCATGCCGAGATGCTGGCATATCAAAAAATCATCAGCGCCGATGACTACGCCGCGATCCAGAAGGGCATGACCCAGATCCAGGGCGAAATCGCCTCCGGCAAGTTCGAATGGCTGCTGGACCTGGAAGACGTCCACCTGAATATTGAAAAACGCCTGACCGAACTGGTCGGCGACGCCGGCAAGCGCCTGCACACCGGCCGTTCGCGCAACGACCAGGTAGCGACCGACATCCGCCTCTACCTGCGCGGCGCCATCGATGACATCAGCGGCCTGCTGCGCGACCTGCGCCTGGCCCTGCTGGACCTGGCGGAACAGCACGCCGACACCATCCTGCCTGGCTTCACCCACATGCAGGTTGCGCAGCCGATCACCTTCGGCCACCACGTGCTGGCTTACATCGAAATGTTCGGGCGCGACGCCGAGCGCATGCTGGATTGCCGCAAGCGTGTCAACCGCCTGCCGCTGGGCGCCGCCGCATTGGCCGGCACCACCTTCCCGATCGACCGTGAACGCGTGGCGAAAACGCTCGGTTTCGACGATGTCTGCCGCAATTCGCTGGATGCCGTCTCGGACCGCGACTTTGCCATCGAATTCTGCGCCGCCGCGGCGCTGGTGATGACCCACGTCTCGCGCATGTCGGAAGAACTGGTGATCTGGATGAGCCCACGCATCGGCTTCATCGACATCGCCGACCGTTTCTGCACCGGCTCTTCGATCATGCCGCAAAAGAAAAATCCCGACGTGCCGGAACTGGCGCGCGGCAAGACCGGCCGCGTCAACGGCCACCTGATCGCCCTGCTGACCCTGATGAAAGGCCAGCCGCTGGCTTACAACAAGGATAACCAGGAAGACAAGGAACCGCTGTTCGACACCGTCGACACGCTCACCGACACCCTGCGCATCTTCGCCGACATGGCGCGCGGCATCACGGTCAAGCCGGAAGCGATGCGCGCCGCCGCGCTGCAAGGCTACGCCACCGCCACCGACCTGGCCGACTACCTGGTCAAGAAAGGCCTGCCTTTCCGCGACGCCCACGAAGCCGTGGCGCATGCGGTGCGCAGCTGCGTCGACCGGGCGTGCGACCTGAGCGACCTGTCGCTGGAGCAGCTGCGAGCATTCTCGCCTTTGATCGACGACGACATTTTCCAGGTGCTGACGCTGGAAGGTTCAGTCGCCGCCCGCGACCACATCGGCGGCACCGCGCCGCGCCAGGTGCGCCTGGCGATCCAGCATTTGCGCCAGCAGTTAGGCTGATGCAGCAGCCGGCATGGCGGGAAGCGCAATGCTTTCCCGTCATGCCGATTTGGCATGAATGCGGCCGGCACGAATTTCCAGCGCCGGGTATAATTGCCCAAAACCACGCAATATCTCTCCAAAACCGACCAAAAGTCGCTGCATCCCCGCGTAAAACACCCATTTTTTACCTGGCTCGCGAGTAGTAGGCGTAGTGTTTCGCAAACGCTGAAACCCCACGCTGCGTGCCAGGAATTTCTGACCGAAAATCCCTTATACTTTGTTCACCTTTGGCGGGCCTGCGTGCGCGCCAAAACAAAAAACGCTGGCCGACCTCTTGCCATGGAGCGACGCCGCCTAAAAAAACGGTCTCTTGGAGGACATCGAAATGCAATTCAAAACCATGTTGAAAACACTGCCGTTGCTGATGCTCGCCACCGGCCTGGCCAGCGCGGCGCATGCCGCTGACGTCAAGCTTGGCCTGGCGGCGGCGCTGACCGGCCCGGCCGCCAAGTACGGCGTCGCCATCAAGAACGGCTTTTCGCTGGCCGCCGATGAAGTCAACGCCGCCGGCGGCGTCAACGGCAACAAGCTGCTGCTGGTGATCGAAGACGAGCAAGGCAAAAAAGAAGAAGCGATCAACGTCTTCAAGAAACTGATCTTCAAGGACAAAGCGCTGCTGGTGTTCGGCCCTACCCTGTCCAACTCGGCGTTCGCCGCCGACCCGATCGCCAACGCCGCCAAGGTAGTCGCCTTCGGCACCAGCAACACCGCCGACGGCATCACCGCCATGGGCCCGTTCACCTTCCGCAACTCCGTGATGGAAGCCGACGTGCTGCCGGTCACCACGCGCGCCGCGGTCAAGCATTTCGGCATCAAGAAGGTCGCCATCATCTACGGCAACGACGACGCGTTCACCAAGAGCGGCTACGATGTCTTCAAGGGTACACTGGCCGACCAAAAGATCCCGGTTACCACTACCGAGGCGTATGCCAAGGGCGACGTCGACTTCAAGGCGCAGCTGACCAAGATCAAGGCCTCCAATCCGGACGCCATCGTCTGCTCCTGCCTGACCGAAGAAGCCGCCAACATCATCCTGCAAACCCGCGCGCTCGGCATGAAGCAGCCGTTCATCGGCGGCAACGGCCTGAATTCGCCGAAGCTGTTTGATATCGCCAAGGGCGCCGGCGACGACACCATCATGGGCAGCCCATGGTCGTCGGAAAACCTGACGCCGGCCAACAAGGCTTTCATCGCCGCCTACAAGGCCAAGTTCGGCAGCGATCCCGACCAGTTCGCCGCGCAAGCCTACGACGCCCTGCACATCGTCGCCGCCGCCCTGAAGAAAATCAAGCTCAGCGGCGCGCTCGACAAGGACCGCATCGCCCTGCAGCAGGCCCTGCCGGCAGTCACCATCGACGGCGCCACCGGCAAGTTCGCCTTCCGCAAGGCGCCGCCGGTAACCGGCAAGGAAGTCGGCTACGACGCGCAGCAAGAAGCGATCGTCAACATCGCCAAGGGCGGCAAGTTCACCTTGCTGAAATAAGCCAAACCCGCCGTCACAACGCGACCGCCATCCGTCGCATATTAATTAGGGTCAGAGTCGAATATTCCCATACGAAAATATTCGACTCTGACCCTAATTGAATTTAAGAAAATCTTCCATGCTTGAACAACAACTCATCAACGCCCTTTCGCTGGGCAGCGTGTATGCGCTGTTTGCTCTCGGCTTCACGCTGGTTTTCGGCGTGCTGGGCGTGATCAATTTATCTCACGGCGCGATTTTCATGCTGGGCAGTTATGCTGCGCTGCTGCTGGTGGAGCACCTGGCGCTGCCGCTGTGGCTGGCGATGCTGGCGGCGATGCTTGCGTCCGGGCTGATCGGGCTGCTGGTCGACTACCTGGTGCTGAAGCCGTTGCGGGCGCGCAACGCGCCGCACCTGGCGCCCATGATCGCTACCATCGGCGTCGCCACCATCCTTACCAGTTTGGCGCAAGGCTTGTTCGGCGCCGAGAACAAGCGCTTCCCGGTGGGCACCATTCCCGAGGACAGCTACAACTGGGGCCACCTGCATGTCACCGCGGTGCAGATCGGCATCGTCGTGATTTCCTTCATCCTGATGCTGGTGCTGCTGGCGGTCATGCGCCGTACCCAGCTGGGACGCGCCTTGCGCGCGATCGCCGAGTCGCCGAAAGCGGCTTACCTGCTCGGCATCAATGTCGAAGGCCTGTTCTACCTGACTTCATTCGCCGCGGCCGCACTGGGCGGCGCCGCCGGCGTGCTGGTGGGACTGTCGTTCAACGCCATCACGCCGTTCATGGGACAGCCGATGCTGCACAAGGGCATCGCCGTCATCATCCTGGGCGGCATGGGCGATATCCGCGGCGCCATGATTGCGGGACTGTTCCTCGGCTTCGCCGAAGTGTTGACGGTAGCTTACATTTCCAGCGATTTCCGCGACGCGGTCGGCTTCGGCCTGCTGTTCCTGATCCTGCTGGTGAAGCCTTCCGGCATGTTCGGCAAAGTGCTGGAAAGGAAGGCCTGACATGACTGAATTGTTTACAAGCATAGGCTTCATGGATTGGTGGGACGGTTTCTGGTCGACCTACAACACCGTGATTTTCGGCCTCGGCGTCAACGCCATGCTGGCGCTGTCGATCTATGTCACCCTGTCCTGCGGCCTGCTGTCGCTGGCCAACGCCGCGTTCATGGGCATCGGCGCCTACGCCGCCTCGCTGGTTAGCATGCAGACCGGCTTGCCGTTCCCGGCGGCGCTGGCGATCGGCGGCGCGCTGCCGGCGCTGGTGGCGCTGGTGATCGGCATCCCGACCTTGCGCCTGTCAGGCGTGTACCTGGCGATGGCGACCCTGGGCTTCGGCGAGGTGGTGCGGGTGATCGTGCTCAACATGGACATCACCGGCGGCCCGCTCGGCCTGAACGGCATCCCGCTGAAGACCGAGTGGTGGCACATCGTCCTGCTGCTGGCGGCCACGCTGTACATCCTGGCGCGCATCCGCCGCTCGAAAATCGGCCGCGCCTTCGAAGCCATCAAGGAAGATGAAGTGGCGGCGCGCCTGATGGGCGTCAACGTCGCCGGCTACAAGCTGCTGGCGTTTGTCATCGGCGCCGCCATCGCCGGCGTGGCCGGCGGTCTCAACGCCCACTACACGTTCACCATCGGCCCCGGCAACTATGCCTTCGAAAACGCCGTCGAAATCCTGACCATGGCGGTGTTCGGCGGCACCAGCACCCTGGTCGGCCCGACCATCGGCGGCATGGTGCTGACGCTGCTGCCGGAAGCGCTGCGCGATTTCAACAGCTACCGCGCAGTGGTCAACGGCCTGATCCTGGTGCTGGTGATCCTGTATCTGCCGAAAGGCATCTGGGACCCGCGCCGGATCCGCGCATTTTTCCAGCGCAAGACCCAGGCTGGAGGAAACAACTGATGCTTCAACTCAAGAATATCAGCAAGAACTTCGGCGGCCTGCAGGTACTGCAGGACGTCAACTTCAACGTCCCGCAAGGCGGCATCTTCGGCCTGATCGGGCCTAACGGCGCCGGCAAGACCACCGTCTTCAACCTGATCACCGGCCTGCTGCGCGCATCCGGCGGCGCCATCGAATTCGACGGCGCCGACATCGGCAAGGTCGCGCCGCACAAGATCACTGAACGCGGCATCGCCCGCACGTTCCAGAACATCCGCGTGTTCAAGGAAATGACCTTGCTGGAAAACGTCGTGGTCGGCATGCACGATCACATGCACTATGGTTTCGGCGGCCTGCTGTTCAACCTCGGCAGCTTCAGGAAGATCGAAGCCCAGGCGCGCGAGCGGGCGCTGGAACTGCTGTCCTGGGTGCGCCTGGACCACAAGGCGGAAATGCTGGCCGACAGCCTGTCCTACGGCGAGCAGCGCAAGCTGGAATTCGCCCGGGCGCTGGCGACCAAACCGAAGCTGCTGCTGCTGGACGAGCCGGTAGCCGGCATGAATCCCGCCGAAAAAACCGAGCTGATGACGGAAATCCTGAACATCAAGCAGCGCGGCTTCAGCATTTTCATGATCGAACACGACATGCGTTTCGTGATGGGCCTGTGCGACCGCATCGCGGTGCTCAACTTCGGCCGCATCATCGCCGAGGGCAGCCCCGACCAGATCAAGAACAATCCGGAAGTGATCGAAGCCTACCTGGGCAAGGAAGACGCGGAATGACGAGCAACGCTACACCGATCCTGCAAGTGCGGGACCTGGCGGTTTCATACGGCCATATCGAAGCGGTCAAAGGCATCGACCTGGCGCTTAACGAAGGCGAAATCACCGCGCTGGTGGGCGCCAACGGCGCCGGCAAAAGCACCGCCCTGCTTGCCATCTCCGGCCTGCTCAAGCCGGCCCGCGGACAGGTGCTATTCAATCAGCAAGACCGTCAGCAAGACCTGACCCGGCTGTCGCCGCACAAGATCGTCCAGAGCGGCGTGGTACAGGTGGCGGAAGGCCGCGCCACGCTGACCACCCTGAGCATCGCCGAGAACCTGGCGCTGGGCGCCTACACCCGCAAGGACAAGGCGCAGGTCGCGCAGGACCTGGACTGGGTGTATTCCCTGTTCCCGGTGCTGCAGCGGCGCAAGGACGGCCTGGCCGGCAACCTGTCCGGCGGCGAACAGCAGATGCTGGCGATCGGCCGCGCGCTGATGGCCAAGCCGCGCGTGCTGCTGCTGGACGAACCGTCGATGGGGCTGGCGCCGCTGCTGGTGCAGGAAATTTTCCGCATCGTCCAGGAAATCAACCGCACCGGCCTGACCATCCTGCTGGTGGAGCAAAACGTCCGCCAGGCGCTGCGGATCGCCCAGCGCGGCTACGTGCTGGAAACCGGCAAGATCGTGCTGGCCGATAGCGGCAGCAACCTGCTGCACAATCCCAAGGTGCTGGAAGCGTACCTGGGCGGCTGACGCGCCGGGCATTAAACCCATTCAGCATCCGAATTCAAGGCCGATATGCCTATTGGCCTTATTCATTTCCGGCATACCTTCAAACCGGCGAAACGCGTATCTTCCCTGCAAACCCGGATAGTCCGACAACGCTATCGGCAGTCTTGCAGAAGGAATTACATCATGTTGGGCATCGCTCTACTGTTCATCGGCGCCGTGCTGGTCGTCAACGGCGTCGGCCTGACCGGCCGCATCGAGGCGCGTGAAAACGCCGTCTTCAATTTCCTGGTCGGCGCCCTGGCGCTATCCATCAGCTTTATTGGCATGGTGCGCAGCATCGACAATGCCGGCTATCTCAGCGTCGCGGCAGGCTTGCTGTTTGCCTTCACTTACCTGTACCTGGCGGTGGTGCAATGGAAAGGCATGAACGGCAAGGGACTGGGATGGTATTGCCTGTTCGTCGCCATCAACACCTTGCCGATGGCGTGGCTGGCGGTCGAGCAGGACATGCGTTCGACCATGATGTGGCTGACATGGGGACTGCTCTGGTTCCTGTTCTTCCTGGCATTGGCGCTGCAGAAAACCATCCGTTCCCTGGGCCACATTACTGCATTCATCGGCATCGTTTCCTGCTGGATCCCGGGTTTCCTGATGCTGGCCGGCCGCTGGTAAAACTACTGCAAGCTGCCCCAGCGTTCCACCGCGGGCTCCGCCGCCGCCCATTTCCATACATCGTCGCTGCGGCAGGCGCTGGCGGTATACCAGGCGCGTTTCAACTCGACGCCTGTGCCGCTGTCGACCGACAGCAGCACTTCCTTGCACAAGGCCAGCGGCGTATCGATCAGGCGCGTGACACGCACTTCTCCGTGTTCGTTGCCGTAGGCGATCTGGTGGACGATGGCCCACTTGCGCGCCTGGCCCACATCCAGCTGGCCGACGATAGCGGCGATTTCATCCTGTTCGGCTTTTTGCCAGTTGCGGAATACGTATTTGGTGGTGGCGTCGGTGGCGGCTTGCACGCCTATGCCGATGGCATAACCGACTGCCGGATTGGAAGTGACCGCACCGCTGGCGACGCCGGCCGCGGCGCCGGCAAAACCGCCGATGCTGTTGCAGCCGCTCAATGCTGCCGCGATCGCCAGCAAGCAGGCGCCACCGGCGGCGCCGCGCAAGAAACCGCCGCGCAGCATCACTGCAAAGCTCCCCAGCGCTCGGTTGCGGGTTCGGCCGACGCCCACTTCCAGGCTGGTCCCGCCTGGCAGATGGTCGCCACATAAAATTCGCTGGTCGGCTTGCTCGCCTTGTCCACCAGGCCGTCGACGGAAAACACGATTTCCTTGCAGCTCATGCCCTGGCTGGCGATGACGCGGCTGACGGTGACCCGGCCGCGCTCGTTGTCTTCGATCGGCAGCGAGTGCCTGATCTGCCAGTTGGCGACCGCTCCGACAGCCAGGCCGCCGGCAGCCTTGGCAATCGCATCCTGCTCTTCGCCATGCACCTGGCGCTGCTCGTATTGCACGCCGGCGCGCGCCGCAGCCTGCACGCCCAGGCCGATGCCGGTGGCGACCGCGGCGTTATTGGTCACCTTGCCCGCCAGCGCGGTGCCGGCAACCCCGGCCGCGGCCGAACTGCCCTCGGTCACCACCGAACTGCAAGCACTCAATCCCAGCACACTGCCCACCACCAGCAAACCACTTATCTGCTTTAACCGCATTACCGCATCCAATATATAAAGCGCCGGCCGCAGCCGCATCGGCAGAGGCCAGCCAGAGTTCCAGCAAACTCGCTATGAACATTTTAGAGGACGGGAGTTCGGTTCAGTTCGAATGAAAAGCTGGTAATTTGCAAACCATTGTTAAATCGCGGCGGAACGGAAAACCATCGCGGAAAACTACTGCATGCCGCCGCCATTCGCGCCGCCCATGCCGCCCATGCCTTTGCCGCCGTGCCCTCCTTTACCGGACAACTTGTCCTTGCCGACCACGGAACTGCGTTCGCAAGAAGCCTGGTCCACACGCTGCAGCCGGTCCGCCAGGAACAGCCGCACTGCCTGCCGCTGCTGGTCGTCGAGCGCATCGTTCATGGTCAGCCACAGGTCGCGCAGCTGGCGTCCGTCCTGGGCCGACAATCCGGATTCGGCGTCGATCGCCGCCGACAGCTGGCGCAAGTCGATAGCAGGGTCCTTGAGGCCGTTCGCCATGTTTGCCTGCAGGTCGCGCTGCCGTTTTTCCCGCTCGCCCAGGATGCCGCGCGTCTTGGTTTCGATCTGGCGCCACAAGGTCTGCTGGTTCTGGTTCAGGTGCAGTTCGTCTTTCACGCCGTCCGCCGCCGACAGCACGTCTTCGCTACGGAAATCCATCACCGGCGCCGCCAGCACCGAGGCCGCCAGGCTTAGGCAGACTAGCGCCGAGCCCCACTTCAAGGCGGACCGCAACTGGTTAACATGCATGGCAATCTCCTGTAAATAAATTGGCTATTTAACCGGAGTTGCGCGCCCTGCGAGGCAGGTGAATCATTTGGTAACAGCTGGCCGGTTATTGATACACGCTGTTGCCGGGCGCAATTTAGCGCGCATTCCTCTATGCGTTGCTTTATTATTAGCAACTTATCGCCTGCGCCCCTTCACCGGAAGACCGACCTTCATGATAAAAATCTCTGGCCTTACCTTCGATTATCCCGGCCATCGCGCCTTGCACCAGGTCAGCCTGCAAGTCGAGGCCGGCAGCGTGACCGCGCTGGTCGGCTCCAACGGCGCCGGCAAAACCACCCTGATGCGTTGCATCGCCGGCCTGGAAACGCCCCTCGCCGGCTCGATCAGCGTGGCCGGCATGGATGTGCTGGAACGGCCGCGCGAAGTGCACCGGATCATGGGCTACCTGTCCGATTTCTACGGCCTGTACCAGTCGCTGACAGTGGCGCAGTGTTTTGAATATGCCGCCGCCGCCCAGGGCTTGCCGGCGCCGGCGATCCCGCAGGCGATACAGACCACGGCGCAGCAGCTGGGACTGACGGAGCGCCTGCAGCAGACCTGCGACAAGCTGTCGCGCGGCCTGCGCCAGCGGGTCGCGATCGGCCAGGCCGTCATCCACGGGCCGCAGATCCTGCTGCTGGACGAACCGGCATCCGGCCTTGATCCGGAAGCGCGCGCCAGCCTGGCCGGCCTGTTCCGCCTGTTGCAGGCGCAGGGCATGACCTTGCTGGTGTCGTCGCATATCCTGGCCGAACTGGACGAATACTCCACCCACATGCTGGCCCTGCGCGACGGCAAGGTGCTGGAATATCGCGCGCTGGATCACGGCAGCACCGCGCAGGCGCCGCGCAAATCGCTGCGGATCACGCTGGCGCAAGCCAATCCCGGCCTGCATGCGCAGCTGGCAGCCGAACCGGCATTGCAGGTCAGCGCCAGCGACGAGCGCAGCGCCGACTTCATGTTCAGCGGCGACGAACACGCCCAGGCGGCGTTGCTGGCGCGCCTGATCGCCGGCGGCCTGCAGGTCTCCAGCTTCGCCGACCAGAAGGAAAACCTGCAGCAATCCTACCTGCGCTCAGTGGCCAGCTATGAACAAAACGGACAAAACATTGCAAGCGGGAGCGCATCATGATCAATCCTGAATTCAAACGCAACCTGTGGCTGCAGTTTTCCCTGCATCGCCTGATCGCCATGCCGGCCATCCTGGGACTGGTTTTTTTCACGCTCAGCCTCGCCAACGACAACTGGCCGGGCGGCGTGCCGCTCGACAGCGTGGCGCTGGTCCTGTTCGGCGGCATCGTCTGCCTGTGGGGTACCCGCAACGCCAGCAACGCCGTGATCGAAGAAATCCGCGACAAGACCTGGGACCAGCAGCGCATGAGCGCGCTCGATCCCTGGACCATGACCTGGGGCAAGCTGTTCGGCGCCACCGCCTTCAACTGGTATGGCGGCCTGCTGTGCCTGCTGGTGTTCGTGATTGCGGCCCTGGTGCGCGAGCATAGCATGCCCTTGAGCAGCGGCCTGACCCTGGCCGCGCTGGGCATCCTGATGCATGCCGCGACGATTGCCTTGAACCTGCACCTGATGCGCAGCGACATACGCGCCGTGCAGCGCGGCGGCATCGCCTGGGCGGTGGTGCTGATCGCCGTGATGTTCGCGCCGCCGTTCCGCTCCGCGGCCGACGCCTCCGTTTCCTGGTGGGGCCAGCCGTTTGCCTACAGTTCTTTCCTGCTGGCCAGCGTCGCGTTCTTCGCCGCCATCGCCGTGTTCGCCGCCTGGCGCAGCATGAACAGCGCCTTGCAGATCACCACCGCTCCCTGGGCCTGGCCGCTAGCCTGCTGCCTGCTGGCGGCCTATGTCGGCGGCTTTAGCGGCGGCGCCGGACTGCTGTGGATAGGATTGCTGTTCGCGCTAGCCATGACCTATGCCGCGCTGTTCACGGAAGAAAACGATATCGCGCTCTGGCAGCGAGTCGTCGCCAGGGCCAAGACCGGCAACTGGCACGGCCTGTTCCAGAACCTGCCGATCTGGCCGACCACGCTGGTCCTGAGCTTCTGCCTGGCCTTGCTGCTGCAGTTCAGCAGCGCCCAGGAATTGCCGTTCAAGCTGCGGATAACCACAGCCGACCTGTCTTTCCTGGCGCCGGCGCTGGCCCTGATGCTGTTGCGCGACTGCTGCGTCTACCTGTTCTTCGCGTTTTCCGGCAAGAGCAAGCGGGTCGGCGCCACCACCATCCTGTACCTGGCGCTCATCAACGGCTTGCTGCCATTCCTGAGCAACATGATGGGCTTGAAAGCGCTCGCCATATTTTTCATGCCGCTGCACATCGGCAACGGCTGGCAGATGCTTGGCATCGCGCTGCTGCATGCCGCATTGGCATTGGCGCTGCTGGGCTGGCGCTGGCGCCGGCAAGCCTTGCAGGACGACTTGCCGCAGCCGGTTTAAGCCCGCGCCGAGGCCAGCAAGCCTTCGATGATGTGGTCAAGCTTGAAGGCGTCGGCGGCAAAACCGCGTATTCCTTCCGCCAGTTTTTCGGTAGCCATGGCGTCGTCGTTGAGCGCATAGCGGAAGCCGGCTTCGTCGTAGCTGATTTCGCGCAGGTCGGCAGCGGCGGCGGCATCCTTGTCCAGCGCGCGCGACAAAGGCGCGTCGCTGGCTTGCAGCTGCGCCAGCAGGTCCGGACTGATGGTCAGCAGGTCGCACCCTGCCAGCGCGGCGATCTGGCCGACGTTGCGGAAACTGGCTCCCATCACTTCAGTGTCGATCCCGAAGCGCTTGTAATAACTGTAGATCTGCGCCACCGACTTCACGCCAGGATCGTTGCCAAGCGTATTCGCTGATTCATCCCAGGCGCTGCCTGCGGATTTCTTGTACCAGTCGTAGATGCGGCCGACGAATGGTGAGATCAGGCGTACCTTGGCGGCGCCGCAGGCAATCGCCTGGCAAAAGGAAAACAGCAGGGTCAGGTTGCAGCGTATGCCTTCGCGCTCCAGGATGGCCGCGGCCTGGATCCCTTCCCAGGTTGAAGCGATCTTGATCAGCACCCGCTCGCGGCCAATGCCGGCGGCTTCATACAAGGCCATGATGCGGCGCGCCCGGGCCACCGTGGCGGCGGTGTCGAAACTCAGCCTGGCGTCGACTTCGGTCGAGACCCGGCCCGGCACCACTTGCAAGATCTCCAGGCCGAAACGCACCAGCACCTGGTCGACGATCTGGTCCAGCGCGCTATCGGCATGGGCGGCGACCGTCTCGGCCAGCAGCGGCGCATAATCGGCTTGCTGCACGGCCTTCAGGATCAGCGATGGATTGGTGGTGGCGTCGCGCGGCTTGAATTGCGCCAGCTGCTTGAAATTGCCTGTGTCTGCTACGACGGTCGTATATTGCTTGAGCTGGTCCAGCTGGTTCATGTCTATCCTTGTGGCTAGGGAATGCAGTAAGAAGTCAAAAATTCGTCAAAGTTCAGTCGTGCAGAGCCTGCGCAGCGGAAAACAATCCGCGGAATTTGCGGTAGCGCTCTTGCAGAACTTCCTGCTGCCCGGCTGCCGGCACGAAGCGCGCCTTGACCGGCATGCCCAGGCCCGGCAAGTCTTGGCCGCAACCATACGCCAGGAAACCCAGCTTGGCGGCGCCGATGCAGGCGCTGAGCTCGCTGCCCGACAGGGTGTAGATTTCGCGGTCGAGGATGTTCGATAGCAGCTGCGCCCAATAGTCGCTGCGGGCGCCGCCGCCGACCAGCGAACAGGCGGCCACTTCCGCGCCCGCCGACTGCACTGCGGCCATCGCATCGCGCAGGCCGAAACCCACGCCTTCCAGCACCGCATAACCGAGCATCGCCGGCGTCGTCTCATAAGCAAGGTTCATGAAGCCGCCGCGCAGCAGCGGATCGTTGTGCGGGGTGCGCTCGCCAGCCAGGTAAGGCAGGAACAACGGCGTCGCCGCGGGAACCGGCTGGTCCAGCGGCAAATGCTCTTGCACCTGTTGCAGCAAGGCCTGCTCGCTGGCCTGTCCCAGCAGCTGGGTGGCCCAGCGCAGGCAGCTGGCGCCGGCCAGCATCGCACCCATGGTGTACCAGCGCTGCGGCAGCGCGTGGCAAAAGCTGTGCACCGCGCTGGCCGGATTGCCGGCCACATGGTCGGTAATCGCGACCATGGCGGCGCTGGTGCCGAGCGTGACAAAAGCCTGGCCGGCCTCGATCGCGCCGATGCCCACCGCCGATACCGGATTGTCGCCGCCGCCGCCGGCCACCAGCACCGGCGGCTGCAGCGCCAGCTGCGATGCCGCGGCCGCGCTCAGGTCGGCTGACGCCGCCGAACCTTCCACCAGCCGCGGCATGTGATGCAGCTCCAGCCCGGTGGCTTGCAGCATGGGCTCGAACCAGTCGCGCTTATGCACGTCCAGCCACAGCGTGCCGGCGGCGTCGGAGACGTCGCTGATGCGCTCGCCGGTCAGGCGCAGGCGCAGGTAATCCTTGGGCGACAGCACGCAGGAAATCCGGCTGAACAGCTGCGGCTCATGCTCGCGCAGCCACAACAGCTTGGGCGCGGTCAACCCCGCCATCGGCAGGCTGCCGGTGATGCCGGCGAAAGCAGGATGCGCGCGCTCCAGCCATTGCGCCTGTGCCAGCGCGCGCGAATCGTCCCACAGGATCGCCGGGCGCAGCACATGGTTGTCCCGGTCCAGCAGCACTGCGCCATGCATCTGTCCTGACAGACCGATGCAGCGCACCCTGGCGTACGCGCCCGGCTGCTGCTGCCGCAACTGATGCAGGCCCGCCAGGCAGGCTTGCCACCAGTCTTCCGGATCCTGCTCCGACCAGCCGGCCTGCGGCCGCGAGATAGCCAGGCGGGCCCCGGCATGCGCCAGCACCGTGCCGCTTTCGTCCAGCAATGCCGCTTTCAGTTCCGACGTGCCGAGATCTATCCCTAGCGAAATGGGACTACCCATAGATATCCGTTTCCAGTAAAAAGTATCAAAGACAGCCGCAGGAGTTGCGGATGCGCAGCGTCGGCGCCAGCCGTACCGTCTGTTTTTTGCCGTCCGGCGCTTCGATCCGCTTCATCAGCAGCTTGACTGCCCGCATTCCCAGTTCCTTGACCGGCTGCGCCATCACGGTCAGGCGCGGAATGAAAAAATCGGCCCAGTCGAAATCGTCGAAACCGACCAAGGCGATCTGTTCCGGCACGTCGACCTTGGCGTCGCGCAAGGCATGCATGGCGCCGATGGTCATCAGGTTGTTGGCGGCCATGATGGCGGTCGGCGGCGCCGCCAACGTCAGCAGCTGGCGGGTGGCCCGCCTTGCCGGTTCGCTGCTGGATTCGCCGCTGACCAGCAGCGCCGGGTCGAAGCGCAGGCCGGCGGCGTCCAGCGCCGCGCGGTAGCCTTCAATCCGCTCGTCGGTCGTGGTCAGGCCCGGGCTGCCGGAAATCAATGCGATGCGTTTATGGCCATGCTCGACCAGGTGGCTGACCAGCTCCTGCGAGGATTTCTTGTTTTCCACGCCGACCTGGTCGAAACCCTGCGCCACCAGGCGGTCCACCAGCACCGCCGGGATCTCGTTGGCGCGCAGGTATTCCAGCGCCAGGTGCTGCGGATCGGCGGACGGCGCCAGCAGGATGCCGTCGACCCGCCGGTGGTGCAGCGCCTTGACCGCGCGCAGTTCCTGCTCCGGATCGTCGCGGGTGTCGACATACAGCATCATGATGCCGTGCCTGGCGCATTCGGTTTCGATGGCGTGCACGGTTTCGCTGAAATAATGGTTGGAGAGCGCGGAAATCGCCACGCCGATCGTATTCGATGTCGAACGCGCCAGCGAGCGCGCCAGGGTGTTGGGGATGTAGCCGAGCGCCTCGATCGCCGCTTCTACCGCACGCACGGTAGCCGGACTCACCTTGCGCGTACCGTTCAAGACATGCGAGACCGTCGAAGTCGAGACCTTCGCGATTCTTGCGACATCATCCATCGTAGCCACTTGTTCTCCCCTTGCTTTAGGCCGGCGGCTGCCGGCAACCCGGTTCCGGCAGCCGCCTTTTCACGTCAGCGCTGGCTGGACCAGCCTTTATAGGTAGCGACATTATCATGAGTAATCAGCACCGGCGCCAGCAAAACCACCGGCTTGGCGGGACGCTTGCCGTTCAGGATGTCGTAGCCGATGGCCACCGCATCCTGGGCCTGGGCCCAAGGGTCCTGGCTGGACGATGCCTGGATCGACGTGCCCGATTTCAACGCCGCTTCGATGTCCGGCGCGCCGTCGACCGAAGTGATGATGATGCCGCTGCGCTTGAGCTGCTTGGCGGCAAGGTCGCTGCCGATCGCCTGCGGATCGTTGATGGTGAACAAGCCGTCGATTTTCGGGAAACGCGTCAGGTAGCCTTGCATGGCGTTCAGGCCGCCTTCGCGCGAGCCCTTGCCATCCTGGTCGTCGGACAACAACTTGATGCCGGGCGCTGCGGCAAACACCGCTTTGCAGCCTTTGACGCGGTCGGTGACGGCGGTCACCTGCGGCCCGTTCTGGATGATCACGTTACCCTTGCCGCCCAGCTTGTCGACCAGGTATTTGCAGGCCAGCTTGCCGGCCAGTTCGTTGTCGGTCTGCACCGTGGCATCGACGCCCTTGGCGCCGACATCCACCGCCACCACCACGATCCCGGCCTTTTGCGCTTTCTTGATGGCCGGCTCGATGGCGACCGGATCGGTAGCATTGAGCAGGATCAGGTCGACCCCGGCTGAAATGAAATTGTCGATCTGCGTGAACTGCTTGCTCAGGTCATAGTCGGCCGACACCGCGGTGACCTTGACGTTGGGATTGATCTGCTGGGCCTTGGCCTTGGCGCCGTTGGCCAGCGTCACGAAATAAGGATTGCCGAGCGAACCGACGGTGATGCCGACTGCCTTCAGCTCACGCGCCTGCACCACGCCCGACATGGTCAAGGCCAGCGTCAGCGGAAGTATTGCGGCCATAGCGATTTTTTTCATCATGCTTGATCTCCTGTTGCCGGTCATATGAAAATCCAGGGACAACGACCAGCTTGTCGCACCCGGTGGTCGAGAAATCTTTTGATCAGGCTCAGGTACGCGCGCCAGACTGGCGGTAACGGTCCAGCGCCACCGCGCCGATGATCACGATGCCCTTGATGATGTATTGCCAGATGTCGGACACGCCCAGCAGCACCAGGCCGTTGGTCAGCACTGCGATGATCAGCGCACCGACCAGGGTGCCGCCGATGGAGCCGACGCCGCCGGTAAAGCTGGTGCCGCCCAGGATCACCGCCGCGATCGCATCCAGCTCGTAGGATTGCCCCAGCTGCAAGCCGTTGGCGGCGGACAGGCGCGATGCAGTCATGACCGCGCCCAGGCCGGCCAGCAAGCCCGACACCGCATACACGAACAGCAGCACCTTCCAGACCTTGATGCCGGACAGGCGCGCCGCTTCATGGTTGCCGCCCACCGCGTAGATCTGCACGCCGATCACGGTACGGCGCAGGATGAACCAGGAAACCGCCACCACCAGCAAGGCGATGATCACCAGCCAGGGCACGCCCAGCACTGAATCGTTGCCAATGAAGGCAAACGGCAGCTCCGCGTTGAATACTGTCTTGTCGTCCGCCAGCAGCCGCGCCAGGCCGCGCATCGCGGTCAGCGCGCCGAGCGTGACGATGAACGGCGGCAAGCGCATGAAAGCGATCAGGACGCCGTTTGCCAGGCCCAGCAGCAGGCCGAAACCGATGCCGGCGGCGATCCCCAGCATGCCGAACTGCGGCGACAGCGAAGCCAGCATCGCCACCACTGCCGACGCCGCCAGGATCGCGCCGACCGAGAGGTCGATGCCTGCGGTCAGGATGACGAAGGTCATGCCGGCCGCCAGCACGATATTCACCGACGCCTGCTGGGTGATGATCGACAGGTTCTGCACCGTGAAGAAATTTTCGCTCATCAGGGCGAAACCCAGCACCAGCAACAGCAGCACCGGCAGCATGCCGACCGTGCGCAACAAATCGCGCAGCTGTTCGCGCTTGCCGATGGTCTCGGCCGTGATCTTGCTACTTGCTTCCATGATATTTGTCTCCATGCTGTTCTGATTCATGATTGCCGCCTTGCGTGCTCAAGCCGCCTGCCGGTCATGCCGCCTGCGGCTCCACCTGCTGCGCGCCGGTCGCCAGCTCGATAATGTTTTCCTGGGTGATTTCACGTCCCGAATGCCCGCCCAGTTCGGCCACCAGCTCGCCTTCGCGCATCACCAGCACCCGATCCGAGGTGCCGACGATTTCCGGCAGTTCGCTGGAAATCACCACCACGCCGATGCCGGCCTGGGCCAGTTCGTTGATGATGCGGTAGATCTCCGACTTGGCGCCGATGTCGACTCCGCGCGTCGGTTCGTCCAGGATCAGCACATGCGGCTTGATTTCCAGCAGGCGCGCCAGCAGCACCTTCTGCTGATTGCCGCCCGACAGTGCGCCGACATTGATGTTGGGCGAAGCCACCCGGATCGCCAGCGACTTGATGGCGGCGCCGGCGCGCTGCGCGCCGCGGCTGCGGTCCAGCACGCCGCCATGGCTGGCGTCCGGCACGCAGGCGCAGACGTTGATGTTGTCGCGCACGCTCATGTCCAGGAACAGGCCTTGCGATTTGCGGTCTTCGGTCAGGTAGGCGACCCCGGCGCGGATCGCATCGACCGGGCCGCGCAGCGATGTCACCGCCTTGCCGGCCACTTCCAGCGTGCCGGAAATGCGCGGATCGGCGGCAAAGATCAGGCGCGCCAGCTCCGTGCGGCCGGCGCCGACCAGGCCGGCGATGCCCAGCACCTCGCCCGCGTGCAGGTCGAAACTGCAGCCGCGGACCCGTTTGCCGTCAGCCATGTCGCGCACCCGCATGACGACATTGCCGGGATCGTAACGCGCATGTTCCTTCTTGTAGAAACCGGAGAGGTCGCGCCCCACCATCATTTTCACCAGCGCTTCGGCCGACAGCTCTGCGCGCGCCAGCATGCCGACGTGCTTGCCGTCGCGCAATACCGAGACCTTGTCCGACAATTCGTAGATTTCAGCCATGCGATGGCTGATGTAGACGATCGCCAAGCCCTCCTGGCGCAACTGGCGGATCAGCGCGAACAAACGGTCAGTCTCGCGCGAAGACAGCGGCGTCGTGGGTTCGTCCATCACCAGGATCCGCGCATGGGCATGGATCGCACGCGCAATCTCCACCAGCTGGCGTTCAGCGATCGACAGCGTGCTGACCTTGGTCTGCGGCTTGAATTCCGCACCCAGGCGTTTCAAGACGTCGACGCAGCCAGCCTCCATCGCCTTGCGGTCGACGCTCCAGCCGCGCTTCAGTTCGCGCCCGAGATAGATGTTCTCGGCCACGCTCAGGTTGGGGCACAAGCTCAACTCCTGGTAGATGACCGCCACGCCATGTTCCTTGGCGGCGCCCGGGCCGTAGCTGGCGACGCGCCGGCCGTCGATGCGGATCTCGCCGCCGGCGTCGGCCTGGTGGGCGCCGGACAGCACTTTCATCAGGGTCGACTTGCCGGCGCCGTTCTCGCCCATCAAGGCATGGACTTCGCCGGCATACACGGTCAGGTCGACCTCTTTCAGCACCCGCAGGCCGCTGAAGGTCTTGGAGATGCCGCGCATCTCGAGGATTGGCGTTGCGCCTGCTTCAGGTTTCATGGACAACCCCTTGTTTTGACTGATCGATCAGTTTTTTTCAAAAGCCGTCGAATCGATAAACAGTTTGTGTGACAGGATAAATATTCTTCAGAGAAATCCAGAGAAATCAATAGATAACCGCAGCCAACATGGCTTTCAGCGTGAGCGATCGCTCAATCACGGATATCGGTTCTGATGCTGGACGGAGGCTGGTTGCCTCGCCTGGATGCGGGATTTTCATTTGTCTCCTTGCGTCTTTTATCTTTGCCTGGGCCGCGCCGAAATATCGTCCGCGACCTGATTTTCGATCAATCTTAGTGGAAAGCAAGCGCTTGCGCAAGCGCTTGCTTTTTTTGATGTTTTTGACAATGCAAGCAATGGGGGCAAAAAATGGAGACAAAAAAACACCTCCGCGAGGGAGGTGTCGGATACCGGCTAAAGCCGCCTCGACAAGGCGCCGAGGCCTGCGGTCAGTTGCCTGCCACGGTCATGCTTTCGATCAATACCGAGCCGGTCTGCTTGGTGCCGCGGATCAGCGAATCGGCGCCGATGGCGACGATCTGCGCCAGCATGTCTTTCATGTTGCCGGCGATCGTGATCTCCTCCACCGGGTACTGGATCACGCCCTTTTCTACCCAGTAGCCGGAAGCGCCGCGCGAATAGTCGCCGGTGACGTAGTTGACGCCCTGCCCCATCAGCTCGGTCACCAGCAGGCCGGTATCGAGCTTTTTCAGCATCGCCTTGAAGTTGTCCGAGGATTTGGTCAGCGACGAAGTCATGCTCAGGTTATGCGAGCCGCCGGAATTGCCGGTGGTTTTCATGCCCAGCTTGCGCGCCGAATAGGTCGACAGGAAGTAGCCCTGCACCACGCCGTCCTTGACCACGTCGCGCCTCTGCGTCTTGACGCCCTCCTCGTCGAACGGCGCAGAACCGACCGCGCCGATCACGTGCGGGTCTTCCACGATCTGGATATGCGGCGCAAACACCGGTTTGCCCAGGGTATCCAGCAAGAAGGTCGACTTGCGGTACAGCGCGCCGCCCGACACCGCCTGCACGAAGGCCCCCAGCAGGCCGGCCGCCAGCGGCGCCTCGAACAGCACCGGGCATTTGCGGGTATCCAGCTGGCGCGCATTCAGCCGCGCCAGTGCGCGCTCCGCGGCGTAACGACCGATCGCTTCCGGCTTGGCCAGCTGCCGCGGATCGCGCATCGACGAGTACCAGTCGTCGCGCTGCATGTTGCCGCCCTTGCCGGCGATGGGCGCGACTGAAATGGTGTGCCGCGAAAACGGATAACCACCCATGAAACCGCGCGAATTGGCGCTGACGAAGTGCGATTGCTGGGCGTAGACGCCGGCGCCTTCGCTGTTGGTGATGCGCTTGTCGACGGCAAATGCTGCCGCTTCGCAACGTTTTGCCAGTTCGACAGCTTCTTCCGCCGAAATCAGCCACGGCGAACACAGCTTCAGGTCCAGCGGATTCATTTCCAAAGTATCAACATCCGGCAAGCCGGCGCAATCGTCCTCGGCGGTAAAGCGGGCGATGTTGTAGGCCGCTTCCACCGTGTCTTGCAGGGCTTTGGCCGAAAAATCGGAGGTGCTGGCATTGCCGCGCCGGGTATGGCCTTCCTCGCCCAGGTAGACGGTGACGCCCATGCCCTTGTCCTTGTTTTGCTCGATCGTTTCGACGCTGCCCTTGCGCACGCCCACCGACAAGCCGCTGCCTTCGCTGATTTCGACAGAGGCGCCGGAAGCGCCTTTTTCCCGCGCATAACGCAAGACATCCTGCGCCAACTGTTGCAATTGCTCTTGACTATGGATAAATACGGAGTCGCTCATGGGTCGGTTTTCTTTGGAAAAGGTATAAAACGGTTATCATAGCAGTCGTTTACAGTATGGAAGTACCCTTAACATCATGCCAAATCCCAACCGGGGCTCCTGCGGCTTTCAGTCCAGCGAGTTCGAACAAGAATACGACCGTCCCTCCAAGTCCCAGCTCAAGCGCGAGATGACTGCCCTGCAGAAGCTCGGCGAAGAGCTGATCGCCGAGTCGCGCGACCGCGTCAAGCGGGTGCCGATGCCGGAAGATGTGCGCGACGCCATCCTCGAATGCCAGCAGATCAAGGACCACGAAGGGCGCCGCCGCCAGACCCAGTACGTAGGCAAGAAAATGCGTACGCTGGAGCCGCACGAAATCGCCGAGATCCAGAAAACCCTGGATAGCTGGAGAGGCTTGTCGAAAGCCGACACCGCCGCCATGCACGCGCTGGAGCGCCATCGCGACCGCCTGCTGAAGGACGACGGCGCGCTGACCGAACTGCTGGCGCAGCACCCTGAACTGGACGTGCAGCACATCCGCACCCTGATCCGCAACGGCCGCAAGGAACAGGCGGAGAACAAGCCGCCCAAGGCTTACCGCGAAATCTTCCAGCTGCTGAAACAGCTGCAGAAACCCGGCGCCGGAGCGGACGACGGGGAACAGGACGACGAAGACCAGCAAGACTAACAAAATGCGCACAACAAATCCTGAGCAAAGCCTGAAGATCGGCCTGGTGTCGATTTCCGATCGCGCCAGCGCCGGCGTCTACCAGGACCAGGGCATCCCCGCCCTGCAAGACTGGCTGGCGGCTGCGCTCAGCACTCCCTGGCAAGTCGAAACCCGCCTGATCGCCGACGACCGCGCACTGATCGAACAAACCCTGGTCGAGCTGGTGGACCAGCAGCGTTGCGACCTGGTGCTGACTACCGGCGGCACCGGCCCGGCGCGGCGCGACGTGACGCCGGAAGCGACCCTGGCGGTGGCTACCAAGGAAATGCCCGGCTTCGGCGAACAGATGCGGCAGATCAGCCTGCAGTTCGTGCCTACCGCGATCCTGTCGCGGCAAGTCGCGGTGATCCGCGAAAGCGCCGACCATGCGGCATTGATCCTGAACCTGCCCGGCCAGCCGAAGGCTATCAAGGAAACCCTGGAGGGTTTGAAGGACGCTGACGGCAAACAAAAGGTATCCGGCATTTTCTCTGCCGTGCCCTACTGCATCGACCTGATCGGCGGCCCGTACATCGAAACCAACGAGGCGCTGTGCAAGGCATTTCGGCCCAAATCTGCAATTCGCCCGACAGTTGCGGCAAACCCGCTACCGTGATTTCTAAGGCTGGCAAGCCGCAGCATCTTCGCAAACGCGCATTCGCATAATCGATTTGATATATTTCTCAGCGTTTTCCGGTGTAATCCGCCAAGCATAATCTTTCAGGTCAGTATCGCTGGCGGGACGCCAGCCATACTGGATAGTGAAAAAATTAGCCTTCGCTTCGACAACGGCAACGATACTGCCTTCGCCGTATGGGGCTGCGCTGCCGTACTTGCCGCAAAAACCGCCGCTTACCGAAAAATATAAATTATTGTATGTATTGTCGCGGTGACTCATGGCTTCAAACTTTCCTTGGCATCCTTGCTTTGCATCTTGCTGCAACTGTGCCGCCACCAACGCCGGCAAATGCAGTTTTTTGGCCTTGATCTGATCCATGATATTTTCAGAAGGTAAGGATTTACGGCGTATCGAAAGATAACCGGTCCGCCAGGACGCCAGATTTTCGCCATCAGGAAGGTACTCAATCACATAATCGCCGTCCGGCGTCCCTTCCATATATGCGATTTTCCAGCCCTGAGGCGGCTGGTATTGCAGACGCTCTCCCTGAATTGCAAAAACTTTGACCTCAGCTTCTTCTGCGAGAGCCTGGCCCGTAAGAAGTACATAAAGGACCGCCACCATCAATGATTTCATCTTGCCTCTCAAGCTATAGCAGTCGGTGAAACTCTGGTTAAAAATATTGCTCCCCAGGAACCTGGCAACTATAACCCGCAAAAAACACGATTGAATCGAAAATCTGGATTCCTCGGCTCTTGATTCAACGCTGACCGTAAATTCGTAGCGGAGAACCTTTCCAAATAGCTTCGAATGCGCGTATCCGGTATATTGTTGCTCCTATCGGCAGGGGCACGCTCCGCCATCTTTAAGCAAGCTTCGATGTCTTCCAACCATTTTTCAGCGAACAGCATCATGTTGCCAACCACCGTTGCCAAATCTCGCATGATCACAGCCTTGCTCCTGCCGTTACTGACATTGGCGCTTAACCCACCTTTATTGGCGCAAACCCAGGCCCTGCGCCTGATCAACGAATATCCGGCGACCTCGGTCACCGCCGCCGCCGACTTGCAGTTTGCGGCCAGCGTCAAGCAGCTGGCCGGCGGCACGCTCGCCATCGATACCCAGCAGGAAACCCAGAACCCGTTCAAGGGCAGCGCCCAGGTCGGCGCCGTCAGCGATGGCAAGGTCGAAATGGCCACGCTGTTTGCCGGCATCGTCGGCGCCAGCGATCCGTTCTTCCTGCTGTCCTCGCTGCCATTCACGGTCAGCAGCTTCGACCAGGCCAGGGCGCTCGCCAGCTGCGCCCAGCCGGCAGCCGAGCAGCACCTGCGCAAGCTCAACGCACACCTGCTGTACGTCACGCCGTGGCCGCCATCGGGCATCTGGTCGGCCACGCCGCTGACCGGCCTGGCGGCCTTGCGGGCGCTGCGGATCCGCACCTACGATGAAAACAGCCGCGCCGTATTTGAACAAGTCGGCGCGCAAAGCGTGAACCTGCCGTTTTCAGCAGTCCCGGCCAAGCTGGCCGCCGGCGAACTGAATGCGGTGCTGTCGTCGGGCGACGGCGGCGCCGGCAACCGCCTGTGGGAACAGCTGCGCAATTTCAGCGCGGTCAGCTACTCCATCCCGCTGAGCTACACCGTCATCAACCAGGATGTCTGGCAGCAGCTGAAACCGGAACAGCAGGCGATACTGACAGAAGCGGCCCAACGCACCGCCGCTGGCTCCTGGAGCAGCGTCAAGGATCGCATCGCCGGCAACTACAGCCGCATGCGCGACCATAAAATGACGCTAGACCTGGCGCCGGCCCAGGAGATACAAGACAGCCTGCGCAATGCCGCAAAAAACCAGGTCTCGGCCTGGCAGCAAAAAGCCAACGCCGCCGATATCGTCGGGCTGTGCCTGAAGGGGAAAACAGACAATGAATGAGCCTCGCTCCCGCGCTTCGCGCCGTGATTTCATGCGACTCGCGCTGGCCGCGGGCAGTGCCGCGGCCTTGCCCTGGCTACCGGCGGTGCAAGCGCAGACGACCGCCGCCAACAAGGGCACGCAACTGATCCTGCTGGGCACCAAGGGCGGACCGACGCCGTCGGCCTTGCGCGCGGCGCCGGCCAATGTGCTGCTGGTAGACGGACAGCCATATGTCGTCGACTGCGGCAACGGCGTCGCCCTGCAATTGACCAAGGCTGGCATCAAGCTGCCGCAGATACGCGATATTTTCCTGACCCACCAGCATTCCGACCACAATGCCGACCTCGGCAACCTGGTGTTCCTGGCCTGGGCCACCGGCCTGGCGACGCCTGTGCATCTGTACGGGCCGCCGGGAATGCGCCAGATGATGGACGATTTTGTCCACATGAACGCCATCGACATCGCCACCCGCATGCAGGAAGAAGGCCGGCCGCCATTGCGCCCCTTGATCAACACCCACGAATTCGACGGCCCGTGCGTGGTCATGGAAAACGACCAGGTCAAGATGACCGCCGCGCTGGTCGACCACTACACGCTCAAGCCCGCCTTCGCCTATCGTTTCGACACCAAGGACCGCTCGGTCGTGTTCTCCGGCGATACCGCCTACAGCGAGAACCTGATCAAGCTGGCCAAGGGCGCCGACGTGCTGGTGCACGAAGTCATGTACCTGCCGGCGCTGGAAAAACTGATGAAGACCGTCGACAACGCGCCGACCCTGCTCGACCACCTGGTCAAGAGCCATACCAGCACCGCCCAGGTCGGCCGGATAGCGGCGCGCGCCGGCGTCAAGACGCTGGTGCTGAGCCATTTCGTGCCCGGCGGCGACCCGGCCATCAGCGACGACATGTGGTCGGCCGAGGCGTGCAAGCAATTCAGCGGTGAAATCATCGTCGGCAAAGACCTGATGGTGATCTGACGCCATCGCTTCCCTAGTTTCCAACCATCTTTCTATCCGGACCATCCCATGCCAAGCACTCTCGAAACCCTGGAAATCGCTACTTCTGAAACGCCAACCGCGGCTGTCATCTGGATGCACGGCCTCGGCGCCGACGGCTCCGACTTCGTTCCTATCGTGAAAGAACTGGACCTGGACGGCTGCCCCGGCATCCGCTTCGTGTTCCCGAGCGCGCCGGCCATCCCGGTGACCATCAACAACGGCTACGTGATGCCGGCCTGGTACGACATCCTGACCACCGACCTGATCCGGCGCGAAGACGAAGCCGGACTGCGCAAATCGCAAATCGAAATCGAAGCCTTGATCGCGCAGCAGATCGCGCTCGGCATCGCCGCCGACAAGATCGTGATCGCCGGGTTCTCGCAAGGCTGCGCGATGGCGCTGCAGACCGGTTTGCGTTATCCGCAAAAACTGGCCGGCCTGATGTGCCTGTCCGGCTACCTGCCGCTGAGCGACAAGACCGCCGCCGAACGCCATGCCGCCAACCAGCACACGCCGATTTTCCAGGCCCATGGCCGCGGCGATCCGGTGGTGCTGATCGACCGCGCGGAAAAATCGCGCGACTTGCTGGCACAGCTGGGCTACCAGGTCGAATGGCATGAATACATGATGCCGCACTCGGTGTGCGCGGAAGAAGTTGCCGACATCGGCAACTGGCTGCGCCGCGTGCTGGCCTGAACCCGACGCCTGGCCAAGTCATGAAAAAAGCCGGGGGGGGGGGGGGGGGGGGGGGGGGGGGGGGGGGGGGGGGGGGGGGGGGGGGGGGGGGGGGGGGGGGGGGGGGGG